>CALAUY010000064.1 GCA_937892015.1 uncultured Bacteroidales bacterium | reverse complement strand
GACAGGTCCCGCTTGCGGGGGAGGGGTATGAAACTGCCTCCGTTCTTGCTAACTCCTCCCCTAAGGTAGGGGAGGTCCTGCTTGCGGGGGAGGGGTATGAAACTGCCTCCGTTGCAACTGCCTCCGTTGCAACCGCCTCCGTTGCAAACATCCCCTCTTCATCCATCCACAAGATATACGCTCTCGGGACTACATAACTGGCTCTTGCAAGGTCTTTCGTCACTGCATCGTACTCGTTGATTCCCAACGCTTTCGCCATGCGCATCTGTGCCGCCTCGATGCTCTCGTTCGCTTCGCGTGCACCGATGAGTCGCAGACCTTTGCCGCTGGCCGTGATGGCCACCAGATAGATCTTGTTCTCTATCAGCAACTCCCGCAGCGCATCGGGATTGGCGGCGCAACCATCCTGCTGATTTCCCTGCATTTGGCTCATGACCCGCTGTTCGAGAAAAGCTCGCGGATTGTCCACATGATCGACATCAAGCATCGCTAATCCGCTGGGCACGGCATCGGCCGAGATACGACGACCGTTCCTGAACGATGCAGCATGCGGGATGATAATAGGCAGACGTTTTTTCAATGCTTGTTTCGTCTCATTATATTCTTTTTTCGTCTCATCGAGCAACGCAATCCTGCGACAGATGTTCTTCACTTTCGCGCTGTCAATCAATGCGTTCCATATCTCTTTCGTGCAAGGTGTCGGAGTGCCCTTGCTGACACTTTCTTGGTAGCAAAACATATTCTTTATGATTTAATAATTTCGGATTTTTTTACTTTCCATCCTACGGGATGAATTTCTTTGTGATTACGAGGATAGAGTTTTCGCACTTTGCGCAGAGGTATCTTCAGCGTTTTCGCCATCTCCCGCACTTGGTCTTCGGTCACATCCGCCATGAGCGTCTTACTCGGGTCAAACACGTGGCAGTCGATTATCACATCCTGCATCACCGCCTGACAATGCGTCTTCATCGGACCTCCAATCGCTTGAATGACACCACTTTCCTCGTAGTAAGGGCAGGCGCTACTGCATTTCACGCCGCCCTCGCTAAGAGCCAGAATTTTCATGCGGCTGCGTCCTCCTCGTCGATTACGATGGGTTTCATCGCTTGCAGCGAACCGGCCAGTTCCACTACTCGCGCGTTCATCACCTGTTCGGCCAGCGTCTCGGCCTGCTCAACGATGATGTCGGCCAATCGGTTCACATCGCGTTCGTACGCTGCATGCGGGATGTAGAACTGCACCTGCACGTGGTCGGCGTTCAGCGTCACTTTGCCGTACAGGCAGCGACCGACAGTCACCCAGCACATCCACATTTTTCGTACTGTTTTCACGCCACGCTCGATGAACGTGTAAGCGTAGTTGCCCATGCGGATGAGTGTGCCTTTGCGGCTGTCCAATACTTTCATCTCGCCGTTTTTCATCTCCGTCGTCAAATCGACGCAAGTCATTTTCTTCTTTGCCATAATTATAAAAAATTTAAAAATTCATACTAATGGGAATTTTCACAAAACGTGCCAATCGATTTCGCCGTGTTGCTTACTCGTTGAAACCTATTTTCGCCGTGTTGTTCACTCGTTGAAACCTATTTTCGCCGTGTTGTTCACTCGTTGAAATGTCAGTCCACAACTTGTCAAGATTTTGGTACAACGCTCTCCACCGAACAAGGATATGCGGCTTCATCCGAGTCTCATTCCATGGGTAACGCGCGCCGTTCAAGGCGTTATTCGCCAACGTTATCGACTCCGTTTGGCACGACGACAGCAGTTGAGGCACTTGCGTCTCCTCTATCCATTTGACGAACTTCGCGATTGGCGGACGCTTCGGATTGGTCACGAACAAACCATTGTCTTGCAACCACTGCAACACGACCAACCAATCACGATCTTCCCATAAGAGGAAACCATACGCAACCTTGTTGCCATTGTCGTCCTTGCGATACCTTACCATCCGCTGTGCGCGGGTTAATAACTCTGTTACTTGAGCATGACTAAAATTGTTGATTGTCATAATTTTTTGTAAAAATTGCGTAAAAACCTCGTCTGCGAGCGGCCGCTCATTGCACGTGCGAGTCATACGAAATTTTACAAATTAAAAAATATTTTCTGATGCTTTCTCAATAAAGCACCGCCACCCGATTTTTCGAATGACGGTGCAAAATTACTGCTTTTTTCTCGGAAAAGTTCGGAAATCTGTCCGAATTTTCAAAAAAACAGAAAAACATCCGTCACTCGATTTTCGAATGACGGTGCAAAATTACTGCTTTTTATTTATATTACCAAATTTTTTGGATTCCAAAAACTTCCAGCGTCTGATTTGGAAACGTTTAGAAGTAATGGAAGCTAAAATCTGAGCAAAACATCACTAATATCCTTATGTAATTGTTCAGGTTTGTTTACTTTTGCCAACCATTGCGATATAGATCTCCACGAGCAATTTTCTATATCAGTGAACTCTTTTCTAAACTCTTTTTCGGTCGGTGTGCGACTTAACACATTGTATTTATACGCAGCTGCTGCTATAACAATCCCGATAGCTTTCCCTTTTCGATGGTCTATTCTATTGTGCAGTTCGCTTAATACCTTTTGTTTGTCTTCATGCGTAATAAGCATTAGAAAGTCATCACTCTCGCTTTCTCTTTTCGTGGCGTTTGGTCTCGAGGTCTTTTTTGTGGGAAGCGATTTGGCTGCTATGCCTATTTTTTTAAGAAAACCCTCCTCGTATTTCGCATATCTGGCTTTTTGCTCTTCGGGCAATCCTTCCGGAATTTTCCCTATCATCTCAACCATACGCTCTTTCGCCAACTCCTGTGCCTCTTCCCTATTCGGCTTTTCTATTCGGCTGGGATCATCTTCCTTAAGTAGCTCGGTTAGCATTTCGTCCGTGCATGCATGGAGGTATTCATCATAGAGCTGAACGCGCTCGTCTAATGTGGCCGAAACAAATTGCGGCTTAACAAAATAGTCAGGTCTTTCTATGTACAAATATTTGCATAGTTCGAAAAACCCCATAATCTCTTGGATACTATAATCTGAATAGACGAAAGAAAACGAATGCCCGTATAATTGTTCGTGTGTTTTCTCCATGAGCTGTTTCCAATCAACGATTTTTTTCTTATCGTGATATTCCGACATTACGGCTCGACCCAAGTAGAGTTTGTATATGTTTTTTTCTGTACGAAGCAAATCAATATACATGTTTCGCGCTTTACTAATCTCTTCTTGTATCTCGTCTAAATAGCTCTTTTCTTTACTCACAAACTGCATCGCTTGAGACACAATAGTCCCTCTCCAGCTTCTCTCTTCAGAAAGAACACAACTCACATCTTCATCCAATTCCATTAATTGGAATCTCGATGCAGATTTGAATAATATTTGTTCATCCAACCTGCTTTGAAGCCAGAAGTACGCTCTTCTATTTTCATTCAGTTTGATGCAAATTCTGTCGGCTATATGCGAAGCAAAAAGATGCCTGGCCAACAGCACCACACCATACTTTTCATACACTTCTTGTGACATGCAGTAAGCATCATCATTCTTATTTAGGCATTCGTCGCGAAACTGTATAAAACGTTCGGCTTCGGACATAAGTAAATGACCATATTCTTTGTACCTTTTATCCTCTAATAGCCGGTTCTCGTTTGCCGCTATGCGCTCAGGACTGTTAAACATAAGGAGGTACGCTTCTTCTGAATCAAAATTCATAACCAGCACACTGCCTTCCGCTCCATTCGCAAACCTCATATACGGAGTTACTATCAAGCACTCATAACTCGATAATGCAAACGCCTCATTCGATATCGGTTGTTTGTTTTCCATGCTTCGTATTGGTTTTACTTGTTAATATTATCTATCTCCCCGAACAGAGTATCTGTCCATGACACGATACAAAACTCCTTTCCTTTCGGGCTGCAAAGTTAATGTTTTTCCATTTTCAACCATCCGCCCACATGTAATGCCTACTTTGCATACCATGACTACTTTACTTGAAGAGGGATATGGTCTTTGATGATGTTCCAACCATGCCTGTGAGAGGTTGTACAACCATTCTTCCCCTTACGGTCATTACGGCTGCATTTCACGCTGCACAGATAAGAACAAACTGACTATCAGATTATTGTGCCATCCATGTACGGTCAAACCATTGGCGACGTTTTAGCCATTGATCAGCTGCTTGTAATGCATGTGACTTGAAAATATCAAAATCCATTGTCAGTGGATATATTCGATTGTTTGCTTCTTTAACAGAAAGCACATACATGCCATGCCAGCCATTTTCGGGAAACTCCTCCGAACCGCCATTAATCATACTAACAAATTTAGGCAGGCGTAGAAAGTCGCCATCAAGCACAAATACCACACTCCAGAAGAAAGATTGCATTGCATGAATGGATGGCTCGCGATCACGGGTTACTCGGTCACGGATACTAGTTTTAGCTTGTATGCAACTATAGCAGTACTTCTTATTATCCACCATTAAAATACCATATAAATCAAATATATTTGATTTTATCTGTTCCTTTAACCAACTAATGTCACGAGGTTCATTCGCCAATTCACCGGCTTTAAGCAACGTGTTCAAATCGCGCTGCAAAATAACTTCGACTCCACTTCCATGAAGAGCAAGAGATGCTAACTCCTTGACCATTTCTTCAAAGGCATGTCCACTGGATTTCTTCCAACTTTGATCTGCGCTGATTACTTTATTTATAGTCTCTAAATCCGAAATCCCTGATTTGCGAAACAAATGTGCTTGATAAATGGCACCCCACAATTCAGCTACCGACTCATTGGGATATTTACGCAGTGCTTTTGTTATTGTTACACGAATAGCCGTTTTTTGAGATTCCCTGTCGTATTCATTCAATACGGCTTCAGTAATTTTCTGTCCCGCATGTTGCAACTTTAAATTTTCAAAACATTTGTTGTATTCTTCTTGATACTTATCAAGACAATACCGAGAATACTTCTTAACCATACGCCTAATCGTTTTTTGCAAATATTTGTTTAATTTTTTCTCCCCATGCATATGCCAGCAATGGAGGCACAGCATCACCTATTTGTTCATATTTATCTTGAACGGTGCGGTCAATATGTGGAACAATATATGGTCCACCTACAAAGTTGTATGAGTCTGGGAAAGACTGTAATCGTGCACATTCACGAACGGTCAAGGCACGATTATATTCAGGATGAACAAACTCATCCAAACAATGACTCGTTACGGTGGGGGATGGCTCTTCGCTTTTTAAACGATAATTACGCTTAATAAACATCTTCTTTGGCAATATCCGCTCCTGCTGCAATTGTGCCCGTTCTTCCCCTTGATAGCGATCGAATAATGTCTTCAAACTGTCACCCTGACGAAGTAATGCAAAGCGCTTCAGTGTACATTCTCTATGGTTCATTGGCATGTGATTGAGTATCTCGTTCGATGTCATGGATTCTCTATGCCAAAATGTGTCATCGCGCATTAATGTTTCATAATCAGAATGTTCATTTGTATAATCTTTCCCCTCTTGATTGCTGTTCGCAATCACGTTAGGCAAACCTGCTAATGCTTCTTTGACACTTACCACACAAGAGGAGGTGGGTTTGGGTGACTGGAGTTTCCATTCGGGATATCTACATGCAAGTATAAAGAATCGATTGCGCTTCTGTGGAACACCGAATTTAGTCGAATCTAACACTACTTCTATATAATTGCCATAACCTGCCATCCTCAACTCCTTCTTAAGTATGTTAACTATCAAATCACCCGAGTGCTTTGCTTCTCGCTTGGAGGTAATAGCAGGGACATTCTCAAACAAAATCATTTTAGCATTGGAAATCTGAGCAATACGAATCCCTTCGCGAAATAAGAACTGGCGATCATCATAGAATGAACGAGAAGTGTTTCCTGCTGTTGAGAATGTTTCGCATGGCATGCCTGATGTCACCAAATCTACACCATTGGCCGGGATGTATGGGAGAATCTGCTCTTTTGTAACGTCTCTAATATCCGAGTGAATGACGTGTACGTCTGGATGGTTGGCGGCATAAGTCTCACAACAACTCTTGATGTACTCTATTGCAATGAGCGTTTGCCATCCTGACGCATGTAAACCGGTACAAATCCCTCCAGGACCAGAAAAACAATCAATATGAGTCAACTTTTCTTCTTTTAACGAAAGCTCGCCTTCATTGAAAATGGTCGTGTCTGATCCTGCCGAAGATGTGTATTCCCGCGAAAGTTTCATTAGCGTCGTGTCTGTGTATGTTTCCCATATCTGCAATCGATGCGACTTATACTCATCGTACAACTTTCGCGCATACTGCAATTCAAACACAATCCGCAAATCGTTCGGATCATTGTCCGGCTCACCTTCTTTGCGGGTACCTACACGAGCTATCTTTATCAAATATAAATCACGAATCCCCGTAAATCCCAAACCACACTGCTTACTAAAATAGGGTACGAAATAGTACAACTTATTCAACGCTACGGTCGAGGGAAATTTCTTGCCCGTATAGTAAATCTTCGCCGTTCCATCTATAAAATGAGCTACATTATCTTTCTTTACGTTGCATATAAGCACATTCTTCGACATGTCCAAATCGTCAAAATGCTCGGCTACACTCTGATTATTCACAATCTCAACCGGATACTCTGCTTGTACACTAAACAAGTCCAGCTCCGGTATTTGTATTTTTCCCTTGTTTGGCATAGTATAATCTCATCGTTATCAGTGTATATCGGAAAAACTAATGAACAAAATTTTTTCGTTTCGGGCTGCAAAGTTAATATATTTTTTTCAAATATGCAAACTTTTTTGG
>CALAUY010000063.1 GCA_937892015.1 uncultured Bacteroidales bacterium | reverse complement strand
GGTGCACAATTGCAATAAAACAGCAGCTCAAACAATAAAAATACAAAAGGACAAACAATATGAACCTTATTCAGAAAATATTCGTTTTTCTTTGGCAATGGCTTGTCGCGTTACCTATCCTGCTCGTCGCGACCCTGCTCTGTGCCATCTTCACCATCCTGCTCATTCACTGGAAAGACAGCGCATTCGTTCATGGTTTTCAACAACTATGGTCGCGGCTCTTTTTCTGGCTCTTTTTCATGAACCCCGAGGTGACAGGTGCGGAGAACCTGCAAAAAGGACAGAGTTACGTTTTTGTGGCCAATCATAGCTCGATGTTCGATGCATGGCTCATCTACGGATGGTTGCCGGTTGTCTTCAAATGGTTGATGAAAGCGTCGCTGCGGCGCATTCCTTTCGTCGGAACGGCTTGCAAAGCTGCGGGGCATATCTTCATCGAACGCGGAGTATCACATCAAGCAATGCAAAGTCTCGAAGAGGCGAAAAGTCGGTTGGTTAACGGCGTTAGCGTTGTCATCTTCCCCGAAGGGACGCGGTCGAAAGACGGTCAGATGGGGCAGTTCAAGCGCGGTGCTTTCCAGATAGCTTTCGACATGCAACTGCCGGTTGTACCCGTCTCGCTATCAGGCGTTTACGATGTACTGTCTAAAGACAAGTACCTCGTTCACCCGGGTCGTCGGGTGAAGATGACCATCGGCAAGCCCGTTGACCTCAGTGTCTATGAGCCCGACAACCGCACGCAAGCTATCTCCGACGTGCGTGACCTCGTTCTCGCCGGCCTGGAGAAGTAGAGTGTTCCCAAGATTTATTCTAAATAGAGCGCATTGATGAGGCCTTTCAGTTCGTGCCATGTCTCTTCCGACAGTTTGGCACCGAGTACCTCGCAGACGCGTCCGGCAACCATCGTGCCTATCTGCGCACAAGCTTGCAGCGAGAGACCGCGCGTCCGGCCGTACAAGAACCCCGCGGCATAGTAGTCGCCCGCTCCCGTCGAGTCGATGCACGCAGTGCTGATGGCCGGCACATGAAAGAACGCATCACCTTGCTGCACATAACTGCCCGCTTTGCCCACTTTCACCACGGCCGTCTCGCACACTTTCGCCAAGGCTGCAACGGCTGCTTCGGGCTGTAGGTGCGTGAACGCATAACTCTCGTCTTCGTTGGCGAAGATGATGTCCACGTATTTCTCTACCAAGTCAGACAAGAACTCGCGGTTCTCGTTCACCACATTGAACGATGCCAAATCGAGCGACACAATCAGTCCTGCCCCTTTGGCCATACGAACGGCTTTTTCTATCAGCTCGTGGTTCTGAACCAGATAGCCTTCGATGTGGAAATAGTCGTACCCCTCAAACATCTCCTCGGATATGTTCTCCGGCTTCAGGTTCGATGCCGCACCGAGATACGTCGCGAACGTGCGCTCACCATCGGGGGTAATCAGCGCAATGCAGTTTCCCGACATCAGTTTGCTCGGTAACAGTATCGGCCTCACGCCGTTATGCTCGGCGTTCTGGCGGAAAAACTCCCCTATCTCATCGTTGCCTATCTTGCCGATAAACGCCGTGGGAGTACCCAGTGCAGCCAACGCATTCACCGTGTTGGACGCGCTACCACCCGCAATCATCGACTTACGGACGGTGGAGAACTTGTCCTGTATGTAACGGGCTGACTCCAACGAGATGTGGTTCATGCTGCCTTTTGCAAGGCCCAACGATTGCACCTGCTCGTCCGACACCTGCATCAAGATGTCGGTCAGTGCATTTCCAAGAGCGAGTACTTTTTTCATGTTATGTATTTTGATTTCTTGTTATGCATTTTTATTTCTTTTTCTGCCTTTTGATTTCATGTTATGCCCTTTGAGACTGCAAAATTACTGCTTTTTTTTTATATATGCAAGAAAAATCGTAAAAAAGTGCAATAAAAGGTGATTTTTTGTTTCAATACGTCAAAGAAACAGAATGGGGGGATTTGTCTTTGGTCATATAAGTCCCATTAGTCCTATTGGTCCTATTGGTCCTCGTTTCTAATCTGACTAGCTCCGCAGGAGCGCTCCCCTAAGGTAGGGGTGCACACGAAGTGATCGTACCCCTTGTGGGTTAAGAAGCAAAAACCGCTTCGCTTTAGCGAGCAAGGGCGGTTTTGCGATTGAAAGCCGGTGGCTTTCATAGCACGGCTCTACCGATCGTCCGAAGCACAGCGTAGGAAAGAACTCCTTAGACAGGGGGACCGCTTGCGGTGAGGGGGTACGAAACTACACCACTACACCACTACACCACTACACTACTACTCCTGAAACCTGAAACCTGAAACCTGAAACCTGAATCTTGAAACCTGAATCTTGAAACTAAATTTTCTGTGCTATCTGTGCTATCTGTGTGACACCAGAACCCTGAACCTTGAACCTTGAACCTTAAACCTTAAACCTTAAACCTTAAACCCTAAACCAATATGATACAAGGTCACGGCGACGATATATACGAATATACAGGCGATATAAGACATAACTTCAGTTCGAATGTGTATCTGGGAACACAGATGCCCGGACTGAAAGAATACCTGCGGCAACAGTTGGATGTGATTGACCATTATCCCCCATCGGTACCCAGTGAACTGGAACGCCGACTCTCCATCTGTCACCGTATCAGACAGTGGGAGACGATAATCACCAACGGTGCTACCGAGGCGATCTATCTGATAGCACAGGCTACCAGCGGCTGTCGTTCGGCTATCCTCATACCTACCTTCAGCGAATATGAGGATGCCTGTAGGATGCACGGGCATGAGGTGCGGTACATCCGTTCGCTGCAAGAGGTGGATGATGAGATGAATGTGGTATGGCTCTGTAATCCCAACAATCCCACAGGTACCGTCATTCCCCGTCAGGATATTGTCAACACTGCTTTCAACCACCCGCAAACCGTGTTTGTCATTGACCAAAGCTATGAGTGGTTCTGTCTGGAGGAACAGTTGCAGCCACGAGAAGCTATCTCCATGGGGAATGTCATCCAACTGCATTCCATGACGAAGAAATACGCGATCCCCGGTGTCCGACTGGGATATTTCACGGGTCCACTGCCATTGATGGAGACAGTGCG
>CALAUY010000062.1 GCA_937892015.1 uncultured Bacteroidales bacterium | reverse complement strand
AGGAGCGCTCCCCTAAGGTAGGGGAGGTCCCGCTTGCGGGGGAGGGGTATGAAACGTTCTTTGCTCTTTATTCCTTTCCTATTCGTTCAATTCGTTCGATTCGTGTTCTGTTTTTCCCCCCGCCATTCTCTAATTCTCTAATTCTTGACAGTTAAATACCACTATTGCACTACTTTATATTGAAGCTTCTATGTCTTGTTGATATATTGTATTGCTTACTTTTTGAGTTGATTTGAGCATTTTTTTTGTTTATTTCTTTGAATGCTTTTTACTCGTAGAGTTGGGCAAATTGATATAAAAGCTGTCTGTAAGCTTGCTTACAAGCAGGTTTTACTATCAATTTGTAAAGTAGCCCCGCTACTAAAGCATTCAAAGGGTTTTATAGGTTTTTGTATAAATTTATCGCAACAGAACTATTGTTCTATCAAGAATTTGCGAATTTAAGAATTTATACTCTTGCCCAACCATTCTCTAATTCTCTAATTCTCTAATTCTTGATTTTATTTAACCTATATTCCTTCTTATTCGTTTGATTCGTTTGATTCTTTCTTACGCTGCGCTCCAGACGATCTGCTTCGCTGTGCGTGTTCGAAAAAAAATACCCATCCGCGTTGTCAATCGTCCAATATCTTCAATCGTCCATGGCGAAGCAGATTATCCGAGCTTGCGAGGAAAGAAATTTACAAATTTACAAACTTACAAATTTACAAATTGCACATTTATCTCTACCTGGTGAAGACTTCTCCTTACCTTCTCCGTACTCTCTTGCTACCTTCTCCGTAACCCCTCAACACAAAAAATGCGCCCAAAACGCACTTTTTTCACTTTTTTTGAGCAAAAATTTCTACACTCGCGGGCTCGTTTAGCCAATAAAAGCGGCGCAAAATGGTGCAAATTCGTATGAAATTTGCATTTTTCTTGCATTTTATTTGCATATGTGAAAAAAAAGTTGTAACTTTGCAGTCTGAAATAGAACAAAGAGCAATTAAGGAGTAATAAGAGCAAAGATAAAGGCAAAAATATAAAGGATGAAAATACTGGAACATATAGGCGAGTATGTGCTGCTGATGTGGCGGACTTTTCGTTGGCCTGACCGGCAGCGAATGTTTTGGCGGCAATATGCGTTCGAGTTGGACAAACAGGGCACTCAGTCGGTGCCCATCGACCTAATCATCTCCATCTTCATCGGGGCTATCATGACGTTGCAGATTAAGTTGGACATGGAGAACCCGCTGTTGCCGCGCTACACGGTGGGAGTGGTGACGCGTGACACGATGTTGCTGGAGTTTTCATCGACCATTCTCTGCCTCATCTTGGCCGGCAAGGTGGGGTCGAACATCGCGTCGGAGATAGGTACCATGCGTATCACCGAACAGATAGATGCGATGGAGATGATGGGCGTGAACTCGGCCAACTACTTGATTTTGCCTAAGATACTGGCCTTCATCACGATGATGCCCATCTTGGTGATTTTCTCTGTTGGTTCGGCCCTCATTGGCGGATATATGATGGCGTTGCTGGGCGGAGTGATGACGGTGGACGAGTATGTTTATGGCATCACGTACGCTTTCATCGAGCGGCACGTGCCATATGCCATCATCAAATCGATGATATACGGTTATGTCATCACGTCGGTGAGTGCGTACTACGGGTACACGACGCATGGAGGTGCACTCGAGGTGGGCAAAGCATCGACGAATGCAGTGGTCAACTCGAGCGTCATCATCCTTTTCCTCGACATTTTCCTCACCAAACTGATGTTGTCATGATAGCGGTAAAGAACGTACATAAGAGTTTCGACGGGCATGTGGTGTTGGACAATATCAACGCCGAGATGCAGGATGGTCATTGCAACATGATTATCGGTCAGTCAGGGTCAGGCAAGACGGTATTGATGAAGTCAATCATCGGTCTGCATAGTATCGATTCGGGTCGTATCGAGTACGATGGTCGCAACTTGCCGGACATGAAAGAGAAAGAGGCGCGGTTGCTGCGTCGCGAGGTCGGGATGCTGTTTCAGGGGGCGGCACTGTTCGACAGTCAGAGTGTCCTACAGAACGTGATGTTCCCATTAGAGATGTGGTCGTCGATGACGAAACGGGAGATGGAGGAGCGTGCGCAGTTCTGCTTGAGTCGCGTGAACATCCAAGAGTCGGCGTGGCACCTAATGCCGGCAGAGATATCGGGCGGTATGCAGAAACGTGTAGCCATCGCTCGTGCCATCGCACTGAACCCGCACTACCTCTTCTGCGATGAGCCCAACTCAGGGCTCGACCCGAACACGAGTCTGGTGATAGACCAACTGATACACGAGATAACGCAAGAGTACAATATCTGTACGGTCATCAACTCGCACGACATGAACTCCATCATGGAGATAGGTGACAACATCATCTTCCTCAAACAGGGCAAGATGGTGTGGAACGGCAACAAAGAGACTATTTTCCATGCCGATAACCAAGATTTGGACGATTTTGTTTTTGCGAGCAACCTGTTCAAGAAAGTAAAAGCAACACACGTAAACAACCACAAAGAATAAGTCAATGAAAAAACTACTGTTGATAGTCGCGATGAGTCTGTTGGCCATGGGAGCATGGGCTGTTCCGGCCAATCCGCGTCCGATGGAGTACATACAGCCCAATGGAGACACCCTCACTATCCGCCTTGTGGGCGATGAACGTTTCCACTTCAACACGACAGTCGATGGTTACCTCATCGCCAAGAACGACAAGGGGTACTATTGTTACGCCAAGTGGGTTGAGCGCCGAGAGGGTGACAAGACGTATCGTGTAGCACGACCGACCGGTCGCAAAGCGCACGATGCGCAACGCCGCACCAAATGTGAGCAACGGTGGGTGGAGAAACAGAAAACGAAGAACGATAAAGCCCGCACGGCCAAAAGTAAATGATGATGAAGAGACTGACAAGTATATTCGTATTGGGCTGTATGTCAGCTGCTTTGTGGGCAGCTCCGGCTCGTCCGCTGACGAGGACGTTGACACTGACCGATGGGACGGTGGTGGAGAACGCACGTTCAGAGGGCGATGAGCATTTCCATTATTGGACGGCACCTGACGGCACGTTAATCTCGCCGGACATGAAACGGATGGAGCCGAGCCACGTTGCGCAGATGCAACGTGAACAGGCGATGGACGTTGCTCGCACGCCCAACGTGAAGAACCTCGCGCCGCGAGGACTCGTCATCCTCGCCAATTTCGCGGATGTGCAGTTCCGTCCGGAGAACACGCGTGCCGAGATGGACTCGATGCTCAATGGCGACACGACGCGATACTACCAATCGTACGGCTCGGCTAAGCAGTATTTCTACGACCAGTCGCATGGTCAGTACGTGCCGCAGTTCGATGTGGTTGGTCCGGTCTCGTTGCCCGACAGTCTGTCGTACTATGGCCGCAATCTCGGCAGTCGCGGTTCGGATGCTAAAGCGGCGGATATGGTACTGAAAGCGTGCTCGTTAGCGAGTCAGATTAATGGTGTTGACCTCTCGCTCTACGATAACGACAACGATGGTTATCTTGACCTTGTGTTCGTGATTTACGCGGGTTATGGCGAAAGCGATAGTCGCATCGACTCACTCATCTGGCCGGCCAGTTGGACGATGGCCGGTGCCGTGCGCAGCGGCCGAACGAGTCTGCCGACCAATGCATCAATAAGCGACTATACGTTCCAAGGCAAGACCATCAGTTACTATGCTTACACGTGCGAACTCAACTATTACAACACCATCTATCGTCCGACGCCCGGGTACGACAACGACCATCCGCTGCGTTCGGGGATAGGACTCTTCTGCCACGAGTTCGGTCACGTGCTCGGTCTGCCCGACTATTACGACACCACAAGTGGCACCAACTACAACGATTTCCTCACTCCGGGCAACTGGGATGTGATGGATGTGGGACTGTATAACAAAGACGGTTATGTGCCCGTTGCTTACTCGGCTCACGAGCGTTGGTGGATGGGCTGGGATGCACCGACGTTGCTGAACGACTCGGCCAACGTGACACTGCCGGCCGACCATCAGTCGGCCTACTACATCACCTCCGATGGCAATGCCGCGCTTGCCACCTCGACAGACACTATCTACTACCTGGAAAATCGCCAACAAGAGGGCTGGGACGAGGGTGTCCCGGGTCATGGTTTGTTCGTGCTACGCGTAGTGTTCAGTTCGGGCTCATGGTCGTCGAACACGCCCAATAACACCGCCAATAAGCCTCGATACATCCATATCCCCGCAGACGGGACGTACACGTACAGCCGCACTACGGGCTTGCAGGGCGACGATGGCGACCCGTTCCCGGGCACGACGAACGTCACAACGTTCACCCCCTTCCCGAACTATCCGCTCACGGACATCGAAGAGGACAATGGTATCGTGTCGTTTAAGTTCATGGGTGGCCAGCACGACACATCGCTGCTGCAAACAATCGATTCGAGCACTGATGTGTCGGGTGTCTTCACTCTCACGGGCACGTTTATGGGCACTACCACCGACCGTTTGCCGGCCGGTGCATATATCGTACGCAATGAGAATGGTAAAACACACAAGATAATCGTTTGGTAATCATGAAAAGACACGTGTTGACTTGCGCCTTACTCGGCGCTATACAATGGAGCCTGATGGCCGTACCTGCCGCACCCGGGAAGCAAGTGTTCACCCAACCCGACGGCTCGACCGTGACGTTGGAGTTGCGGGGCGACGAGTACTACCACTACGTGGTGAACGAGATGGGTGAGGTGATGGAGAAAGATGCGGAGGGCTATTATCGTCCGATGGGGCAGATGAGCCACAAAGCGTTCCTTCAGAAACGCAAAGCCGCCAAGCAGCGATGGGCATCTGCGGAGCGTCCGGCACGCGACTTGGAGTACAACCCCGCGCCCAAAGGACTCGTTATCGTGGTCAGTTTCTCCGATTTGGCATGCTTGAGTTCCACCACACAAGCGAGTATGAGCGAGATGTGCAACGGCGACAACTACACGTACGGCGGAGCTTTCGGTTCGGCCAAGAAATATTTCTCTGACCAGTCGGGCGGCACGTACGTTCCGCAGTTCGACGTGATTGGTCCTATCACCCTGTCGCACCCGATGGCGTATTACGGCGAGAACGGACCTGACGGCAGTGACCGCCGCGCAGCAGAAGCAGTGGCCGAGGCCTGTCAGTTGGCGAACTCGATGTACAACATCAATTTTGCGGACTACGACTCCGACAACGACGAGTTGGTCGATTTTGTGTACATGATCTTCGCGGGTTATGGTGAGAACTATATCGGTGCCGACCCTAACACCATCTGGCCGCATAAATGGTCGGTGTTTGCCGGTTACGGGCCGGTGATTTTAGACGGTGTCTATCTCGATACGTACGCCTGCTCGGCAGAGTTGATGGGTTTCTCCGGAGCGCAGCGATGCGGCATTGGCACTCTCTGCCATGAGTTCAGCCATGTACTCGGTTTGCCCGACTATTACGATACGCAGTATGGAGCCAACTACGAAAACAACCTCACACCCGGATCGTGGGACATCATGGCCGGTGGCAGTCACAACACCGAGGGTCGGAGTCCGTGCAACTACTCGGTGCACGAGAAATATCAGTTCGGTTGGGCTACACCAACATTACTACGCGGGTCGCAGTCAATCACGCTTGCACCCTCGTCGGATTACTACTATATCTCGCCGGATGGTCTGCCAAAAACGCCCTCATCGACCGACACCGTCTATTACATTGAGAACCGTCAGCAGCGCGGTTGGGATCGCGGTCTGGCCGGACACGGGATGATGATTTGGCGAGTGGTGTACGATGAAGACAAATGGATGGACAATGGTCCGAACGACACGCCCGGAGAGGCCAACTACATCTATATCCCCGCTCGCGGGTCGTACGTGGGGGCGAGTGCTGCCGACCCGTTCCCGGGCACGTGGAACGTGACGTCGTGGGATGTGCCTAACAGCCTCTTCTCGCTCCGCGAAATCAACGAGTCGTCAGGCAACGTCTCGCTGCGGTTCGTAGAGGGATGTGACGGCTATACAGTGACTGTGACGGCAGAGAACGTGACGCTCGCGGAGCATATGCTGACTGAGTGTTGCCCTGCCAACCAACCATACATAGCTACTCTGCAGATAAAGAAAACCTATCGCTTCGTGGGTCTCCAAGTGACCATGGGCGGAACGCTGCTGACGGAGGGCGTTGACTACACGCTCGTCGGAAACGTGCTGACCATCCCCTCTCTGACGAACAACGCAGAGATAGTGGTCAACACCGAGAAGATACCGTTCGACCACGACAACTGCATGTTCTTCTATTGGCATCCTGACTCGGCCGTTAACGGCAACAACCCGATACTGGACAACATCAACTGGACGCTGAGTGTCACCGGCAGTTCGTATCGCGGTTTCGACAGTCAGGCCACAGGTCGAGGAGCCCAGTTCGGCAGTCGTAGCACCTCCCCGGGGACGGTCGTTTTCCATACAGACGAGATGAGTCGTTGTCTCGTCACGTCCGTACTGATTGAAGCCTGCACGCCCGACGGCAGCGGCGAAGTGGAGGTGGTGGTGGACGATGAGACACTCGGCATCAAACGTCTGGCAGAGAATCGCAAGGAGTTCATCTTCCCGAACCCCGAAGAGTGGCACGGTGCAGTGGATATCACTTTCCGTAACTTACAGAAAGCGCTGTATGTCAGGCTAATAGCTATTCATTTTGCCGACGAAATAGATAATCCTAACGGGTTGGATAACGTGCAAGAAGATGCACCGATAGGAGCCGTCCTCGGCATTTATAGTATGACGGGACAGATGATGGGAACCGATCCGTCCGCGTTGCCACGAGGGTTGTACCTCGTACGGCACACTGACGGAACAGAGAAAATACTTGTACAATGAGAAGAATCAAACTGATTATTTTGGGATTAGCCGTGACGATGGGTGTTGCGGCAAGACCTGCTAAACCCGGGCCGACAGTGGTTGTAGAGGCCGACGGGACGGAACGCGTCGTGTACTTGCACGGCGATGAAGATTGTCATTACATGACTTTGCCCGACGGGCGTTGGGTAGCATGGCAAGACGGGTTCTTGCGCGAAGTGAAGTCGATGTCGGACGAAGAGATTGCGACTCACCGTGCCGAGAAGCGCGCAGCACGTGCGCCCCGACGGGTGACCGAAGAGACGAACGTGGCCATCCCGCTCAATATAGCGCCGCGCGGACTGATTATCCTCGCCCAGTTCAACGACCTTGCGTTCCGCGAGGCGAACAACTTGACGGCTTTCACGGCGATGTTCAACAGCGAGACGTACGCGTACAACGGCGCAACCGGTTCGGCCAAGCGCTATTTCGAGGACCAGTCGCTCGGAGCATACTCGCCCGTGTTCGATGTGGTCGGTCCTGTCACCGTGTCGCAGTCGCAACGCTACTATGGCGAGAACGACCGCAGTGGAAGTGACCGACGGGCACACGAGCTTATCATCGAAGCTTGCCAAATAGCCGACACCGCTTTCAATGTGGATTTCTCTGTCTATGACAACGACCACGACGGGTTTATTGACTTTGTTTACGTTATCTACGCGGGGCAGGGCGAGGCCGATGGCGGCGCGGCTTATACTATCTGGCCGCACACTTCGTGGATATACTCCGGCGGATTGGGTTCGTATCGTTTCGATGGCAAGCGACTCGACACATATGCATGCTCTAACGAACTGCAGTATAGGATGGGAACAGGCCTCACGCGAGACGGCATCGGTGCTTTTTGTCATGAGTTCAGCCATGTGCTCGGCTTTTCCGACCATTACGCCACCAATGGCGCTACAACCAAGCTGACCGGTACGTGGGATATCATGTGCTCGGGTAGCTACAACAACAACAGTAACACGCCGGCCGGATACACCGCTTACGAGCGGTTCTTCGTGGGATGGACAACGCCTGTCATCCTCAACAGCCCTGTCACCATCGACTCAATGAAACCACTGGTTGAGGACGGCGAATGTTACCTCATCACCGAGACCGGCACGAGCAACCTTATCGGCAATGACCCTAACCCCACGGAGTTCTTCATGCTGGAGAACAGGTATCGCATCGGTTGGGACAGTTATGTCCCGGGCAACGGAATGCTCATCACGAAGATACAGTACAACGCCTCGAAATGGACGAACAACACGGTCAACAACACCGCCTCGGCGATGGGTTACGACATCATCGAAGCTGACGGCAAAACGCCCGCATACGGCACGGACGGTTGGGATGGCAAGCAGGGCGATGCGTTCCCGTACGGCTCCACGACCGAGTATGCCCCTTACGAAGAATACCCCGTTACCGACATCAAACGTAATGGAGACGGGACGATGTTCTTTAAGTTCATGGGCGGCAACGATTTCCCCTTGTACGTGGTGAAAGAGACGGCGGCAGAGTTGTACGGCGATGATTACACCGAAGTAGTAGGCGTATATGACACGTGCGGCAAGTTGGTGACGACCGACAACCGGCTCAACCAACTCGCTGCCGGGGTGTATGTAGTTGCGGTCTCTAACGGCACCAAACAGAAAGGCGTAAAAATAGTCATCCGATGAAGATAGTTTCGTACAACCTGAACGGCATTCGTTCCGCAATGAATAAAGGCCTTGTCGATTGGCTCGCGCAGTCTGACCCCGACGTGCTGTGTATCCAAGAGAGCAAGGCGCAACCCGAGCAGATTGACCTGCTCGCTTTTGGTGAGCTTGGATACCACGCCTATCTGCATTCGGCAGAGAAGAAAGGGTACTCTGGTGTTGGCATCTTCAGCAAGCGCGAACCCGACCGTGTGGTTGCAGGTATGGGTAAGCCCCGTTACGACAGTGAGGGACGTGTGTTACGGGCCGATTATGGAGACCTGACCATTGTGTGCGTGTACGTACCGAGCGGCACTACCGGCGGGTTGCGACAAGAGTACAAGATGGATTTTCTCGAGGTGTTCCTCGCTTTTATCACGGACTTGCGCAAAGAGCGACCGAACATCATCGTGTGCGGAGATTACAATATCTGCCATAAACCCATCGACATCAACCACCCCGAGCGGCAAGTGGGCGTAAGTGGCTTCTTGCCCGAAGAGCGCGAATGGATGGACCGGTGGCAAGAGAGCGGCATGATCGACTCGTTCCGCATGTTCCATCCCGAACCCGAACAGTACTCGTGGTGGAGTTACCGATTCGGGGCAAGAGAACGCAATGCCGGTTGGCGCATCGATTACCACTGGGTAAGCGAGCCGCTACACGACCGCATCCGTGACGCACAGATTCTGCAACAAGTGGTCCATTCTGACCATTGCCCCGTGATGCTAACGATAGAATGATATGGAAAACGAACAGATGGTGCTTCGCACCGAACATTTGGTAAAGAAATACGGCAAACGGACAGTCGCTAACGACGTGAGTATCCACGTTCATCAAGGCGAGATTGTCGGGCTGCTCGGGCCGAATGGTGCGGGTAAGACGACCACGTTCTACATGACCACAGGACTGATTGTGGCCAACGAAGGGGACATCTACTTGGACTATATCCGCGGCGATGAAACCACGAGCGTGTGTATCACTAAGTATCCGATGTACAAACGCGCGAAACTGGGCATCGGTTATCTGCCACAAGAGGCCAGCGTATTCCGTAAGATGAGCGTGGAGGACAATATCCGCAGTGTGCTCGAGATGACTAAATTCTCCAAAGAGTATCAGGAACACAAACTGGAGGAACTCATCCGCGAGTTCAACCTTAACCACGTGCGCAAGAATCTCGGTGACCGGCTCTCCGGCGGTGAGCGGCGTCGCACGGAGATTGCCCGTTGTCTGGCCATCGAGCCGCGTTTTGTGATGTTGGACGAGCCTTTTGCGGGCGTTGACCCCATCGCCGTGCAAGAGATTCAAGACGTTGTCTGGAGTCTGAAAGACAAGAACATCGGCATACTCATCACTGACCATAACGTCGATGAGACGCTACAGATAACCGACCGTGCCTATCTGCTTTTCGAGGGGAAAATACTCTTCCACGGCACGCCCGAAGAGTTGGCGAGCAACCCGGTTGTAAGGAAGAACTATCTTGGCCGCGATTTTGTGCTCAAGAAAAAAACCAAAGCGTCGGACGACAATGGATAACTACCGCGAACTGCATATCATCATGCCGGTGAAGGACTCGATAGAGACCGTTCGCGAAGCTCTTGCGGCACTCTTCGCGTCATCGGATCTCAACTGGCGGTTCACGCTCTACAACGATTTCTCTACGCCGGAAAACACGGAGCAACTGCGGGCATTGGCCGACCAATACACGTTCGAACTCATCAACTGGGCGGAACGGACCAAACATCCCTCGCCGAACTACCGTTTCACGCTTATCGATGCGCAGCGTAAAGCCCTCGAAGAGCATGCTGACTTACTCATCATCGAGAGTGATGTGCTCGTCCGGCACGACACGATTGCGCAGATACGCAGTGCCCGAACGGAGCGTCTCGGCTTGATTGCCGCCATCACGCACGATGCCGAAAACAAGGTCAATTTCCCGTACCTCTACGCACAACATTGGCGTGAACGTCCTACTCTCACACTCAAACGGTTCTCTTTCTGTTGCACGATGCTTACACTCGAGTTTCTGCAGGCGTACTCTTTCGAGCAGCTCAGTACCCGCAAGAACTGGTTCGACGTGACCATCTCCCACAAATCGCTCGTGTACGGGTTTCGCAACCTCTTACTAATGAACGTGCCCGTGCTGCACAAACCGCATAGCAGTCGGCCATGGAAACAGCTGAAATACACTAACCCCGTCAAGTACTATTGGCAGAAAATCATCCACCGCCGCGACAAGATATGAATCCACCGCTCGTTTCCGTCATAGTGCCTTGTTACAATATGGCCGCATTTCTGGAAGAGACGCTCCGCTCTATTGTAGCGTCCGACTACCCGTCGGTAGAGGTGATAGTGGTCGATGACGGCAGTACGGACGATTCTCGGGTTGTGGCAGAGGCGTTCATCCGTTCACATCCCGCGGACACAATCGTGCTCCTTACACAGCCCAACAAAGGTGTCAGTGCATCACGCAATAACGCTATTCGCCACGCTCACGGCCAGTACATCCTGCCCGTAGATGCAGATAACCTCATCTCCAACGATTTTATCCGTCTCGCAGTGGAGGTGCTTGAGGCGCATCCCGAAGTGCTCGTTGTCGGTTCAGAGGCGGAGTTCATCGGTGCACGAACGGGTCGATGGTCGTTCCCTCCTTTCTCGCGGGCACTGCTGGCACGTAAGAACATCATCGATGCTTGCGCAATGTACCGCCGTGCCGATTGGGAGCGAACGCCGGGATACAACGAGCAGTTCCCCATTCGGGAGGATTGGGATTTCTGGCTGTCAATTTTCTCGTTGGATGGCGATTTCTACCGCATTCCCAAGACCTGCTTGTATTACCGCATCCATCCGCAGTCGAAACGGACGCAAGATCGCCGACAAAAACGCCGACTCGTTGACGAGATTAACCGCCGCCATCCGGAGTTCCTGCGTCGTTACTTGGGCGGTCCGTTGCATTACCACCGTTCGTGGTCGCGGCTGCTCAACCGTTTTCGTTCCGAGCGGGTAATCGGTCGGTTTCAGGATTGGGATAGCGGCATGGTCATTCACTCCGATCGTAACACGCTCCGCGCGCACAACGGCCTCATCATCAAGCAATTCGGAACACCCGGTTTAGTCAAAGCATTGCTGTATGGCCTGTTCGTTAAGAGCAAAGCGCGTCGGAGTTACGAGTATGCCGAACGGTTGCTCGCGCGCGGCGTGCGCACGCCCGTCGCGTATAAAGAGGTGCGTGTCTGCGGGCTGCTCCGCGAGTCGTATTACGTCTGCGCGCAGTCACGGTGTACACACACGTTCAACGACCTAATTACGCAACCCGACAACACAGAGGCATTGACGGCCATAGGGTGCTTCACCGCTGCCATGCACGAGGCCGGAGCATTGCACCGCGACTTTTCCGGCGGAAATATCCTCTTCGATGACGACGGACGCGTGGAAATCATCGACCTCAACCGAATCCGTTGGTGCAGACATATCGACCTACAAACCGGTTGCAAGAACTTCGAGCGACTGAACATCCGGCGTGAGGCACTGACGGTGATGGCCACCGCTTACGCTGAGGCGCGCGGGTTCGATGCCGACGAATGCGTCCGTTACGTCCTCTCCCACCGCTGGAAAAAACATGTCCGTCAAGGCATTACCAATCTGTAACAACCATCGCATGAACGCTTTTCGTACATACCAAAAACTGGCAGGAGAACTCAATTACGCGCTGTTTTATGCGCTGCTGATTGCTTTGCCTCTGCCCCGTTTCATCCTCCAACCTATTGCTGTTGCGTGGATTATCTCGTGGGTGCTGGAATGCCGTTTCGTCCCTGAGGGCGGATGGCCTGCTCTGCGAGACCATATCCGCACTCATTGGCCACTAACCCTGCCCGGAGTGCTGCTCGTGGTCTATACCCTCTGGGAGGCACTCTCGCTACTTTGGGCACCCGACACTGTCGCCGGACTGAAGCTCATTGAGCGCCATTGGCCGTTCGTCATCCTCGTACTCATCCCGCTCTTCGGTTTCAACGAGCACTACCAAAGTCATAAGATGCTCGCCACCCTCTTCGCCGCATCCGTTGCATCCGTGCCCCTCTACCTCTTCACGTACTATTGGGTATGGAACGCCGATGCCGTCATTTGGTTCAATCACGACTTGCTGCGCCCGTTCGAGTTTCCCTCGTTCCACGGCTTCACTTCGCTGATGAAACTGCGTGGTTTCTACTGCATCATCCTCATGCTGAGCATCTGTTCGTCGCCCCTGCTCTATAGACATTATCGGCAAACGTATCCGCGGTGGAAAGTGATGGTGACGCTCGGCATTGGTGTTGCCGTCATGTTAACGGGTATGCTCATGACCGGTTCGCGGACGGCACTGCTCACGCTCTTTATCACCGCCCTTTTCTTGCTTTTCGTCGGGTATCGAAAGCGTCTGCGTTGGTGGACGCAGTTGCTCATCATCGTCGGCGGACTGTCTATAGGTGTCTCCGCCCTTGTGTTCAACACCCGTTTCTCGCTGTTCACATCGGCCGACATCGAGCACCTCGACCTCGCGTTGGCCACCGAACAGAACGAGCCGCGGTTCTTCATCTGGAAAGCTGTTTTCGACCACGCCGACGAGTATGGTTGGTTCGGACTCGGTGCCGGACAACATATTCCGTTCATGATGAACCTCTACCAAGAGGCCGGCAACGAGCTGTTTCTCCGCATGGCGTACGGCCCGCATAGTCAGTATCTGAGCACGTGGATGTGTCTCGGACCGTTAGCAGTGCTGTTGCTGCTCGCCGTTTTTGTCCTCATCCCCCGCGTTTATAAGGGGCGCGCGCACTATTCGGCACACGCGTTCGCTTTTCTTTTTGCGTTCAGTCTGATTAGTGATGACTTGCTCGAGCGGATGGACTCTATCCTCATCCTGCTCGTATGGATGTTGTTGCTGTACCTCATTGAGACTACATCTTCTCCAATCGAGCAGCATCCAGATTGAGGAAGATAGAGAGTAAGATGGTGAATCCCCAGATAGATGAGCCGCCGTACGAGATGAACGGCAAGGGGATACCGATGACCGGCAACAAGCCGAGCACCATGCCGATGTTGATGGTCAGATGGGCAATGAAGATACTCACCACACAGTAGCCGTAGATGAGCGCGAATCGCTGCCGTTGGCGCTCGGCCAAGTAGATGAGGCGCAAGATAAACGCCAGATAAACAATCAGCAGTCCCGACGAACCTAACCAGCCCCACTCTTCGCCCACAGTACAGAAAATAAAGTCAGTCGCTTGTTCGGGTACGAAATGCATCTTTGTCTGCGTGCCCTTGAGGAATCCCTTGCCGGTGAGTCCGCCCGAACCGATGGCGATGAGCGACTGCTTGACGTTGTAGCCTGCACCTTGCGGGTCGTCTTTCAGTCCGAGCAACACCTCCACACGACTCCGCTGATGGTCGGGCAGATGGTCGAAAGCAAACGAGCAGGCGTGAGAATAACCGATGGCCACGGCCGCAAGAATCACGAACGTTATTATCTGCACGTGCGGGTGTCTGTTGCGCGCAAATCGAGACCTTTTCTGCCTCTTGTCGCGCACGAACGCCACCACACGCGGCACAAGTGCCGCCAACAGCACAGCTCCAATGGCGATATCGGCCACCAACGTGCCGAACTTTATCACCGTCACGAACAGCACTACGGCAGCAACACCTGTCAGCAACACGTAACCCGTCATCCCCTCGCGATAGAACATCAAGAGAAAAGCCGCCAAGATAATCGCCGAACCGGTCTCTTTCTGCATGACCATGATGATCAGCATTGGCGCGCCCATCAAGAGTAGAGGCTTCACCATGTCGCGCCATGTACGCAAACGGTAGTCGTGGCTGCCCATCATCTTTGCGAGCGCTAACGCCGTGACACATTTGGCAAACTCGGCGGGTTGCAGACTGACAGGACCTAACGAGATCCATGAGAGCGAACCCTTGATGTCGTGCGCTACAAAAGGTGTTAGAAGCAGTATCACAATGAGTGCAGCATAGAGGAAATACGCGATGAAATCGAAGATGCGCGAGTCGAGTAACAGGATAACTCCGCCCAACACTAATGCCGACAGAATCCACACGAATTGCTTGCCCGAGCGATAGGAGAAATCGAGGATAGATGTTTGGTCGAACGTGTAACTGGCCTCGTACACGTTCAGCCAACCGAAAATAATCAGCGCCATGGTCAATCCAACGGTTATCCAGTCGATATTTCTAATGGGTGAACTTCTTCGCATTGGGATTAAGAACTGTAGATGCAATCTGATTTTTCTTGTCTTGCCTTTTGACCGTTCCGAGCAAGTACTGCTCTTCGAGGAGTGTGGCGATGGGTGCAGCCCACGTGGCACCAAACCCCGCGTTCTCCACCACCACCGCGATGGCTATTTGCGGGTTGTCGGCCGGTGCAAAACCGATGAAGATGGCGTGGTCACGACCGCCCTTGTTCTGCACTGTTCCGGTCTTGCCGGCCGATGCGATACTGTCCGGCAACGCGTTATGTCTGCCCGTTCCGTGAGTCATCACGCGCGTCATACCCTGCTTGACCGGCACAAAATAGCGCGGCTCAACGACCGTCTGATGGATATGAGTGCGCATCGAGTCGTGCCGGAGTAGATGTGGCGTGATGTAGTACCCTTCGTTGGCGATAGTGGCGGCCAGGTTGGCCAACTGCAGCGGCGTAACGAGCACTTCGCCCTGACCGATGGCGTTAGAGCGGATAGTGAGTGCGCGCCAACCCGTCTTGCCGTAATAGCGGTCGTAGAGCTCCGGCGAGGGAATCTTGCCGGTCGATTGCTCACTGATATCCGAGTCATCGAAACGACTGCCGAGACCGAAAGAGCGGGCATCGTCACACCATAGTTGATAACGGTGGCGGAAATGTTCGTTATTCTTGCCGTAACCGTCTTTTTCAAGCATGTCGCGATAAGCGCACCAGAAATACGGATTGCAGCTCTGCTCGATTGCACCGATGAGAGTAACGGGCGAACCGTGATGGTGTGTGCACTTGATGGGCGTACTGCCGGGTCCGCTGCACGGGTACTGTTTGGTGGTGGTTATAGCACCCTCTTGCAGACAGATAAGTGCTTGCAGGGTCTTGAACGTGCTGCCGGGGGAGTACTGGGCTTGCGTAGCGCGGTTCATTAGTGGTTTCGTTTTGTCGTTGAGCAACTGCATGTAGTTGACCGAACGTTGCCGACCGACGAGGATTTTCGGGTCCCAAGTCGGGTTACTGGCCATGCAGAGCACTTCGCCCGTTGCGGGTTCGATGGCCACCACACTCCCTACTTTGCCTTGCAGCAGTTCCTCTGCCAACATCTGCAAGCGTATATCTAACGTGAGCGTGAGGTTCTCACCGGCGACTGGCGGCAAGTCATCGAGGCCGTTGTTATAATGGCCTTGAATACGTCCGCGATTGTCGCGCAACAGTACCTCTACACCATTCTCGCCGCGCAGTACACGCTCGTACGTGCGCTCGATGCCCTCACGACCGCTATAATCGCCCGAATGGTAGTAGTTGTCGGCCTCGATATCACGTTTATTGACCTCCCCTATACTGCCAAGCACTTGTGCCGCCGAGGCGTACGGATAGTCACGGAGCGTTCTCTTGCGGATAGTGATGCCGGGAAACTTGTCGAGCGACTCTTGCAGCGGTGCTATATCTTCGGCCGCTAACTGCGTCATGAAAATCTGAGGCACATCGCGCGAGAAGCCCGGGTTCTTCGACCTGTCGGCAATCTCAGCTGTGCGCTGCTCAAACGTCTCGCGGCTAATATGCAGGCTGTAACAGAAAGCGGCCGTATCGAACGTGTTGCCCATCTCGCGATACGACATCGTAATCTCGTAGATGGGCTGATTATATACGAGCAACTCGCCATTGCGGTCGTAGATGAGACCGCGCGGAGCATATACCGTTTGCCGCAGAAGTGACATCTTGTCGGCCTGCTCAATGGCACTATCATCCACCACCTGCACGAAAAAAAGACGGATAATGAAAAGCACAACGATGATAACAGCGATGGCGCTGATAACGAATCGGCGGTTATAGTACTGGTCGTTGAGCATATGGCAAGGTCATTTGCGGAGTACCTCCCTGCCGAGGATAAGCAGGATAGTGAGGAGTGAACTGACTACTATCTGCACGAGGGTGAGCCAGAAAGCATGGAAAGTGAGGTTATAGAGCACGAAGAGGATGGTGTGATGCAGAAGCGTGAGCAATATGGTCAACCGCACATATGCCTGTTTGTCAATGCTTAGCGAGTTGACTGTACCGATAAGTCGGTCGTCGTCGGGGACGAGGTTATGCAGCAGTTTGGGACGGACATAACTCAGCGCGATGCACGCCGACATATGCGCGCCGGGGGAGTTGCAGGCAATGTCCATCAACAACCCCGTCAGTGCACCCACCAACAACTCTGCCCAATGAGGGAGATTGGCCGGCAAGGCGATGAGGAAAAGGATATAGATGCACGGGTTGCATACTCCCATGAAATGGAGGTTGTTGATGAGTAGCAGTTGTAGCAGCAACAGCAGCACCAATCGACCGATATTTTCCATCCACAGCTTCATCTTATCTGCCCCATTCTTCTAATTGTCGCTGCTCGACAAGCGACTCGTTCTGAATGATTTGTACATATCCAAGCCGCGAGAAGTCAGCTGCCAGACGCACTCTGATGTGGTAGTATGCGTCGCTCTCACCCAGTTCGGCCTCTTCGACCACGCCCACACAGATACCCTCGGGGAAAGCGTCTGATAAACCACTGGTAATCAGTGTGTCGCCCTGATGCACCTCCACATGTCGTGCGATGTCCTCCAGTTGGGCGTAACGATAACTGATGCCGTCCCAGTGCAGCGGCCCCAGTTTGTCGTTACTCAAGAAACGGCAACTGACGGAGAAAGCGTCGTTGATGACGGGGATAACCACCGCAAAACGGTCGCTCACCGAACGTACGATGCCCACTACGCCGTCCTGATCCACCACCCCCATATCCTCGTGCACGCCATCGCGCGCGCCTTTATTCAGGGTGATGAAATTGCGGTGAGTTGAGGTGGAGATATTGATGACTTTGGCCGAGATAAAACGGAGATTCTTCTCCGCAAAAACGTACGCATCGACCGAGTCGGGCAAGGTCGCTTCTGTTACACCCTCCAGTTGGTTCTCCAGCGTGTTGATACGTTGTAGCAACTCGGTGTTCTCTTGTGCCAGTCGCTCGTTCTCTGAATGGAGGAAAAAATAGCTCGTCACGTTGTCCCGCACCTGATAGAGAGTACCCGTCACGCGATTGGCCGACGAGAACCACACGCTGTGCGCCAGGCTGTTACTGCTGAACACCAAGAACAGCGCAACCGCCTCTAACAGAATGAATAAGAGGAGGTTGCTGTACTTGATGAGGAACTGCAACAGATTGTGCATGCGGCTTTATCGGATGAGGAAATTGAAGTTGTTCACGTTCTTCAGAGCCACACCGGTGCCACGGGCCACGCAGTGCAACGGGTCTTCGGCCACGTGGAACTGGATGGTAATCTTGTCCGTCAGTCGCTTAGCCAGACCGTGCAGCAACGCACCTCCACCTGCGAGGAAAATACCGCGGCGAACGATGTCGGCATACAACTCCGGAGGAGTCTGCTCAAGCGCCTGAAGCACGGCGTTCTCTATCTTCATGATGGATTTCTCCAAGCAGTGCGCAATCTCCTGATAGCTCACGGGAACGGACATCGGCAATGCCGTCACTTTGTTCGGTCCCACCACCACAAAATCCTCCGGTGGATTGTCCAGTTCGGGCAAGGCCGACCCGACTTGCATCTTGATGCGTTCAGCCGTCGGTTCGTCAATGCGCAAGTTGTGCATGCGGCTCATGAACTCGATGATGTCCGCGTTCAGGTCGTCACCCGCGACCTTAATCGATTTGTTGGAAACAATACCGCCCAGCGAGATGACCGCAATCTCTGTTGTGCCGCCACCGATATCCACCACCATACATCCCTCAGGGCTCTCTACGTCGATGCCCATACCGATTGCAGCTGCCATCGGCTCGAAGATCATATAGACATCGCGCCCGCCCGCATGTTCCGACGAGTCGCGCACGGCACGGATCTCCACTTCCGTCGAACTCGAGGGGATACCTACTACCATTCGCAACGATGGTGTGAAGAAACGACTGCGGTGAGGAATCATCTTTATCATGCCGCGAATCATCATCTCGCATGCATAGAAATCGGCAATAACACCGTCTTTCAGCGGACGGACAGTACGAATCATGTTGCCGCCCTTGCCAATCATCTGCTGCGCCTTGCGACCTACAGCAACCATCTTGTTGTCCGACATCGAGATGGCCACTACCGACGGCTCATCTACCACCACCTCACCCTCACACGTGATTACCGTGTTCGCAGTGCCGAGGTCGATGGCAATCTCTTGAGTAAAAGAAAAAAGTCCCATATGCTCTGGTTTTTAATTACTTAATTGTTTTTTTTTGCTTTTTTTGCGGGCGTATTCGCCTTTAAAAAACGAATTTGGGTGCAAAGTTACAAAATATTTTTGACATGTGCAAATATTTTGGCAAAAAAAATAAAAAAAACTCCGCACCTGCGTGCAGAGTCTCTGTGTCCTCCGAGGGGCTCGAACCCTCGACCCACTGATTAAGAGTCAGTTGCTCTACCAACTGAGCTAGGAAGACTTTTAACGTCCACCAAGCGCCTTGGTGGGACGGCCATGAAAATGTGTGTATTGCTAGCTTTACACGCACCGGCTCCCCCTTGCAGTCCTCCTCACTCGGCTCCCCTTTCCGGTTCATCGCATCACTCGTGGTTCACAACTGTGCCCTTTTCGGCTCAACGAATGCATCCTTTTCGGTTCATCGCATCACTCATGGTTCACAACTGTGCCCTTTTCGGCTCAACGAATGTATCCTTTTCGGTTCATCGCCTTGTGACCTCTGCTCAAGTTCATCGCCTGTTTTTTCAAAAGCGGCTGCAAAGTTACTGCTTTTTTTTCATTTGACCAAATATTTTATGCAAAAAATGCAATTATTTCGCATTTTGCGCCACTTTTCGTCACAAAATCCGCTTTTTTCTTGAATGAAACGCCCCCAATACGAATACTTATCCCCCAATACGAATACTTATCCCCCAATACGAATACTTATCCCCCATTCCCAACTATCTCCATAGGAACGCACCCCCAAGGTAAGACCGGTCCGCTTGCGATGAGGGGTTACGAAACTGCCGTTCTTATTATCCCTATTATCCCCATTAGTCCCATTAGTCCCATTAGCCCCATTAGTTCCATTAGTCCCATTAGTCCTATCAGTCCCATTAGTCCCATTAGTCCTATCAGCTTTCGATACAAATCTGACTCCTCCCCTAAGGTAGGGGTGAAGCAAAAACCGCTTCG
>CALAUY010000061.1 GCA_937892015.1 uncultured Bacteroidales bacterium | reverse complement strand
CAGATAGCATCACCGGCAAAAAGAAGTTTCGATTCAGAATGGTTGATGATATGCGTGACATCACCGGGCTTGAAATCTTGCAGGATGGGCACCACAATGGCCCCGTAAGTGAGTACGGCCACGTACGTCATCGCCCAGTTAGAACTGTTGCGCCCGATAAGGGCTATCTTGTCGTTTTTCTCAATACCGCATTGCTCGAAAAGGATGTGCAGACGTTCCACTTGTGCGGCTACATCGCCGTACGTATATACTTTAGGATTGCCAAAATCAGACATGGCAGGAAGCTCCCAATGCATGCGCATGGCATCTTCAAAAAGACGAATCAGATTGTTGCGTATCATAATACTCGGGATTTAGATGTAAACGAACTATTTGCCTACAGACCATATACTATCAACCACAAAGACGCTTTGTCCACGCCATGGCAGCGGCGCAAAATAGCGTTGGTAGTGCAGTTCCACCTGTTTGCCGGTGCAGTGCATCAGCGAGTCGGCCACTGCTTTATCATCGACAGAGAATACGAACTCGTTGCTCGCAACGCCGGCTTGTGTTGCGGCACGAGACTTCAAGCCCGTCTGAATCAGTTTGCCCTCATATGTCTTAAAGACGACTCCTTGATAGGAGAAATAATTGAGTTCTCCGGAATCCGTTCCTTCTGCGTAAGGAAACCAGAAACGGAAGTAGCAGAAGATGCCCAGTGCGAGCACAAGCACGACACTGATAATAGAAATGACTTTAGTAGATGTTTTCATAAATATAGTTGTTTGTCAGTTGTTTTGTTTTATCCGCTGTTTTGCTTTCTCCATTCGGTAGCGGTGAGACACAATTCATCGTACCATTGTTGTCCGAATCGCCGTACAAGGGGTTCTCGGAGAAACTCGTACAAGCGCACGTGCTCTTTCTTACCACGCATTCGCGCGCAATGGCAGATATCCCATCTGTTGTACTCGAGAGCCGTCATTGCCGGCGCTTCACCGCGAGCTGCAAACTCCTTGACACGCACGGGATAGAGGTGGCAAGAGACGGGTTTGAGAAAATCCGTTTTGCCGGCGCGACAAGCTCTCTCTATCAAGCAATAACACCACCCGTTGTGGTCGGTTCGCGCAAAGACGCAATCCTTGCCGTCAACAATCTGCGTTACCAGTTCGCCTTCTGGGTCACGATAACTGATACCCCGCTCCTCCACGACTCGGCGTGCCTCGGGCGTCATCTGAGGCTTCAGTAGCGGCAATAGTTGCTCTATTTGAGCGTTCTCTTCTTCCGTAAGCGGGGCACCTGCATCGCCCTCAATACAACAACATCCGCGGCATCTGTCCAAATCGCAACAGAACTCTTTCTCGAGTATATCAAGACTCACCACCGTGTTGCCGATAAGAATCATATCATCCCCTCAATAAAAATCTTCAATCCGATGCCTATGAGAACAAGTCCGCCCAGCAGTTCTACGTTCACCGGCAGTCGCTTACCAATATGTTTGCCACCGAAGAAACCGACAAGAGAGAACGCAAAGCTGACGAAAGCGATGATGGCCATGTCGAGCAGCACCGTTCGGGGCGAGTATGGAACAAAGATAATGCCTGTGGCCAGTGCATCAATAGAGGTGGCAATGGCCAACACAAACAACTCGGCAATAGTGCCGATATGGTGCTCTTCTTCAGGATGTTCGTGGAGACTCTCCCAAATCATTTTACCGCCGATGAACGTCAGCAACACGAGTGCTATCCAATGATCCACTCTGTCAATATATGTCGCAAAAGCAGAGCCGGCGGCGTACGCTATCAGCGGCATAGCACCTTGAAAAAAGCCGAAGAGTACGGCCATCAACCACGGGTGGCAGTCCGTTTGCTCTTTGCCGGATGCGGCAATGCCTTTCGTGGAACTGACCGCAAGGCAGTCCATGGCAAGACCTACAGCGAGCAATATGACGGAAATGAGTCCCATGAAGGATAATTAGCCGTTTTTCTTACATTTGTATTTCCCCATCGTCTTTCCTTTAGCTATTTTCTGTAGCCTTGTGCTGACGAACTGCCGACGGATGGGTGAGATGCGGTCAGTGAACACGTTGCCTTGCAGGTGGTCGAACTCGTGCTCGAAAATACGGGCGTTGAACCCCGTCAGTTCCTCTTCGTGCAACTGCCAGTTTTCGTCATAATACCTGACGCGTATTGTCTTGGGTCGCACCACGTTCTCGCTTATTCCGGGCAGGGACAAGCAGCCCTCGCTGTACGTCACTTTTTCCTCAGACTCTTCGAGCACTTCGGGGTTGATGAACGGTTGTTTGAAGTTCTTGCTTTCAGGGTACTCTTCTCCCAACTCAGAGCCATCGACGATGAAAAGGCGCAACCCGAGCCCCACTTGCGGTGCTGCCAGTCCGCAACCCTCGGCTTGCAAGAGTGTCTCGAACATGTTGGCAATCAGCGTCTTGAGTTCTGGATAATCGCGTGGCACATCTTCCGCTTCTCTGCGAAGTACCGGTTGGCCGTATAAATATATCGGTAAAACCATAATTTTTTTTGACTGCCCTTACGGGCTATTGACAATTTATGATTGAGTTATTGCATTCTTATTCAGTTGTTTTCGCTTGAAGGTAATCCTCGAGGATGATGCACGCGGCAATCTTGTCCACAGTTGCTTTGTCCTGTCTGGCTTTCTTCTTCAGCCCGCCCTCCAACATTGCTTTGTGTGCCAAAACGGAAGTGAATCGCTCATCGAAAGGCACGAGAGGCATGTGTGGAAAACGCTTTCGGAAGGCATTCATGAACGGACGTATCTGTCGCATCGACGCGCTTTCTGCGCCGGACATCTGCCGCGGATAACCGATAACGACCTCATCAACGGTCTCTTTGGAGAAATAATCGGCCAACCAATCCAGCAGTGTGTGCGTGGGTACAGTCGCAAGAGCCCCCGCTGTTATGCGTAGCATATCCGTTACGGCAATCCCTGTTCGACGGATTCCGTAGTCAATGGCTAAAAGACGTCCCATTTCCCACTGTTCTATGAAAACGACTGCAAAATTAGTAAAAAAAATCGAAATATACAAATATTTTTTGATAAAATGCACATTTTTTGCGAAAAACACATAAAAAAGGTGCATTATTCTTGCATATATCATTTTTTTTTGGTAACTTTGCAGCAAATTTTACCAACATGATGAAACGTGTCGTATATCTTTGTCTCGTATGCTCGGTTTTATTGGCATGCTCTCCAGACGAATTATCCGTCTGCTCTCCCGATGGCAACACATGTGTCACTTTTAGTTTGAACGACGATGGTGCGCCGCGTTATGCAGTGTCGAAGAACGGCAAAGCGGTGCTGATATCTTCACCGATGGGTCTCAAGACGGAACGGATGGACTTGACCCGCGATTTCACCATAATGAACAGCACACGCGCCACGCACGATGAGACGTGGGAGACGGTGTGGGGCGAAGAGCGGACAATCAGAGACCAACACGAGGAGTTGACGGTGATGTTGCGGCACACAAGCGGGTACAAGTTGCACATCGTTTTCCGCGTGTTCGATGACGGCATTGCTTTCCGTTACTCATCGCCCGACAGGTCGGAGATGACTATTGTTGACGAGGCAACGAGTTACTGTTTTGCCGAAGAGCCGCACGTGTGGTCTATCCCATGGCGGACCGAGTACTATGAAGGACTCTGGACGAAGCAGTTGCTCTCGCAGATTGACACCGTCTGTTCGCCCGTCACGATAGAGATGGCAGACGGCAGTTACGCTTTCCTGCATGAGGCGGCACTGACCGACTATCCCGCACAGAACCTCTTTGCCGATGGCAGTACGTTACGCACGTACTTGACCCCGTGGAAAGATGAGGAGGCGAAAGATATGGAGGCGAAAGTGTACGTTCGCGGACGACTGAACACCCCATGGCGTTTACTTGTATTGACTCCTACTTTGCCCGACCTTGTCGCCTCACGTATCATGCTGAATCTCAATGAGCCGTGCGCCATCGAGGACACCGAATGGATACGTCCTATGAAGTTCATTGGCATTTGGTGGGGGATGCATATCAAGACGATGACGTGGGAAGCAGGTCCCAAGCATGGAGCCACCACGGCAAACATGGAACGGTATCTGCGTTTTGCGAACAAACATGGTTTTGATGCGGTGCTGGCAGAGGGTTGGAATCTCGGTTGGGAGGACTGGAAGAGTTTTGATTTCACCACTCCATACCCTGACTGGGACATGGACCACTTGAGCCGGTTTGCCGACAGTATAGGTGTGGCCATCGTCGGGCACAACGAGACGGGTGGGAATGCAGCTTCATACGAGCAGGACTTGGACAGCATCTATCGCTATCATGCCAAGCATGGCATCCACGTAATCAAGACCGGTTACGTAGCACCCATTATCCGCACGATGGACGGTTTGCAATGGAACAAAGGGCAGTCGGGCGTACGTCACTATCGCAAGGTGATAGAGACAGCTGCAAAATACCACATAATGATTGATAATCATGAACCTGTGATGCCGACTGGGTTGTCGCGAACGTATCCAAATCTCGTATCACAAGAGGGCGTTCGCGGGCAAGAATGGAACGCATGGAGTACCGATGGAGGCAGTCCTTGCGAACACGTGACGGTGTTGCCGTACACCCGAATCATGGCAGGACCGGTAGATTACACCCCGGGCGTTTTCCATTTCGAGAACCCCATCATCCCGACTACGCGTGTCCACTCGACGCTGATGAACCAATTGGGGCTGTTCGTGTGCTTCTACTCACCGCTGCAGATGGCGTGTGACTTGCCTGAACACTACATGGAGCACCCCGACGCTTTCCGTTTCATTGAGCATGTGCCGTGCGATTGGGAACGCTCGATACTCGTGGACGGCACTATCGGCGACTTCTGCATTTTTGCCCGACAAGGTCGCGGCACGGACGATTGGTATGTGGGGGGAATCACTGACGATGAGGCACGTGAAGCTGTAGTGCCGCTTGGTATGCTCGATTCTGATAAGACGTACCGCGTGACGCTTTACGAGGACGCACCGAACGCCGATTGGTTCGCGCACCCGTACGCGCATAACATAAAGGAGATGACGGTTACTGCGGCCGACACGTTGCATGTGCGCATGGCACCCGGGGGAGGTTTTGCCGCAGAAATCAACCCCGTACAATAAGATATCCCATAATTTCAACACATTAACACACAACACATTAACACACAACACATTAACACACAACACATTAACACACATGAAACGCAAAACACTTATTGTACTGCTCCTTGGGTTGGCCTTGTGGGTCGGGGCGCAACCGCGCACATTCCGAGGAGTGGTGACGGACACAAGCGGTGAGTCGCTGATTGGTGCGTCAGTGCTCGTAGAGGGTACCACCAACGGTACTATCACCGATTTTGATGGTCTTTTTGAAATTACGTGCGAAGAGGGAGCTCTGCTCGTTTTCTCGTATATGGGTTATCAATCGCAGACATTGCCGGTCGGACCGGACATGCGAGTGAGTTTGAGTGAAGACTCGGAACAACTGGAAGAAGTGGTGGTCATCGGTTATGGTAGCCTCAGCAAGAAAGAGGTGTCGAGTTCGATTGTACAGATTGATAGCAAGCATTTCGTTAAAGGTCCGATGAACAACCCGATGGAGATGCTGAACGGCAAAGTGGCAGGTCTGACAGTCAACAGCACATCGGCTGCAGATCCCAACGCGTCGTCATCGCTGCAGATACGCGGAGCGGGTTCGCTCAGCGGTAGTAACGAGCCCTTGTACGTCATAGACGGCATTGCAGGTGGAGATATCCGCAATCTCAGTTCGCAAGACATCGAGTCAATCACCGTGCTGAAAGATGCAGCCTCGGCAGCGATCTACGGAACGCGAGGTGCCAATGGCGTGGTGTTGATTACCACTAAGAAAGGGTCGTCAGAGCAGGGACGTATAAGCGTCACGTACGACTCGTATTTCGGAGCAAATATCGCCAAACCGCATATGCGTGTATTGACAGCTGATGAGTTTCGTCGTTCACGCCGCGGCACCGACTACGGATATAGTACTGATTGGTACGACGCTATTACACGTCCTGCGGCGTACGATATCAACCAGTACGTGAACGTATCGACATCGGTCAAGGGCGGCAGTTACAGTGCTTCACTCAACTACAAGGATGCCAATGGCCTGGATATCGTCAGCGCTCGTCGCGAGTACGGCGGTCGATTTGCCATGGAGCAGAAAATGTTGAAGGACTATCTGACGCTCTCTGCCGGTTTGGCGGGACGATGCGTTGATGAGACGTGGGGCGACAACGGACAGGTTGACAATGCATTGAGCATGAACCCCACGATGCCTGTCTATAACGACGATGGAACCTTTTATCAACCCACCGGCACGACAGGTGCCACCAACCCCGTGACGCGACTGATAGAGACCACATCCGGCGGGCAGAGACTGTACATGCTCGCTAATGTGGGACTCAAACTGAAGCTCTATACTGACGAGAACCACAACCTCAACACGTCCGTCGCTTATTCGCTCGACTACAATGACCTGAAGTCGAACACATACGCGTCGTCCCTGGCAAACGAAAGTTTCTGGGGCGGCTACAACGGGCGAGCCAACGTCAATTATCAGAAAAACCGGACGCACCATGTGGATTGGTTGCTCAACTACGATTTCCAGATGAACGACCACACGTTACGGTTCGTTTTCGGCACGTCGTGGGAGCAACACACGTGGGAACAAGTGGGTGCGGAGAACCGCGATTTCACGTTCGACAACATGCTGTGGAACAACATCGCTTCGGGCAGTTGGTTGGCAGATGGACTGGCCTCCATGTGGACGGGCAAGAGTCAGAACGCACTCTTCGGTTTCTTCGGGCGCGTCAACTACAACTGGCGCGACATGCTTTTTGTGAGCGCAAGTCTGCGTCGCGAGGCCAGTACGAAGTTCGGCACAAAGAGTCGTTGGGGCAATTTCCCATCTGCCAGCATTGCATGGGAGATGACTTCGGCGGCGTTCATGGAGCCTGCGAAAGGTGTGGTCAAGAGTTTGAAACCCCGTTTTTCGTACGGAGTGACGGGGCGCGAGCCGAGTGACAGCTATCAGTCGTTATCCACGTACTCCACGCGTTATCAGTACTTCATGGACGGCGAGTGGGTGGTTGGTTATGCATCGTCGTCGAACGCCAACCCCATGCTCAGTTGGGAGAAATCAGAGAGCTATAATATCGGTGTTGATTTCGACTTGTGGCATCGTCTGCGCGGCAGCGTTGAGTACTATATCCGCCGCTCACCTGACTTGCTCTATCAATATACAGCCCCTCAACCGCCTTACGTGCACCCGTCTATCCTTGTGAATGTAGGCACAACAACCAATCGTGGTGTGGAGATTAGCCTCAGCGGTGACATCATCCGCGGCAAGCACCTCGACTGGACGATGGGTCTCAATTATGCATACGGGCGCACGTACCTGACTAAGCTGTCGAATGACGTTTATCAAGCATCGTATCTCGACCTCTATCAAAAACCCGGCGTGGGCACGTCGGAGTATTTCTTCCGTGTGGAAGAGGGCGGCGAAATAGGCCAGTTCTACGGTTACGCGTTTGCGGGCATCGACTCTAACGGCAATATGCTTGTTTATGATAACGACGGCAACGCACAACCGGTCGGGTCAGCCGATGCATCGTGGAAACGCAATATCGGTAATGGTGCTCCCCGACATACGCTCAGCTGGACGAACACACTGGAGTTCTACCATTTCGACCTCTCTATCCTCTTCACCGGTGCTTTCGATTACGACATCTTCAACATGCGAAAGTATGGAATGGGACTGGCGGGATGTGGAAGCGACAACGTGCTCCGCACGGCCTACACAACCGACAAGTACGTGAAGACGGGCGGTGGAGTCATTAGCAGTTATTTCTTAGAGGACGGCTCGTATTTCAAGCTCGACAATATCACGCTGGGGTACAATTGGCGTTGGCAGGACAAACTTGTGGATGGTTTGCGACTGTACGTGACTGCCAAGAATATCGTTACGATGACGCGCTATTCGGGCAACGACCCGAGTATAGTAGCCGTCACGGGAATCACTCCGGGCGTGGATGTGTCGTCGGCTTATCCGACGGCAACGCAACTCTGTTTAGGTGTAACACTCAATCTGCATTAAGACTATGAAAACAACGAATAAAAAAGTTCTTCTCGCCCTGTGCACCCTTTTCTTGTTAAGTTGCAACATGGAGGAGCAAGTGTTTGACCGCATCGACGCAACCGTCTATTATCAGAACGAAGCGTCAGTGAAGGGTGCGGTGGCGGCCATCTACGGCAATGCCGCAATGAGTTATCTCGAATATTTCTGGTACCTGAATGAGTTCAGTGCCGACCAGATTGTTTGGCGTGTATGGAATGGCGGTCTATGGGGTTATGATGAGGGCGAAAAAACCGTGCTCTCAACGCATACATGGACTGCAGAGTCGAAGATTATTCGCTCTACTTGGGAGACTGCGTGGTCAACCATCGGGTTGTGCAACATGCTCATCAGTGACCTTAAGCAACTTGATGCGAACGACCTCGACATGACGGACGAGAAACTGGAGAGTTATATCGCCGAAGTGCGCACGTTGCGTGCATGGGCTTACTACAACTGCTTCGAGTTGTGGGGCGGTGCTATTCCCCTCTATACACAAGATGACGGCACTATCCCGGGCTCTGCGGACGAAGATTTCCAAAAGGGTTGTCAGAAAGTGTATGACTTCATCTGCTCTGAATTGGATGATTGCTATATGTACCTTCCCCGTGAGGACGGCACAAACGCTACGCGCAACCGCATGAACCAAGCGGTCAATCGTATCATCAAGATGCGAATGCTTCTGAATTCCGAGGTGTTCACCGGCACGGCACGTTTCAGTGAGTGCGATACGTTGGCGAGTGAACTGCTTGGCGGCGATTATGGTCTGTATGAGCTGGCATCTGACTACCGCGACATCTACCACGTGACGAACACAACGTGCCCCGAGGTGGTGATGGCGTTTGCCATGGAGAACGGACAGCTCAACGCAGGCTGGATGCGCGACATGCCTTTCTTGGCCTACACGTATGCCGACTATTTCGATTTCTCTTCTACGCAAAGCGCGTGGAACTGTTGCTGTTTAGCGCCATCGTACGACAACTCGGGTATTGTCAACTCCACCTACGGCTATTCGGAAGGTGCTAAATGTTTCCTTGACCCGCCGTATAATGATCGTCTTGGAGCCGTGTACGAACGCTTCAACGACAAGGATATCCGTAAGGGCAACTATACGTGGGAGAACGGCAACTATAGCGGCCTTTTCTTGCGCGGGCTGATGAAAGCCAATTGGGGAACGGGTGAAGTTCTCAAAGCCGATGCCGATCGTGACGGGCAGGACCTCTATTATGCCGACCAAGTCGGGCAGTTCGAGGGCGCTACGACTATCGGCCGCACGCTTGAGCCCGTGATGTCGCCGCGTTGGGGAGAGACCAACTCCGGTGTACGGCTCGTGCGTTATCCTATTTATCCTGAAAGTGAGGGCAAGGATTTTCAGGATATCGATGATGTGGAGTTCCGTTGGGCGGAAGTTTACTACACGCTTGCCGAGTGTAAGCTCCGCGCAGGAGATGTCAGTGGCGCAGAGAACCTTGTTTTTGAGGTGCGTAAGCGCTATTTTGCCGACCCGAACGATGCCAAGAGTTACGGTCGCATTGCCATCACCGACCCCGAAGCGTGGATGCTCGATCAATGGGGACAGGAGTTTCTCTGCGAGGGACGTCGTCGCCGCACCGACCTGCGCCGGTTCGACAAGTTCACGCAAGGACAATGGTGGTTCTTCGGACGTGCTACTGATGACGGCGTAGCTTATCCCGCGAAGCGAGACCGCAAGTACGAGTGGTTCCCATTACCGACTTCGGCTCTCAGCGTCAATCCCGGCCTCAAGCAGAACCCGAATTATTGAGGACTAACAGACTAATGGACAATAAGACTAAAAGATAACTGACATGAAAACAAACATCAAACTATATAGCGTTCCGACTCTGGTGGGGCTGCTCGCAGCATTGGCGGGCTGTCAACCTAAGGAGTTGGTTTTCGACCACGAACAGACACAGTTTGAGGTGATGGACAACGCCATCTTGCTCGAACTGATTGCTCCTGTAGGAACGGCCGTCGATGATGAGATATACATCTTCGGCGAGTTCAATGGTCTTGACGAGCGCTCGGCTGTCGGCACGATTGCATGGCAGATGGAGAAAGCGGCCAACTCAGACAACAAATGGGGCATCTACCTTTTCCCTGAAGATTTTGTGAGCGGCAAGACATTAACTGACGGTTTCTCTTTCGTCAGCAAGAAATCCGGCGGTGAGCGCGACATCAAGGGGCAACCCGTTATGCACACGCTTGATGCGACTGTCGGCACGGCCAACAACGTGTGGGCTGATCGCTGGGCGGCATATTTCAGCGGCACAGTGACGATTGACCACAACGGGCCTGTCGTGTATGTGCAGGACGAAAGCGGCTTCGGTAAGCTGACGCTGTACATGTATGGCGACATCGATGACTTGAACGGCAGCTGGCCGGGCATGAGTGTCACGGGCTATGAGACCGTCAACGGGCTCGAGCTGGCTTATTTCGATATTGGTGAGGGCAATGAAGGGCTGAGCGAGACGCTCATTTTCTCTGACAACGGGGCAGATCAGCTTGCCGATTATGGTCCCGTCACGTTCAGTAGCGAACCCGTCTATCTGCATATCAGTGCCGATGGTCGAGTGGAGAAACTGAATATCGACGGAGTGGTCGTGCACGACGGTGCAGTGGTGTATGTGCTCGATGGAATGGGTTGGGGCATGAGTACCACCCTCTACATGTGGGGTGATGTCGATGACCTGAACGGCGGTTGGCCGGGCATGAGCGTCACGGGCACGGCTGTCGTCGGCGACTACACCTATCTCTATTATGACCTCGGAGAGGCGAATAGCGGGTTGACCGAGCACCTCATCTTCTCGAATAACGGTGCGAGTCAGCGCCCTGACTACGACGACTACCTCATTGGTGAAGACATCTACCTCTATATGGGCAGTGAGGGCGCACCCACTGTCATCGAGGACCCCGAGAACCCCGGCGAGGTCGAGTGGTTCAATCCTAAAGCGACATCTATTTCTGTTGTACCATAAAAACTCGATAAACAATGAAAACAACGTATATTACCAAATCGCTCTGTGCGCTTGCGGCCCTGACGTTGGCGTTCGTGTCGTTATCTATGAATGCAACGAGCGCCTTTTTGCAGAACAGAACGCTTTCGCGGCCATTGAGGCATATATCCCGACTCTGTCGGAGATGGGAGTGAACGTGCTCTGGCTGATGCCTATTCATCCGCGTGGAACGGACGACAAAGCCATCGGTTCACCCTATTGCGTGAAAGATTACCGCGCTATCGACCCAGCTTTCGGCACGTTAGCTGACTTGCAGCGGTTAGTCAGCACCGCGCATAGTCATGGTATGCAGGTTATGCTCGACTGGATTGCCAACCACACTTCATGGGACAACGCATGGGTGACGGCTCATCCCGACTGGTATCAAGCAGCGCGGACAGCCGATGAGCAGTTCTGGACCGATGTCACGTTCCTCAACTACGACGTGCCGGCAGTGTGCGACACTATGCTGGCGTGCATGCTGTATTGGATCAACGAGGCCGACATCGACGGATTCCGTTGCGACTATGCCGACGGACCTCCAACAACATTCTGGAACAACGTCATCACGTCCGTGCGGGCCATCAAACCCGATGCGCTCATGCTGGCAGAAACTTCCGATGCCAAACTGTACGATGCGGGATTCGATTTGCTCTATAGTTGGAGTTATCTGTACGCTGTAGAGGGCGTCTATTCGGGCAGCGGCACTTTCGGTTCGCTCCTCTCGGCCAACACATCGGAGTACAACTCAACGCCTGAAGGCAAGGAGCGAATGCGTTACGTGACAACGCATGACGAGAGTGCACAACGGTCGCCTGTCTCGGTTTACCGCTCACCGGAAGGTGAGCTGTCGGCGTTCTGCCTCACGGCTTTCTTGGCCGGCGTGCCGATGATATACTCCTCGCAAGAGATTGGGAACATGAACACCATCAATTTCTTCAACTACAACGTGATGGATTTCGCTTCGGAGAACGCAACTCGCACGGCAATGAAGACGCTGCTCAAGGTGTATCGTGAGACGGCTCATCTGCGTGGAGGGACACGTGTGACCGGTTCGCTCAATGCCAAAGTGCCTTACGTGGAGTACACCGACGAGAGCGAGACGATGATTGTTATCTGCAATACGGCCAACGCGGAACAAGAAGTGCGTTTGCCGATGAAACATCAGGGACATACGGCCACCAATCTACTCAGTGGCGAGTCGGTTCAGCTCGCTATCACCACGACGCTTGCGCCGTACGAGTATCGCATCTACAAGCATTAACCAACAACGAAAAAACAATTGTATCAAGTAGGGATAGATATTGGTAGCACGACCATTAAGATGGCGTTGTTGCGCAATGGAGAGGTAGTGCGCTCGGCTTATGAGCGGCATAATGCTGCACCTGCGCAAGTGGGAAAGGTACTGTTGGCGCGTCTATTAGCGGACTTGCCTGAGAAAGAAGAACAGGGTGGCACGTCCGATGACGAGGTCTTGTTCCGTGTGGGCATAACCGGTTCGGTGGGAATGGGTTATGCCGCACGGCTCAATGTGCCGTTTCATCAAGAGGTGTTGGCCGCGGCGGAAGTTGTCAAACGGATGTATCCCGACGTGCACACGTTGGTGGATATCGGAGGTGAAGATAGTAAGATGATTTTCTTCGCTCCCAACCGCGTGCCGGACATGCGCATGAACGGCAATTGTGCGGGCGGGACGGGTGCTTTCATCGACCAGACGGCCACTCTCTTGGGCGTGGAGACAACCGACCTGAACGGACTGGCCGAACAATCAACGCATATCTATCCCATTGCCTCGCGTTGCGGCGTTTTCAGCAAGACAGACATCCAGAACCTTATCTCTCGTTCGGTGAGTAAGGCCGATATAGCCGCCTCGATGCTTAATGCCGTCTCCATGCAGGTTATCAGCGCGCTTGCTCGCGGTACAGAGATTATGCCGCGCGTTTTTCTCTGCGGCGGACCTTTTGCTTATATCCCGGAGCTTCGTAAGCATATGCAGCGGGCGATGGGCGTGACTGAGGACGATTGCGTTGTGCCCGAACATGCACAACTCATCCCTGCCATAGGAACAGCTCTACTCACTGACGGCGACAACGTGCCACCATTGACACGAGCGCAGTTGACGGCGCTCTTCGACCAAGGCGATGCGGGCGTGACGCTCAGTGCCACTCTGCCGCCACTCTTCACCGACGAGGCGGAGTATGCTACATGGCGGACGAACAAAGAGCGCGCTGTGCCGCTCCGTCTGGGTGCGATAAGCGACGCGCCGGATGAGCCGTATTTTCTCGGGGTGGACAGCGGCAGTACTACCACCAAACTGGTGCTGCTGAACAGGCGAAAAGAGTTGGTATATAGCGACTACCGATATAATAACGGCAACTCTTTTGAGGCGTTCTATTCAGGCCTCAAGCACCTGTATGATACGGTGGGCAAGAACCTGCGATTAGCCGGGTCGTGCGCCACGGGATACGGCGAACAGCTGCTGAAAACGGCATTCGGGCTGGCACACGGTATTGTTGAGACGATGGCGCATTTCCTTGCAGCGCGAGAGATGCAACCGAACGTCAGTTTTGTGCTTGACATCGGTGGGCAGGACATGAAAGCCATTTTTGTGGATAACGGCTCTATCCGACGAATTGAGATTAACGAGGCGTGTTCGTCAGGGTGCGGCAGTTTCATCATGACATTCGCCACGCAACTGGGGTTCGATGTGAGCACTTTTGCCGGCATGGCAGCATTGGCCCGACAACCGTACGACCTCGGGACGCGATGCACCGTTTTCATGAACAGCAAGGTCAAACAGGCGATGCGTGAAGGCGCACAAGTGGCGGATATAGCTGCGGGATTCAGTTATTCAGTGATAAAGAACTGCCTGTACAAAGTGCTCAAACTCAAGTCATTCGATGAGTTGGGTGACCATATAATGGCTCAAGGCGGCACGTTCCGCAACCACTCGGTTGTTCGTGCGCTCGAACTGCTCACGGGTAAGGACGTGCTGTTCAGTCCCATCCCCGAACTGATGGGCGCTTATGGCGCGGCATTATACGCAATTGAAAGGGCTTCATGATGGGTACGATGACGCTGGAAGATATACTGCAAAGCAATCATTTTGAGGAGACCGAAGAGGTTTGCCCGGGTTGCCAGAACCACTGCCAAGTGAGGTGCTACCATTTCGCTAATGGTGCCAACTATTTCTCCGGCAATAACTGCGAACGAGTGTATTCGAACGCCGCTGCGGGAAGTCGGAGCGGAGTGAACATGATGGAGGAGAAGTACAAGTTGCTCTTCGGCCGTCCGCGTCTGCCATTGCCTACAAACAAGCAACCGCTAACTATCGGAATCCCGCGCGCGCTCGGCATCTACGAGGATTATCCATTCTGGCACACACTCTTCACGTGCTGCGGCTTTCGAGTTGTATTGAGTGGCACCAGTACGAATAAGCTCTATGAGAAAGGCGTTCGGACTATTGTTGCGGACAATATCTGTTTCCCGGCCAAACTGATGCACGGGCATGTCCTTGACCTCATCGACAAGGGTGTCAACCGCATTTTCTACCCGTGGGTCGTTTTCGAGCAGAAAGAGGATGCTGCGGCAAAGAACTCGTTCAACTGTCCAATCGTCAGCGGCTATTCGGATGTCCTCAATAGTGCCATCAATCCCGCAGAGAAACATCATGTGCCCATCGATTCGCCCACTATCTCTTTCAAGGAAGAGGCCTTATTACGTCGGTCGCTCGTGGAGTACTTAGGCAGTTTAGGCATTGGCGAGTCGGTGTCGCAAGCGGCCATCTCACAAGCACTCGACGAGCAGCAACGCTATCTCGACACGCTCGAGAGGCGCAACGTGCAAGTTCTTCATGAGGCAGAAACGGACGGACGGATGGTCATCCTGTTGGCCGCACGGCCTTACCATATCGACCCTCTCATTCAGCACCGCATCGCAGATGCAATTGCTGCGATGGGTATCGACGTGATTACGGAGAACGTGGCGGCACATGCAGGGCAGGGAGTGTACGATGAGCTGAATGCGTTGTGCCAATGGGCATATCCCAACCGCATCTTCAAGGCGGCACACTTGGTTGGCAACAGCGACTATACGCGGCTGCATATGGTGGAACTGACCAGTTTCGGTTGCGGACCTGACGCGTTCATCCTCGACGAAGTGCGGGGCATTCTTGCACGCTATCACAAGAACCTCACGGTGCTGAAAATCGATGACGTGAACAATATCGGTTCGCTGCGCCTGCGGGTGCGCTCACTTGTTGACAGCGTCAACAACGACAAGCAACCCTTGCACCAAGAGCCGCGTAAGTCCGATGCGCCATGGACAACCAAGACGTTCGAGGACAGCGACCGCCGACGCGTTATTCTTGTGCCGTATTTCGCAGAAGGGTACACCGAGTTTCTCCCTACCGTTTTCGCTTTGGCAGGTTATCATGCCGAGACGCTGCCGATGGGTTCGCTGCCTGATGCCGAAGAGGGTTTGCGGGTGGCTAATAACGACATCTGTTATCCGGCAACAATAGTGATTGGCAGTATCTTACGCGCGCTGCGGTCAGGACGGTACGACCTCTCCAATACGGCTGTTGCTATCACACAAACCGGCGGGCAGTGCCGCGCAAGCAACTACTATTCGCTCATCAAGAACGCTCTGGTCAGTGCAGGGTTCGCCGAGGTGCCGGTTGTGTCGGTGGCGATTGGGCACGACCAGCGCAACAATCAGCCCGGATTTGTTATCCCGTGGAAACAGGTGGCACGTCCGCTCATCGAGGCTCTGTATTTCTCCGATGCACTGGCCAAACTCTACTATCCCGCTGCGCCAAGGGAGTATCGTGCGGGGGACGCACGGCGGTGTTACGACCACTACTTACAGGCGGTGCAAGAGCCCCTCTCAAGGTGCGATTACAAAGCCATGCACCGTATGTTAGAGCAAGCGGCAACTGAGTTCGCTGCGCTTTGTGACACCAAGCGGCAAGTGCCTGTTGTAGGACTGGTCGGCGAGATTTACGTCAAGTACAACTCCTTCAGTAACAAGCAAGTAGCCGATTGGCTCATTCGTCACGGGATGGAGATAGTGCCGCCCGCTATCACCGCTTTTTTCCAAACATCTATCCCCAACGCTTTCATCAACCGCAAGCAGCATATCCGTTCCGATTCACTTTCTCCGACTCAAGCACGGGCACTCAATGCCGCTTTGATGATGGTTGCCAAGCGTTACGACCATTTATGTCGCGCTTTCCCGCTTTATCGACCGTTCGACAATATCATGCACGTATGGAAACATAGTCGCAAGGTGATTAACTCAGCAGCCGACTTCGGAGAGGGATGGTTCTTGCCCGGCGAGATATGTCTGCTCGCAGAGCACGGCGTGAAGAAAATCGTCTCGCTACAACCCTTCGGATGCATTGCTAATCATATCATTAGCAAGGGAATCGAGCAGCGATACAAACAACTCTATCCCGACCTGTCCCTCCTCTTCCTCGATTTCGATGCCGGCACTTCCGAAGCAAACGTCACCAATCGCTTGCATTTTCTATAAGTGTTTTTATGTCTCTTTTGTCGAATTTCGCACCCTGAGAGAGAATCGCTACGTGTGGTAAATTGGTAAATAGTCTTTGGTCCTGTTAGCCCTATTTGTCCTATTTGTCCCATTTGTCCTGTTTGTCCTATTTGTCCCATTTGTCCTATTTGTCCCATTTGTCCCATTTGTCCTGTTTGTCCTGTTTGTCCCATTTGTCCTTGCTCTTCGTTACTAATCTGACTAGCTCCGCAGGAGCGCTCCCCTAAGGTAGGTGAGATCCCGCTTGCGGGGGAGGGGTATGAAACTATTGACAATTTGACAATTTGACAATTTGACGATTTAACAATTTGACGAATGATTGACGATTTAACAATTTGACGTATCCATCCGATAAAGTGCATATTGTAGGAATGGGGAAAAAGTTGTACCTTTGCAGCTGATTTGAAAATCAACAACAAAGTACAACAATGACAAAAGAAGAATTTTAGGCGTATAGGTCAGAGAAAACTCGTACATAGCAGGACAAGGCACATCGTCACACAACTGAGCGAAAGGGAAATAGAGTAAGAAACTACGATGTTATTGAAATAAACGAATACAAAACATGACGCAAGAAGAGCCATACGCAACATTCAACAATCTGCGCTACCTCCACGGCAAGTTTAAACAATTTTAAGCGGGATTTACGTGAGATTTAAGTGACTTTTAAGTGACTTTTAAGTGAGATTTAAGCGAAATTATACGTAAGAATCTTTGTAAGTCACTCTGTTTAAGGCATTTACCAATAATATGATTTAAGCAAATGCACGTGAGATTTAAACAAACATAAACAACAATTATTCTCCAAAAACCCTATCCAACGGTTAACTGCATGCAAGGAGCACCCTGTGATTGTCCTGTGATTGTCCTGTGATTGTCCTGTGATT
>CALAUY010000060.1 GCA_937892015.1 uncultured Bacteroidales bacterium | reverse complement strand
ACCCTCCATACACCCTCCATACACCCTCCATACACCCTCCATACACCCTCCATACCTCCTCCGTACCCCTCCCCCGCAAGGGTCGTATTTATGCACTTTTGAGTTCGTTTTTTGGAGTTTTATTGGCGTATATGTACTTTTTTTGGATAAAAGCTTGCATATGTCAATTTTTTTTTGTAACTTTGCAGTCGATTTCGAACACGCACAGCAAATCAGGTCGTCCGAAGCGCAGCGTAGGAAAGAAACAACTTCAAACAACTTCAAACAACTTCAAACAACATCAAACAACATCAAACAACAATCAAACAACAATCAAACAACCTCAAACAACAATCAAACAACCTCAAACAACCTCAAACAACTTCAATATGACGCATAGTGAACGGATAGAGTTGTTGGCACCTGCGAAGAACGTGGGTGTGGGGCGGGTGGCCATTGATGCAGGGGCAGATGCGGTGTATATCGGTGGTCCGGCGTACGGTGCGCGCAAAGCGGCAGGTAACAGCCTTGCCGACATCGGTGAGCTCTGCCGTTATGCCCATCTGTTCGGCGTGCGCGTTTTTGTGACGCTGAACACGTTGCTTCGTGACGACGAGTTGGCAGAGGCGGTACGTATAGCGTGCGCTTGCAACGAGTTGGGCGTGGATGCCCTCCTCATCCAAGACATGCGCTTGGCGCAACGTCTGCTGGCCATCGGCGGTTTCGAGCATAAACTGCATGCCTCCACCCAGTGTGATATCCGTGACCTCGAACGGGTGCAGGAACTGGAGTCGATGGGGTTTGCGCAAGTGGTGCTCGCACGCGAACTGAGTATCAGTGAGATACGTCATATCCGCGAACATTGCCATGTGGCATTAGAGGCGTTCGTGCACGGGGCACTATGCGTCAGTTACTCGGGGGCATGTTACCTGAGTGAGGCCGTCTGTGGTCGTAGTGCCAACAGGGGTGAATGTGCGCAGATGTGCCGGTTGCCGTACGATGTGCTTGACGAGAACAGACGCGAGATAAGGCATCAACAGCATGTCCTCTCGTTGCAGGACCTCGACCGCAGCGCACGTTTGCCGGAGTTGCTCGATGCGGGCATCACGACACTGAAGATAGAGGGTCGGTTGAAAGATGTCGATTATGTCCGCAACGTCGTGGCCTACTATCGTCAGCGGTTAGACGACATCATCGCCGCATCGGACGGACGGTACATGCGGGCATCAATGGGCGAGACGCGTATCCGTTTTGCGCCTGACCCCAAGAAGACGTTCCACCGCGGCGCTACCGAGTTTTTCTCGTCTTTCCCTGCGGGCAGTTCACCCGCCGAGCGCCCACGACCGTTGGTGAACATGGACACGCCCAAATCGACGGGCGAGTATCTCGGAACGACCCCTATCACTGCTGCGATGGAGCTCCATAACGGCGATGGACTGGTTGTGGGCGGACAGGGTTTCTATTGGCCCAACCGCACGCCACTGCCCGACGGACTGCCGGTCTATCGAACGTATAACGCGGCTTTTCAGCGCGAACTGGCGGCAAAAGATGCCACCCAACGGGTCCTTCCGGTCAGGATGGCCCTGAGTGAGACCCCTGAGGGGTTCACAATACAAATGGGGGTTATGAGTCCTATGAGTCCAATAGGTCCCATAGGTCCTATAAGTCCTATAAGTCCTATAAGTCCTATAAGTCCTATAAGTCCTATAAG
>CALAUY010000059.1 GCA_937892015.1 uncultured Bacteroidales bacterium | reverse complement strand
AAAGAGCGGAGAGCGAGGGCAACAGAGGTCAAAAAACGGCACAGGGATGATAGTAATGGTTGCAAAAAGGGGGACAAAAAGGGCAGAAAACTGCACGAAGAGGGGCAAAAGAGCGAAAAAAGAGGGCGAAAAGTAGATATTTTTCAAAAAAAACTTGCATATATCAAAAAAAAGCAGTAATTTTGCGCTGCTTTTTGTGTGTATGTATGCGATGGAATAAGGGAGCGCTCCTAAGGAGCTAGTCAACGGGAGCACGGAAAGCGGATAGGAGACGGATAATGAAGATTATTGGCGTGACATACAAGGAAGAGGAACAGAGTCGCGAGGCAGAGAAGCAAAAAGAAAGCCACCTGCGACAAGGCAACTCGGAGATGATGCTAAAGGGCGACTCGGAGATGATGCTAAAAGGCGACTCGGCGTTGTTGGTGAATAGAAAGCCGTTCTTCGTACCGGACGAGACGAAAGAGCCGGTTGCCTACCCTGCCCTTGCGCTGCGTATCTGCCGGTTAGGCAAACAGATTGGGCTACGCTTCGCAGACAGGTATTTCGATGCCATCACGCCGGCGTTGGACATCCAAGCGGCGGATATGCTACGAGAGGCACGCCGGCATGGAGCATCGTGGACACGGGCTGTTTCGCAAGACGGGTCACTGCCGATAGGAGAATGGAAAGAGGCGTGGAACGACACGGTGACAGTGATTGTGAACCATGATGGCGCACAAGATGAATTAAGCCATAAAGGCGAGCAAGATGAATTAAGCCCGAAGGGCGAGCAGATGACGTATAGAGTGAGTGTAGAGATGTTGCGTGAGGCAGTATGTATGGTGAGTCGGACGATGACAATACGTCAAGGCGATGTGGTCTATGCACAACTTGCAAGCGAACCACTAACGCTACACCTGAACGACTGCCTGACGGCACGCATCGACGGAGATGAACAAGAACGTCTGTTTTGTAGAATAAAATGAAAGGAATACGACATATAACGATTGGGTTGCTGTGCTTATGGAGTGCGGCAGTGTGGTCGCATACTTACGCACCGCACTCGGTACTACAAAGCGGTAAGTGGGTGAAGATAAGCGTAGTAGAGACGGGCATGCACTACTTGACGTACGAAGATCTTCAGCAAGCGGGACTGAACCCGAAGACGCTGCGTATCTACGGATACGGTGGGGCTCGACTCGCACAAGATTTCTCCCTGACGAAGATTGACGACTTGCCGCAAGTGCCGTATTATGTGGTGACGGGCAGTGATGGCGTGTTCAATGCGGGCGATTATGTCGTGTTCTATGCACAAGGCATGGAGCGTTGGGACTATAACGGTTCACGGTTCGTTCATACGAACAACCCCTACTCTACTAAAGGCTACTATTTCCTTTCGGACAACGCAGGTACGCCTCTCACTATCCAGACAGCAGCGGCCCTGACGGGCAACACGATGTACACTGCCGACACCTATACGGCCGTGCGGCTTCATGAGGTGGACTCACTGAATATCGTGGACCGCACGGGCAAAGAGGGCGGTGGACGTGAGTTCTACGAGCAACTGCCCGCAAGCGGTGACATGACACTGCGTTTCACATTCCCTGACCTCGTTGCATCGCAACCGATGAAAGTGTATGTGAATATCGCTGCATACTCGTCGAAACAGAGTCAGTTCACGTTCACGCTGAACGGCAAGACGGAGTCGCTGAAAACAGACGGTATCTCGACGAGCGATTTCTATACGATGGCAACGAGTAATGCGGCACAGTTCACGTATAGTCCTGCTTCGGGCGATGAGCAGTCACTGAACATCCATTTCTCGAACTCGGCCAACGGTTCGTTGGGCTTCCTCAATTACGTAGAGGCATCGGCCACCTGCTCGCTGACGTTGCACGATAAGCCGCTGCTTTTCCGCAATGCGGAGCATTACGACACCAACTCGCTGACGACTTATACCTTGAGCGGAGCGGACGGTGATGTGCAGGTGTGGAACGTGACTAATCTGGCGACTATCCATCGCGTGCCTGCTACGCTGAACGGCAGCAGTTTGACGTTCGTCGGGAGTAACCGCACCGTGCAGGATTTCGTTGCTTTCCGTCCCTCGATGCGCAACGCATTCTACCATCCGACTATTGTCGGGACTATCCCCAACCAAGACCTGCATAGCCTGCAAGACGTCGATATGGTTATCCTCACCAACGAGGCTTTCCTGACCGCGGCACAGACGCTGGCCGAGGCTCACGAGCGTGTCGATGCGATGACGACGGCCGTAGTGACCGACCAGCAGGTGTATAATGAGTTCTCATCCGGCACGCCCGATGCCACTGCATATCGTTGGATTATGAAGATGCTATACGACCGCGCGGCCGGCAACAGTGCACTGCACGCTCCGCAGTATCTGCTCTTAGTGGGTGACGGCACGTTCGACAACCGCAAACTACTGCAACCATCGGGCAACAACCTTCTACTCACCTATCAGGCGAAGAACTCGCTCGAAGAGACGAAAGCGTACGCATCGGACGACTATTTCGCTTTCTTGGATGACAACGAAGGCGAGTCGGACTTGAGCGGGCGAATGGATATAGCTGTCGGGCGTTTCCCCGTGAACAGTCTGGATGAGGCCAACGCTGTAGTGGCCAAAACGATTGAATATATGGAGAGTACACGTTCGGGCAAGTGGAAGAGTCAACTGCTTTTCCTTGCGGACGATGGCGACAACAATCAGCACACGTCCATCAGCGACATGGCGGCAGAGTCGGTTCGCACGCATCACCCCGATTTTGTGGTGAACAAAGTGTACCTCGATGCGTATCCACAAGAGACGAGTGCTGCCGGCGAGAGTTATCCTCTTGCACAGAATAAATTCAATAACTTGATATCTTCCGGTGTGTTATTTTTCGACTATAGTGGTCACGGCGGATACAACGCCATCACGTCGGAGAGTGTGATGACTATTGCCGACATCACGGCAATGACTAACCTAAACCGCGGGTTGTGGTTCCTTGCCACCTGCAATTTCTCCAGTTTCGATGCGGGCGTGCTGTCGGCGGGTGAGGAGGCAGTGCTCAACCCCAATGGCGGGGCAATCGCCACTATCTCTGCATGCCGGACGGTGTATGCGCCGCAGAACGGAGCTCTTAATCAGCTCTTCTGCGACACGCTCTTTGCTCGCCGCAACGGGCACTACTATATGACCATTGGTAAGGCGCTGCAATGCGCGAAGAACAAGCGCGGCAGTGATAACAACAAGATGCCATACGTGCTACTGGGCGACCCTGCCATCCGTCCCGCATTCCCCGACGACTACACCGTGGTGACAACCACACAATTGGACACGCTACACGCCCTCTCTATCCAAACGGTGGAGGGTTTTATCCGCACGGACGACATGGATACGGCCACTTGGTTCAATGGCAAGATGAGCATCACCGTGCTGGACAAGATGCAACAGATAACGACGTTAGACAACGACCAGAGTAATACGGAGAGCAAGAAAAAGTTCACGTACAACGACTATCCCAGTCCGCTCTTCAAGGGCGAGACGAATGTGGTCAATGGTCACTTTGCCTACACGTTCATGGTGCCGAAAGATATACGCTACAACTACGGAAACGGTCGGATAGTCTATTACGCCATTGACAGCCTCAATGCCGAGGAGGCCATCGGGCACTACGAGGATTTCCAAGTGGGTGGAAGCAGTATAGTGGCCATCGAGGACACGATTGGTCCGGAGATGCGTATCTACCTCAACTCGCCCTCTTTCCGTGACGGTGGTTCGACATACGAGTTCCCGCATTTCTTCGCCGAACTGGAGGACGAGCACGGTATCAATACGGCAGGGAGCGGCATCGGACACGACCTGCTGCTCATCATCGACAATAACCCCGACATGACGTATATCGTCAACGACTATTTCTCTGCCACAAACGGCAGTTATCAGGCAGGGCAGGTGTCGTACTCCATGCCGGAGATGAGCGAGGGGGCACATACACTGACGTTCCGTGCGTGGGACTTGCTCAACAACAGCACGTCGCAAGAACTGAACTTCCAAGTGGTGCAGGGGCGTGATGCGGAGTTGTGTGCCGTGACCACCTACCCCAACCCCGTGAGTGCTGCCGGTACGCTGAATATCCTCATCGACTATGACCAGCCCGACAAGTTGGCAGAGACCGACATCTATGTGTACGACCTGACCGGTAAGCAGGTTTACCACATGCAACAGAAAGGTGCTGAACCCGTGCGTTGGAACCTCGCGGACGTGCGCGTGGACGCGGGCGTGTATGTTTATAAGGTACAGATACAAGTAGCAGGCTCGAAAGCCTCATCCAAACAAGGTAAAATAATAGTAACTAAATAGAATAGCCAATGACAAAAATCTACTTCAAGTTAAACTAATTAATTTAATTTAAAATGAAGAAAGTATTTATAGGATTAACACTCCTTGTTGCTCTGGCAATGCCATTTGCAGCAAAAGCACAAATGAACCCGATTATTACGTCGATGCCCTCACTCTCTATTGCCCCTGACGCACGTGCAGGCGGTATGGGTGATGTGGGAGTTGCCACTGCTCCGGACCTCAATTCGCAGCACTGGAACCCGGCCAAATATGCCTTTATGGACTCGCACGGCGGTATCACCGGCAACTATACGCCGTGGTTGCGTAAGATAGTGTCGGACATCGATCTTGCGTATGTAGCCGGATACTATACTATCAGCGAGATGGCCGGTACCTTGTCAGCCTCGTTCACGTACTTCTCGTTGGGCGAAGTGCAGTTGACCGACCTGAACGGCACGTTCTTGCAGTACGCTCATCCGAACGAGTGGGCCATTGACCTCGCTTACAGTCGTAAGTTGCACGAGTACGTGTCGATGGCAGTGGCACTGCGCTTCATGTATTCGGACCTCAATAATGGTGCCAACGCATCAACGCTCGGTTCGGCCGCAGAGTTGTACCCTGGCATGACTGCCGCTGCTGATGTGGCACTCTACTATCGTCAACCTATTGAGTTGGGGAGCGGTACAAGCTACTTCGGTTTGGGTCTGAACATCTCGAATCTCGGCGGCAAGATCTCGTACGACCAGAAAGTGACGCAGAGTTTTATCCCTGCTAACTTGCGTTTAGGTTTGAGTTACGAGATACCGTTCGACAAATACAACTCGCTGACTATCAATGCCGACATCAACAAGTACCTCGTACCGACCCGCTACAATAAGTTCGCTGTGGATGGCAACGGCAATGCGTTGACCGGTGAGGCCTTGACTAACTGGTACAGTGAGTTGAGCTCGCCCCGCGGTTGGTTCATGTCGTTTGCCGACGCTCCCGGGTACTACGACGACATCAAAGACAAGCAGATTAGTCCCGCTGTGGAAGAGTTGCAAGAGATTCAGTTTGGCGTGGGTGCCGAATATTCGTACGACAAGAAATTCTTCGCTCGCGTGGGTTATAGCCACGAGAGCAGATGGAAAGGTAATCGCCGTTACGCGACTGTCGGTGCCGGTTTCCACTTGAGCATCTTCTCGCTTGACGTGGCATACGTTATCGCCACTGCCGCCTCTAACCCGCTCGACCAGACCCTGCGTTTCACGCTCGGGTTCGACTTGGCGGGTATCAAGGACTTGGTGAACAACAAGAAATAAGTCGTCTTGATGCGGATTGGCTTCGGATACGATGTACATGCCTGTTCCCCCGAGCGCGAACTGTGGCTCGGGGGGATTCTGCTTCCTGAAGGCAAGACCGACGGGATGGGTTTGGACGGTCATTCAGATGCCGACGTACTCATCCACGCCTTGTGTGATGCCATACTGGGTGCGGCGAACATGCGCGACATCGGATTCCATTTCCCGCCCGTCAAGGGCAACGAATACGAGGGCATCGACTCGAAAATACTGCTTCGCAAGACGATGGCACTCGTTCGGGAAAAAGGTTACACGTTCGGCAACTGCGACTGTACCGTATGTGCCGAAGCGCCGAAAATTAACCCGCATATCCCTGCCATGCAGCAGTGCCTGGCAGAGATTATCGGCACGGATGCGGACAATATCTCCATCAAAGCCACCACGACCGAGAAGCTGGGATTTGTCGGCCGTAAGGAGGGCATGGCAGCGTACGCGGTGGTACTACTTAATAAATAGTCAGATTATTTCATTACATGAGACGGTTGGTATTGATAATAATGGTTGCTGTATGCACACTGACGGTACGAGCGCAGATTGCGGAAGTATGGGTCAGCATGCCCGATTCTGTTTGCCCGTACCTGAATGCACAACAACGCAAGCAGATGTTCGACAGAGCCTTGAATGGCGTCTTTGTTCCGACAGTGAACCAACTGAACGGCATTTCGTTGATTGAGGCAGTTGACCTGCCGGGCAATACGTTGCGTGTTCGTTACAGCCAAGTGCAAGTAACCGAGATTCAAGCGGGCAACGATACCATCGTCATCATTGACCATGTATGTGCGCCGGTATGCTCTACCCTAACCCGCCGTTACAACTACGCATGGATGTTGTTGAGTGCCGAGTGCTCTAAATGGGATGCGGAACTGACGGACGAAGAAAAAGAACAACTCTTTTAGGGACGGATACCCTTTCGAATCGCATGGAACTGCCCGTTTATCTTATCGGTTATATGGCCAGCGGCAAGACGACAATTGGTAAGTTACTTGCCGAAAAACTGGACTGGCCGTTCGTGGATCTTGACGACGCATTTGCTGAACTATACGGCTACACCACCGGCGAATATATCCGGCAATACGGCTTGGAAGCTTTTCGTAAGAAAGAGAAGGCGTGCGTGGAGATGTTGTCGGAACTGCCGATACAGAAAGTGATTTACGCCACAGGCGGAGGTTATCCGTGCTGGGAGGACAATATGGAGTGTCTGAAGGAATTAGGCACCAGTTTTTATCTGCGCTGGACCCCCGAACAGTTGACCAAGCGGCTTTTTCTCTCCGGCATTGAGCATCGTCCCGTTGCCAAGAGGGGGATGTTGTCGGCAGAGGGAGTGACAGATGAGGAGAAGATGCTGCATTTCGTTCGACGGCATTTGGCCGAACGTACGGAGTACTACGAACAGGCGCATTACATCATCGATGCACCGGAAGAGTTGCACGAGTCGAACGATGCAACGATGGCAGAGCAGTTGTTTCAGTTAATCAAAAGATTATGACTATCAACGAAATACAAGACGAGATTATCGAGGAGTTTTCCGGTTTTGACGACTGGATGGACCGATATTCATTGCTGATTGATCTCGGCAATGAGTTGCCGGCATTGGCACCGGAGAAAAAAAACGAGCAGAACTTGATTGACGGTTGCCAGTCCAAAGTATGGATTGATGCCCGCGTTGAAGACGGCAAGATTATGCTGCAAGGCGACTCGGATGCCATACTGGTGAAAGGTATCGTGGCGTTGCTGCTGAAAGTGCTGTCGGGCCATACACCGCAAGAGATACTCGATGCCGACCTGTATTTCATCCAAAAGACGGGGCTGCAAGAACACCTCTCCCCGACCCGCAGCAACGGAATCGTTGCGATGATAAAGCAGATACGGATGTTTGCCCTTGCCTTCCAAGCAAAAGGTTTCGGAGGGGTATAGAGAGGGTATAGAGAGGGTTCGAAAAATGTATATACAAAACAAGGAGTGCAGGAGTACAGGAGTGCAAGGGTTTGGAGTTCAGGAGTTCAGGAGTTCAGGAGTTCAGGAGTTCAGACAAATGAACTGATGGACGAGTTGCGCAGTATTCAGTTTCGTACCCCTCCCCCGCAAGCGGGACCTGTCTAGGGAATTCTATGAAAGCCACCGGCTTTCAATCGCAAAACCGCCCTTGCTCGCTAAA
>CALAUY010000058.1 GCA_937892015.1 uncultured Bacteroidales bacterium | reverse complement strand
GCGGTAAAAGAAAAAACAACTCACATGAGGTATATAACGAAATTTGCGCACGTCGCAACTATTCTTCATCGCTCGAATTAGGTATTCAACTTAGTCAAAATGGAGTGGGCCTGGGGCTCAAGTTTTAATTGAAGTATTTACAAGTTATATTAAACAGTATTTTTAACCGTCAAGGGTAGTACATATTGTAGAGTTTCAAAAAATTGCATTACACCTGCATACTAAATAGAAACTCTACAATATGTGCAAACCTTATTCTTCAAAAACATGACATTTTAATGTCATATCATCTCTCATTTAGCTCATTGTTCTAGCATCGGTACTAATATAGCTCCTCCCCTAAGGTAGGGGTGAAGCGGTTAAGCCGCACCGAGAAATGTCCGGTGGACATTTTGAGGGACAAGTGCGGCGCGCGAGTTTGAGCAGTCCCCCACTGCGAAAACATAGAACTACCTTATGCGCACGAACTGCGCAGTTTAAACCGCTTGCGGTGTAGGGGTACGACACACAAGTTCTTTACCCATAGACCTATTCGTTCGATTCGTGTGATTCGTGTTCAGTTCCCCCCCCAGTCATTCTCTAATTCTTGATTGTCTTTAACCTATAACCTATCCTATTATTCGTTCGATTCGTGCTATTCGTGTTCGAAAAACCACCCTTCCGCAAACGTAAATTATCCAATTATTTCAATCGTAAATCATTTGTCAACTCGTAACTCGTCCAATTGTCCACGGCTCTGCCGATCGTTTGAGGCTTTGCCGAAATAAGAATTGTTTTATTCGTTCAAATCGTAACTTCTTTACCCGCAAGGGGTACAATCTGCTTCGCTTTGCCGCTTATCAACGAAAATCGATGCCGCACAGAGAAATCTTTTATAACATTGCATCGTAAAAAAGTACATTTTCATTCCCGAAACGTTCACATTTAGTATCGTTTTGGGAGTTCATGCGCGTAAAATGCCACCTTTTTCACCAAAATATTTGCATATTCCGCCGAAAAATAGTAACTTTGTCCCCAATTTATGATAAAAAGGTGACATTAGAACATGAATAAATCAGTTGGTGATAGTACTCAGCAAGCTATAAAAAAACGGATTATTGCTAAAGGTAGAGGGCAATTTGTCTTTCTACAGGATTTTTCGACCATCGGAACGCGCAATGCTACGAAGAAAGCCTTTCAACGCCTCGCTAACGATGGATTTATCATGCGAATTGCCAACGGCATATATTACTATCCGAGAATTGACAAAGAGTTGGGGTTCGGAGTTCTGCAGCCCTCTTTGTCGGATGTCGCCAACGCCATTGCCAAACGCGACAAAGCTGTGATAATACCCACCGGTCCTTACGCTCTCAACATGCTGGGATTATCAATGCAAGTGCCTGCAAATGCCGTGTACTTAACCAATGGATCACCCAGACGTATTCATGTTGGACACGGAAAGGGTATTCTGTTTATTCACACTTCGGATAACAAGATGCTCGCTTTCCGCTCCCAACTCATGCTCCTTATCGTCATCGCTATGCGAGAAATCGGCGAAAAAAATATCACCGAAGAAGAAATCAAGACGATTAAACAACACCTCCAAAACGTAACCCACGGCGATTTCGAACACGACATCCGTCTTGCTCCTGTTTGGGTTAGAAATATCTTACTGACATGAAACTATCTGACTTGAATACTGCTCAACGCCAGCGAATCATCAGTTCGCTGGCAATCTCCGCCAACGTAAATGTACATAGTGCCGAAAAAGATTGGTGGGTAACACAGGTGTTAAAAGCCGTCTTTTCACTGCCATACGCTGAACATCTATCATTCAAAGGAGGAACGAGTTTGAGCAAATGTTGGCATCTGATAGACCGATTTTCCGAAGATATAGATATTGCTATTAGCCGCGATTTTCTCGGTTATGGAGGCGACTTGTCCCGCACTCAAATTAGCGATAAACTGCGCCGGGCTGCATGCTCTTTTGTACGAGAAAAAATGCAGTTCGATTTGCGTCAAGCACTTATGAGTCAAGGCATCTCCGCAAATATGTTCACCGTCAATGTCAAGATTACACCCGTCACCACAACTGACCCCGAAACAATTGAAGTGGAGTACCGGTCAGCTTTGCCCGACAATAACTACGTTCACCATTGTGTGCTCATCGAAGTGAGCGGACGTTCAATGCAAGAACCCGTGTGCGAGAAAGAAATTCAATCATTTCTCGATGAGTATGCCCCACAAGCCATTGTGGCAGAAACACCTTTCCTTATTCCCCGTGTCGTTGTCCCCGAACGTACGTTCTTGGAAAAAGTGTTCTTGCTGCACGAAGAGTTTGCCAAACCTCAAGCAGATGTACGGGTTAATCGGATGTCACGACACTTGTTTGATATCAACGCTATGATTCAAGCCGGTGTGGCCGAACGCGCTCTCCGTGACGAGGAACTCTATCGCTCAATCATTGCTCATCGACGCAAGTTCATCAACCTCAAGGGCTTTGACTACAACCAACTTTCCCCTGACACAATCTCTATTATCCCGCCTGAAAAGGTAATTGACCTCTGGAAAAAAGATTATGAGCAGATGCAACGCTCTATGATTTACGGCGACTCACCCACGTTCGACCAACTGATACAGTCCATCTCTCACCTCCAAAACCAACTACATCAACTACCATTCACCATATCTTAACCGTCTGCTTCTTCATGATGGCGAACCGACGTTTGACATTGTTTGACATTGTTTGACATTGTTTGACATTGTTTGACATTGTTTGACATTGTTTG
>CALAUY010000057.1 GCA_937892015.1 uncultured Bacteroidales bacterium | reverse complement strand
GCTCTTCCGATCTACTCGGAGTGGTCGGAGTGGTCGGAGTGGTCGGAGAGGTCTCCTCTTCGGTTTTTCGGAAGAAGAACGGCTCATCGTTGGTCAGCAGGTTGACGCAACAGATGGTCGGGTCGAGCGTTGTCTCGCCCTCGCGAAGCAGTAAGAGCACCTCTTTCACCTCGTTCTTGACGGCGAGGATATGTACCTCGCTCACACCGCGCAGTGTCCGCACGACCTCTGTCACGTCGAGCATTGGAGACACTTTGATGAGAATCGTGCTCGCGTGCGTACGTACTAAAGGGAGGAGTTGCGTCACGTCGGGCCGGCAGTCCTGTAGTCGATAGACCTTGCTACCGTGACTATCTCGCCGAGCCGGGTCGATATACACGACCGTCCGGCTCTTGGCCGGCACGTGGGGCAAACGCTCGGTCCATTCGTTCATGAACCGCTCGGCTTCAGAATGATGGACGTGCACGTTTTTACCGGTTAGGGCAAAATTATGCTCGGCCAGTTGACACAACGCCTCGCTACGTTCCACCATATGCGTCTCTGCAGCCCGTTCGCTCATGTAGTACGTGTCGATACCCATCCCGCCCGTAAGGTCCACGAGCAGACTAATATCCGTACCTAACACATCGCGCTTGTACTTGGCAGTCCATTCTGATGAGGCCTGCTCAACACTCAACCGCTCGGGCCAACGCCATCCTTGCATTGCAGCCAGTTCGGGTAGTTTGTGTTCTGCTTTCTGCAGGCCCTCAATCTGTTGCAAGGCAAAGGTAGCGTCCAACTCGGGATACCGCCTCATACTCAACGCTAAGGAGCGGACATCGGCGTACCTGTTCGCCTGCACAAACGACTCTAATGTCAATGTACGAGCTCGTTTAGAACATAATAAAGACGCGGAAACTCATCTGTTCAGGGATGAAGTTCAAGTCGAATTCGTAATCGAAATCGCTCACGGTGTAGAAGATTGTCATCGTTCCCGCTGTGAACTCATAATCAACCGTTTCGGTGTAGAATCCCCACGTGTTTGTTGCTTCGTCGGCCACGTACTCTTTGTGCCGCACGTACGGCAGTGGTGTCTGCACGGCCGCGTTGGTGCCGGCATCGTATTCGCGGTACACCATCACGTTTCCGTGTTCATAGATGTCCCACGTAATTTCGGGCATGCTGATTGTCGCGAAGAAATAGTTGTTGTCATTCGTGTTCGAATAGCTCCACTCGTTCTGATTAATCTGAATGGGGATGTTGTAGTAGTTGACTAACCCGTCGCGCCCATCTTTACCCGGTTGGCCTTGACAGGCCGTGAACATCACCGCCATACAGACCATCAAACCATAGATAACTCGTTTCATATACATCAATATCGTTGTTCGTTGTTCACAAATCGGGTGCAAAGTTAGTGTTTTTTTTTCATATATGCAAGAAAAAAAGCACTTTTTTGCATTTTTTCACCCAAATCCTTGCATAATCCAAAAAAAAGCAGTAACTTTGCAGTCGGAAAGTGAACGAAGACCAAAGAACAAATAAAGAATAACACATATATAATATAAGGTTGCACATACACATTGCACATACACTAATATAGATATAGGACAACACATATAATATACAGAGATGCAATTAGCTCTACAGATTATTACGCTCATTGGTTCCGTGGCGATGTTGATGTACGGACTGAAGGTAATGAGCGAGAGCCTGCAAAAGATGGCAGGTAGTAAATTGAGTAACGTGCTGGGCACGATGACGACGAACCGTTTCACGGGCGTGTTGACAGGTGCTTTCATTACGGCGGCAGTTCAGTCGTCCACTGCGACATCGGTGATGACGGTTAGTTTCGTATCCGCGGGTATCTTGAGTTTGGCTCAAGCCATCTCGGTCATTATGGGTGCTCATATCGGCACTACGTTCACTGCCTGGATTATGGTGTTAGGTGGCGGTTCGTTCGATTTGCGCCTTATCATCTATACGATGTTCGTGCTTGCGGTGGCACTGATTTACTCGAAGAAGAACGCGACACTGGGTGATTTCCTCATTGGTTTATCGTTGCTGCTTTTGGGTTTGACCACATTGAAGATCAATGCGACGGAGATGCACCTTGACGAGATGCCGGCAGTGCGTAATTTCTTCATTGCAACGTCGAGTTGGGGTTATGGCAGTTACCTCCTCTATTTGGTAATAGGTGCTATTCTGACGTTTTCTGTACAATCATCGGCGGCAATAATGGCCATCACGATGACTCTCTGTTCGTCGCACGTGTTGCCGATAGATATGGGTATAGCCCTCATTTTGGGAGAGAACCTCGGAACGACAATCACGGCCAACGTGGTGGCGTTGTCGGCCTCGACGCAAGCGCGTCGTGCCGCCTTGGCACACTTTGTGTCGAATTTATTCGGCGTAATATGGGTGCTATGCGTACTTCGTCCGTTTGTGGGCTTAATCTGTCACCTTTGGGGTGTTGCGTTCCATCCTGGCATCCCGAGCGATGTGTCGCCTGACAAGTTGAACGCTATTCTTGCCACGTTCCATACTGCATTCAACGTAACGAACACGTTCATCCTTGTGTGGTTTATTCCGTTGATTGAGAAACTGGTGACGGCACTGCTGCCGGGTAAGCCGGAACAGAAAGAGATGGACAGTCAGTTGCGGTTCATCTCCGCCGGTCTGATGTCCACGTCAGAACTTTCTATCTTCCAAGCATGGAAAGAGTTGCACGTGTTCAGTATTCGCACGCATCGGATGCTTAACATGGTGAAGGACCTTTATCATGAGAACGATGAGACCAATTTCGTCAAGTTGTTCAGCCGCATTGAGAAATACGAGGAGATCTGCGACAAGATGGAGGTAGAGATAGCTCGTTACTTGAACCAAGTGGCGGATGGTCGTTTGTCGGACGAGTCAAAGCGCGACGTGCATAAGATGCTTCGTATCGCTTCAGAGATTGAGTCGGTAGGAGACTCCAACTACAATCTCTCGCGGTATATCATGCACAAACATCAGAGCAAGTTGGAATATACCGACTACCAAGATCGAAACGTAGAGGAGATGTTCCGCCTCGTTTCGCAAGCTTTGGAACTGATGGTGACTTCGCTGGGAGAGAACAACAACTACAATATCTCGGACGATGAGTTCTTGCGGGCAGAGAATATCGAGACCGAAATCAACAATTTCCGCGATGTGCTGAAATCGCAGAACACTATCAAAGTTACTGACCACGAGTACGACTACTTGTCGGGTGTCAACTACATGGATATTATCCTTGAATGCGAGAAGATGGGTGACTACATCATCAACGTTGAGGAGGCTATCAAAGAGAAGAAACTATCGCGTGAGAACGGTCGATTTGCTTAATCGACGTATGTTGCGCGTGCTGATTGCCGTGATTGCGGGTGCTTGGTAGTTGTAGTTGCTGTTTTTGGTGGCTGTAGTTGCTGTATTTGGTGCGTGATTGGGGGTGCTTGGTTATTCGTAGAAATAGACTCGCTTGACGCGTCGGGAGACACCCGTTAGGATTTCGTACGTGATAGTGTCGAGTTTGTCTGCCAGTTCTTCGATGGGCAGGTTATCTCCGAAGATGACGGCCTCGTCGCCCGGTTGCGCGTCTGTTCCCGTAACATCAATCATGCAGAGGTCCATACACACGTTTCCCATCACTTTGCATCGCTTACCCCTGACGAGCACTTCGCCGCCCCCGTTACCAAAACGTCGGTCGAATCCGTCGGCGTACCCGATAGGAATGACACCTATCTGTCGATCTTCGTTGAGCCAAGTATGTCGTCCGTATCCGATTGATTCGCCTGCCTTGACAGTTTTGACGCTGAGGAGCGTCGATTTGAGCGTGCACACGTTGCGCAAGGGCGCACCGATGAAGGAGAAGCCATAAAGCCCTATTCCCAAGCGGCACATGTCGAACTGTGCATCGGTGAAGCGCTCAATGCCGGCGGAGTTGAGGATATGCTTCATGACGGGGTAGTTGAGCCGACTTTTCAGGTAGTCGGCACAGCGGCTGAAAAGGTCTATCTGTTCGCGGGTGAACGTGTCCCATTGGGGCTCGTCGGCCACACAGAGATGTGAGAATATCGATTTGACTTGCACGGCGTTCTGACTATTGAGCCGATTGGCCAGAGCCTCCATGTCTGCCCATTCGAAACCAAGCCGGTGCATGCCTGAATCGATTTTTATGTGAATGGGGAAGCGTTCCATTCCTGCTTTTTCTGCGGCAGTGATGATGTTCTCCAGTGAACGGAACGAGTAGATGTTCGGTTCGAGGTTGTTCTCCATAATCCGCTCTAAAGCAGGCGTTTCGGGGTCCATGATGATGATGGGCAGTCGGATGCCTGCACGTCTGAGTTCGACGCCCTCATCGCAAACGGCCACTGCGAGATAGTCGGCACCATGCTCTTGGAGACACTGCGCAATCTCTATACTTCCGGTACCGTAAGCGAATGCTTTGACCATGCACGTCAGTTTGGTTTCGGGTCGCAGTAAGTGCTTGAAATAGCGCACGTTGTCGGCAAGGGCTGTGAGGTTGACTTGCATCACGGTTTCGTGAGTCTGGCGCAACAGGCGTTCTTGGATGACATCTTCGTCGTAACCGAGTTGTCGTAGAACGAGAGCGCACGTGCGGGCGTTTTGGTGCATTGAATCTTCGAGCACTACGGGGCAATGTGCGAAGAGCTTCATTTTCTCTGCACGCTTCTGTTCGAGTGACTCGAAGTTCTCGTCGTGCTCGTGTCCGATATAGGTGATGACACCTATTGTCGGTTGAATGATTCGTTCGAGTTTCTCCATCTCGCCGCGTTGAGAGATGCCGGCCTCGAAGATAGCGAGTTGAGTCTGTTCGTTCATCTGCCAGACGGAGAGAGGTACACCTATTTGCGAGTTATAGGATTTGGGTGAACGGGTGATGCGGTAATCATCTTTGAGCAGTTCGTATAGCCACTCTTTGACGACAGTCTTGCCATTGGAGCCGGTGATGGCAATCACTTGCGCGTTGGGGTAGAGTGAGCGTTTCCATGCTGCGAGGTCTTGTAGTGCTTGTAGCGTGTTGTCAACGAAGAAGAACGTGGCATTCGGAAACTCCGTCGCGTGCGCGTAATCCTTATGTACCGCGTACGCGCGTACGCCGCGCGCGTATAGGTCACTGATGTAGCGTGCGCCGTCGTTGCGGTCGGTTCGGAGAGCAAAAAACAGCACTCCATCGGCATCGTTGCCTAACATGCGGGAGTCGGTCAGTAGCCGGACAATCTCTTGTGGTGCTGAACTCTGTTGTGTCTCACAACCGAGAACATTCTGAATATCAACAGTAGTAATCATTTGCGTTTCATCAGTTTGTTAATCAGCAAGGTAGCGGTCATGTTGCCATTGACGTTTAAGAGCGTGGCAGGCATGTCAACGAGGGTAGAGATTACCATAATCAGCCCTACCATCTTTGGGTCGGCTCCTACTATCGAGCAGATGAGCAGTTCGGCCGTTCCCGCTCCGGTTGGCACGGCCCCGACAACCATCGAGGCGAGAATGCCCATCCCAATGATGACTAAAGCAGTCGATGGATCAGCGATGTTCTGTCCGGAAAGCAAGAGAACGAATATCACTTTCTGTGCGCAACTGATGCCTGAACCGAACTTAAAGAGGTGCGTGCCGATAGGTATGGTCGATTCGGCGACATCGTCTTGTACGCCGAGTTGCTTACAAGCCTTGAGATTAGCGGGCATGCAGGCGCTGCTTGACAGGGTAGAGATGGCGGTGATGGTTGGGGGTAACATCGCTTGCCAGTAGTGTTTCATCTCCTTTTTACCGACAGCGAAGAGTGCGAGCAGCGGGTGAACGATTCCGAAGAAAAGGAGGGTGATGAGGCAGTATGTGAGCAGAATTTTGCCGTATCCGACGACGAGCATGCTGCCCATCTCCGCCGCCACGGCTGCGAAATAGCAACCGAGTCCGAGCGGACCTACTACCATCAACAGTTCCAACGCTTTGCCGGTCATGTCATTACCTTTCTCGAAGAAAGTGCAGACGGCATCGGAGTCGAGCTTGGCAGCAGCGATGCCGGTGAGAACGGCCACGAGCATCAATGGTAGGATGTGTCGAATAGAGAAGAGGTCCTGAAAATCGCTGACGGTGACAGTGCTGACAATCAGTTCGCCGATGCTTTTTTCTTGCGCTGCAGCAATCTCGACTCCGTCGGCCATCAGATTGACGCCGGTCTCGATAGGGTTGAAGAAGAGGGTGACGAGGTACGTGAGCGCGGCGGCTGCGAGGAGCATGACTATCCAGACGGAGAGGCTGCTTCCGAGCATGCGGCCGAGTTGGTTGCGGCGAGTAAGATTAGCGACACTGTTACTTACAGAGAAGAAGACGAGCGGGACAATCAGCACGAAGAGGAGGTTCATGAAGATGTCTCCGACGGGCTTGAGGTACGGTGCTACTTGTTGAAAAAGGAATCCGATAGTGCCACCGAGGAGGATGCCACCGAGGAGCATCAGCGTCTGTTTGTAACTTATCCAGAAAGAATGCAGCTTGTTCATTTTCAGCGTTTACAGCGTTAATATGTTTTCGCGTTTACAGCGTTAATATGTTTTCGCGTTTCGGGCGTTAGAATTTCTTGCGCACGGGGTCACATGTGAGTCCGATGCCGAGTTTCTTGAATATCTTGCGGTCCACTTCTGAGAGCATGACTGTGCTGTGGACTTGGCACCCTTGCAGTTGCGGCAGTTGCTCCATGGCCATGCGGCAGTTTTCGTCGTGGAGTGAGAGGACGGAGAGCGCGACGAGCACTTCGTCGGTGTGGAGTCGCGGGTTGCGTGCCTTGAGGTAGGTGGTCTTGGTGTGTTGGATAGGTCGCACCATCTCTTCGGGTATGAGTTTGAGCGCGTGGTCGATGCCGGCGAGATGCTTGGTGGCATTGAGGATGAGTGCGGCACTTGGCCCGAGCAGTTGTGACGATCCGGCGGTGATGATAGAACCGTCTGCCAGTTCGATGGCTGCTGCCGGTTTGCCCAGACTCTGCTCCATCCTCTCTCGAGCAGCCACGGTGCATCGCCGGTAAGCGGTATTGATGTCTAACTGTTTGAAAAGCAAAGCTATCTTCGCCACTTCGCTCTCATCGTTGCGTCCATCGGCGAGTCGCTCGAGCGCGGTGTAATAACGTCGGATGACCTCTTGCTTGGAAGCCTCGCGACAAACGTCATCGTCGTCGATGCAGAACCCGACCATATTCACGCCCATATCTGTTGGCGACTTGTACGGACTGGTGCCGGTGATGCCCTCGAAGAGTGCGTTGAGGACAGGGAAGACCTCGATGTCGCGGTTGTAGTTGACGGCTTTGATGTCGTACGCCTCCAAGTGGAACGGGTCGATCATGTTCACATCTTTGAGGTCGGCCGTGGCGGCTTCGTAAGCGATGTTCACGGGGTGCTTGAGCGGGAGGTTCCAGACGGGGAACGTCTCGAACTTAGCGTATCCGGCCACTCTGCCGCGTCGGTGCTCGTTGTATAGCTGTGAGAGACAAACCGCCATCTTTCCGCTGCCGGGTCCGGGAGCAGTCACCACAACGAGCGGGCGGGTGGTCTCGATGAAATCGTTTCGGCCGTAACCCTCGTCAGAATCAATCAGTTCCACGTTGTGCGGGTAGCCCTCGATGGTGTAGTGGTAATAGGTCTTGATGTCGAGTCGTTCGAGTCTCTGTCGGTACGCGTCGGCGGATTTCTGACCACTGTAATGGGTGATAACCACCGAGTTGACCTCAAAACCGCGGTGCAAGAACTCTTCGCGGAGTCGGAGTACATCTTCGTCGTACGTGAGGCCGTAATCTTGACGAATCTTGTTCTTTTCGATGTCAACTGCTGAAATGACGATGATAATCTCGAGAGAGTCGCGCAGTTGCTTGAGCATTGAGAGCTTGCTGTCGGGTTGGAATCCCGGTAGCACGCGGCTGGCGTGGTAGTCGTCGAATAGTTTTCCCCCCATTTCGAGGTACAGTTTGTTACCGAACTGCGCGATGCGCTCTTTGATGTGTTCCGACTGAATGCGGATGTACTTGTCGTTATTAAAACCGAGTTTCATATATGTTTTTTGTTGTTTATTTTGTTGTGAGACCTTACGGAGGGGGTAGCAAGCTCGTTCGAAAAATGTATATACAAATTTGCACATTGTGCGAGCGTCAGAAAACGTGAGTCATCGGGCTCGGAGATTGAGTTGCGACTGATAGAAACGTAGATTGACGAGCTGCTGTGCTGCATCAGAGGTATGTATTTTGCCGAAAAGTCGGATTGCCTGTTCCGTCTGCGCAACGGCCTCGTCGAAACGGTCTTGCATCTCGAGCGCAACCGCGATGTTTGCTGCGGCGTAGGCTGAGGAGAGTGTTGAGCGTGCATCGACCATCTGCCAGTGCTTGATGGCCGCGTTCCAATCTTTGTGTCTGACGGCCTCGATGCCTGCGAGCAGCTGTGGGTCGTCGTTGCGATAGAAGTAGCGATCCTCGGTTTGCCAATAGGGTGCGATGATGAACGCCATCTGTTCGCCGACAAACGCAGCGGGTTCGGCCTCGTTGATGTCCAGTTCAGTGCCGGTGAAGAACGAGAACGCGTTTTGGCTCGAGTAATGGATGGTCCAGTACGCACTGGCGTCGTATTCGGAGATGACGAGGGCGTTGAGTGCGAGCACGGCATCGACCTCATATCGCTCGATGAGTGAGTCTATCTGCGCGGCTTGCAGTGTTCCGGGGACGATGACGGGCCCTACAGACACCTCGTCGTAGCGATCGGTCTCGGTGAGAGTCTCGGCCGCAGCGAAAAGGCAGCGTCGCGGTTCATCGGTCGAGAGCGTTGTGTTGTCCATCAGGAGAAGAGTGCGTACGTTGCTCGGCACGGTCACTTCGGCCGGTTGTAGTACTTCGACCTGCATGTACATCTGTTGTGCCGAGAGAGTCAAGGCACAGAGTGCCAAAAGGGCGATATTTGTCAGTCGTTTTACCATACTATTTGCATGTTGTCGTACGCCATGTGCATGCCTTCAGGCAATGTTTTTTCGGTGACGGCTTGTAAGCCTATGTCGTGCGAGAAATGAATAAAATACGTGTTGTTTGCGCCAATGCGTCGTGCCGTCTCGATGCTTTCGGAGAGTGAGAAATGCGATGGATGTGGTGTGTGGCGTAGCGCATTGAGTACCAATGTCTTCACGCCTTGTAGTGCATCGAATGCCTCGTTGGAGAGGGCACTGGCATCGGTGATGTACGCGAGAGGTCCGAAACGGAATCCGAGAATATTGAACCGCCCGTGTGTGACGGGGATGGGCAGCACCTCGACCCCTGCCGCCGTAAACGGTTGAAGAGCAGTCACTTCGTGCAACTCAATCGTGGCGCTTCCCGGGTACTTGTGCTCGCCGAAACAGTACGGCATGAACTCGTGGATTGTTCGCAGCACCACCTGGTCGCCATGGACGGGCATGTTGCCAAGCGGTCGTACATCGTCGAGTCCGTAGAGGTGGTCGAAATGGTTGTGTGTGATGAGCACGGCATCGAGGTGTCGGACGCGGTGTCGTAACGCTTGCGCCCGAAAATCCGGTCCGCAGTCGATGAGGATTGTTCGCCCTTGCGTCTCGATGAGCGAGGAGCAACGGAGTCGCGTATCGCGCGGGTCGGCGGAGCGGCACACCTCACAATCGCAGCCGATGAGCGGTACACCGGTGGAAGTACCTGTGCCCAGAAACGTCAGTTTCCCGCTTATTTGTGCCTGATTCGCCATTCGTGCGGATAGAGGTTATTACTGTGATTACCAATGTTTTTTACGAATCCGAGCGGCACATTTTTATACGTCATGAGCAAGTAGCCATTGGGTTGATCGGGTAAGATCAGCGACTCGCAACGTAAGTAAGCTTGTGCCATCTCTAAAGACAGTTCCACTTGCGGGAAAGCATCTTTGCGGAAATCTTTCTGCATCGACAGACTATGTTGCGGTGCAACGTTCTTTCCGCGCAGTTCGCCCATTCCAAACCCCGTACTGATACACGTGAAATGTGTTGAGAACCACTCAATTAGGTCTTTGTGCTTGACGGGGTACGCCTCAGTGAATCGGTCACTTTGACGGATGGTCCAGCGGTTGGGATGCACTAACCATCCTTGCAGTTCGGAGAGGTTATCGACAGATTTGGTTGTCCGTGTTTTCTCCGATTTAGGTCGGAAGGGAGTGAAGGGCATCTCGCGCTTGCGCAGTACGCAGAGATAGAATCCCTCACCGCGCGTCTTGTGCGGGTAGAAATGGTATCCGGCGCGTGTACTGCGCACGATGTTCCACATCGGGTCGAGGTCGAGCAGGAGTTCGTCAGCACCGAGTGTGTCGCGGATGAAGAGGGCACTCTCCTCGTCTTCTCGCGGGTTGTACGTGCAGGTGGAGTATATCATGATGCCGCCGGGTTTGAGTGCCGGCCATACGTGCAGAAGTATGTCGCGTTGCCTGTCAGCGCACATCTGCACGTTGCGCAAACTCCATTGGTCGATGGCCTCACTATCCTTGCGGAACAAACCCTCGCCCGAACAGGGTGCATCGACGAGCACACAATCGAAGAGGTTCTCCGTCCGGTCGCCGAAGTCGCGCGCTTGGTTATGCGTCACGATGGCGTTGCCGTTTCCCCATTTCTCCGCGAGGACGAACACGCGTTGCCGAACCACCTCGTTGCTAATCAGCAGCCCGTCGTCGGCGAGGAACTGACTGATGAGCGTGGACTTACCGCCCGGGGCAGCGCACATGTCGAGCACGATGCTGTCGGGGCTGACTAACTGTGCCAGGACCTCATCGATAATCATCGATGACGCTTCTTGCACATAATAGCATCCTGCGTGCAGCAGCGGGTCGAGCGTGAACAAGGGACGACTCTTCAGGTAATACCCGTCGGGACACCACGGCACCTCTTGCAAGCCCGCGTCGTGCAGCATTGCCAGCGTCTCGAACGGCACTTTGTCGTTGAGCCGTACGGACGTCTCTCTGTCGCGCTGTAGTGCTTGCAGAAAAACGTCCAACTCCGTGCCAAGCACGGGTCGCATCTGCTCTATGAAATCGAAAGGCAACATATACGTGTCGTGGCCTGATTGTCAATGGATAAGATTGCGTCCGGTCATCTCTTTCGGTTGCGGAATGCCCATTATGTGGCAGAGCGAAGGAGCCACATCAGCGAGTATGCCGTTCTCGAGTTGCGCGTCGAGGTGGTCTTTGGAGACGTAAATGAACGGCACGGGGTTGAGCGAGTGGGCAGTGTTGGGCGTGCCATCGGGGTTGATGGCGTTGTCGCAGTTGCCATGGTCGGCGATGACGATTACCTCGTAGTCGTGTGCGAGTGCTGCCTCAATCACCTCGTACGACAGGCGCTCGATGGTCTGAACGGCCTTGACGATGGCATCATAGACACCGGTATGGCCAACCATATCGCCATTGGCGAAATTGAGGGCGATGAAATCGTATTTCTCTTGTCCGATGGCCTCGATCAGTGCTTTTGCCACTTCGGGCGCGGACATCTCGGGTTGCATATCGTACGTGGGCACTTTGGGTGAGGGAATCAAGATGCGCTCTTCGCCGGCATACTCGGCCTCGCGTCCACCATTGAAGAAGAAGGTCACGTGCGCGAACTTCTCGGTCTCGGCGATGCGTAACTGCTTCATTCCCAGACTGCTCACGTATTCGCCGAGCGTGTTCTCCACGTTCTCTTTCGGGAAGAGGATGTGCAGTCCTGTGAACGATGAATCGTAAGGAGTCATGCAGCAATAATGGAGGTTCGGGATGGTGTGCATTCCTTGTTCGGGCATATCTTGTTGCGTCAGAACGATGGTTATCTCTTTGGCACGGTCGTTACGGAAATTGAAGAAAATGACGGTATCGCCCTCTTCGATGCGGCCATCGCATGCAGCGTTCACAAGGGGCTCCATGAACTCATCGGTATCTTTGTGCTCCTCGGTGTGTCGGTCGTAACAACCCTGCACCGCGGCTTCCATGTCATCGCACAGCAACCCCTTGCCGTTCACCAACTGGTCGTACGCCACTTTGATACGCTCCCATCGCTTGTCGCGGTCCATGGCATAAAAACGTCCGATGATGGAGGCGATGTGTGCGCCGTACTTGTCGCACTCTGTTTGCAGGTCGTGGATGAAGCCCTTACCCGAACGGGGGTCGGTGTCGCGGCCGTCCATGAAGCAGTGGACGAACGTGCGATCGGCCACGCCATATACTGAACTGATTTCCACCAACTTAAACAGATGGTGGAGCGACGAGTGTACACCACCGGTAGAGGTAAGACCCATCAAGTGCACTTTCTTGCCCGTCTCTTTAGCGTGGTTGTACGCCGCAATAATCTCCGGATTGCGGAGAATAGAGTTGTCGCGGCAAGCGATGTTAATCTTCACAAGGTCTTGATACACAACGCGTCCGGCACCGATGTTCAGGTGCCCCACTTCGGAGTTGCCCATCTGTCCGTCGGGCAATCCGACACTCTCTCCGCACGCCAGCAATTGCGAGTGCGGATATTTCTCCAACAAGGCGTCCCAATGAGGCGTCGGAGTACTGTAGATGACGTCGGACTTGGTCTTGTCGCCAATGCCCCAGCCGTCTAAAATCATCAATAAAGCTCTTTTCATATCGTGTTATTTTATTATTTCGTCATGTTTCGTGCACGTGTTTTAGTATGCGCGCATCGAGCGCTCGATGGTGCGTTGGTCTTCTTTCTCGCGCAGCGCTTGCCGCTTGTCGTACGTGTGCTTGCCTTGACAGAGTGCAATCTCGAGTTTGGCCAGCCCTTTCTCGTCGATGAAGAGTTCCAGTGGCACGATGGTCTTGCCGGTATCCTTGACCGCATTCAGCAACTTGCGCAGCTCGCGCTTGGTGAGCAGCAGTTTGCGGTCGCGTTTCGACTCGTGGTTATTGTACGACCCGAAAGCGTACGTGGCGATGTGCATTCCTTTCACCCACAACTCGCCGTTAACGAACGTGCAGTACGTGTCAGCCAATCCTGCTTTGCCTTCACGAATCGACTTGATTTCGGTACCGAAAAGTTGCAGTCCGGCAGTGTAGCGGTCGAGGATCAAATAATCGAACGTCGCGCGCTTATTTTTGATGTGTATGTTCGCTTTTGGAAGCATGTTTTGTCAAAAAAGTGTGCAAAGTTACTAAAAAAAAACCATATATGCAAAAAAAAATCAACTTTTTCTTGCATAATTCAGAAAAAAATTGTAATTTTGCCGTCCGAAACGATTAGATACGGATTGATATGTTGAAAAATATTCTCTCAATCACCGGCAAGTCCGGGTTGTTTAAACTGATTAGTCGCGGGAACAATATGCTCATTGTTGAGTCGTTGTTAGACGGTAAACGTATGCCCACGTACGCACGTGACAAGATTGTCAGTCTTGCCGACATCTCTATGTTCACCGAGGGTGACGATGTGCCCTTGTGGCAAGTGCTGGAGAACGTGAAGAAACATGAAGACGGCGAGCTGTCGGCACTCGACCCGAAAACGGCAGACAAGAAGGCTCTCTGCGACTACATGACGATTGTTCTGCCCGACTGGGATCAAGAGCGCGTTTATCCGAGCGACATCCGCAAGCTGGTGCAGTGGTACAATATTTTGATTAACGCTAACATAACTGATTTCGAGCCGGAAAAAGAGGAAGTTGCTTCTTAAAGATATTATCGATATTATCGAATCGGTAGCCCCCCTGTCCTCACAAGCTGAATGGGACAATTCGGGACTACAGATTGGTCACAACGATGCTGACATAACGTCTGTTCTCTGCTGTACAGACGTTACAGAAGGTGTTGTGGATGAAGCTATTAGCCTGAACTGCCAACTTATCCTCTCACATCATCCGCTGCTTTTCCACGGTTTACGAACCATACAGGGCCTGACTTTTCAGGAACGAGTGGCCATGAAAGCCATTCGGCACAATATTTGCATATATAGTTCGCATACGCCGATGGATAGGTACCTACATGGCATCAGCGGACGAATGGCAGAGCAACTGGGCATTACTGATTATCAGTTCCTTACCGATGACAGGTATGGCGTTGTGGGGTATTTGCCTCAACCGTTGACTCCCGAGCAGTTGCTCCAACAAGTGAAGCAAGCTTTTGGCACGACAGCAATCCGGTACACTCGCCCCGTCGGGTCGATTATCAGCAAGGTCGCTTTTGGCGGCGGTGCTTGTGCGGAGTTCATTGACGAGGCCATCGCGCAACGGGCCGACGCTTTCATCACAGCTGACTTTAAGCACCATCAGTTCCTGCAAGCTGACGGCAACATCATGGTACTTGATATCGGCCACTTCGAATCCGAGCACGCTATCACGGCCATCTACCAAGAGCTGCTATCCGATGCCCCCGTACGAGTGCTGTGCGCACAAACGGACAAGAGTCCCGTGATGGCATACTGCTAAACAATTGGAATATAAACTATTAACACATCATATTATGGCAAGAAGAATTGATCCGAGTGATTTGTCAGTAGAGGAAAAACTCAAGGCCCTCTACGAACTGCAACTGGTTGACACCAAGATTGACAGTCTGCGTGTGCTTCAAGGCGAACTACCGCAAGAAGTGAAAGACATGGCAGACGAGATTGAAGGTCTCCAAACCCGTCTTTCGAATATCGAGACTGACATCAAGCAATGTGAGATGCGAATCAGCGCAATGCGCGTCAAGATTGACATGGCAAAAGCTAATATCGCCAAGCTCAAAGAGCAACAAGACAACGTCCGCAACAACCGCGAATATGATGCTCTCTCGAAAGAGATTGAGTTCAACGAACTCGACATTGAGCTCTCGCAGAAACGTATCAGTGAGAACACCGAGACGCTGGAACGCAAGACAGCAGAGAAATCGCGCACTATCCACGAGATAGAGGAGCGCACGTCTGACCTCAATCAGAAAAGGGCGGAGCTTGACGATATCCTCGCTGAGACGAAAGAGCAGACTGAGACGCTGATGATTCGCGCCGGCAAGTTGGAGGGCAATATAGAAGACCGTCTGCTGGCCGCATTCAAGCGCTTGCGTAAGAACGCGCGCAACGGACTGGCCGTTGTGACGATTGTGCACGACGATGTGCGTAAGTTCGATGCTTGCGGGGGTTGCCACAACCGTATTCCCGCGCAACGTCAGCTGGACATTCGTTTGCGCAAGAAGATTATCCCTTGCGAGTACTGTGGTCGTATCCTCGTCGATCCGCAGTTAGCAGCAGAAGCACGACCTGTACGAATCCGATAATCAGACTGTTATGCGCCACACTCTCTCCCTCATACTGACAGCGGTCACCGCCCTTGCGATGGTTGTATCTTGCACGCATAAACCGGCAAAAGTCAGCTCTATCGACACAGAAATGATTGTGATAGACTCATCGTTCAACGCTGTCCAAGACTCCGATTACATCGCCTCTATCCGGCCACTCAAAGACTCGATGGACTGTCTGCTGAACGAGGTTATCGGTTACGCGCCCGAACCCATGTCGGCTCGTGCTCCGGAGTCGCCACTGCTCAACTGGGCCGCCGACGCACTACTCTTTCCTGTACGTGTGCAACAACCCGACCGTGCCGATTTCGCTGTCGTCAATGTGGGTGGACTGCGATGCAGTTGGCCTGCCGGCGACATCACCGTTCGTTCGGTGTTTGAGTTGATGCCTTTTGAGAATCAAGTGGTTGTACTTACCCTCAGCGGGGAGAACGTGGAGCTATTAGCCAACCAGATGGCAGCGCAGGGCGGGCAGGGAGTAAGTGGTATGACGTTCGTCATTAACGGTTCGGATATGACGGCGCACGACATCCGCGTACAGGGCAAACCCGTTGAGCGCGACAGAGATTATTTCGTTGTCACGAGTGACTACTTGAGCGGCGGAGCAGACGGGATGGGCGCACTTGCGCTCTTCAAGGACCGCGTATATACGGGCAACAAAATCCGCGCACAGTACATCGACTACATCAAGACCCTAACCGTTAACAACCAACCGGTTGCGGCAGTATGCGATGGGCGTGTACGCGTGCGCGAGTGACGCGCGCGGACGTGTGCGTCGCGCATTATTATTTAAGGAATAAACCAACACGAACATGAACGACTTTTTGAAATTCTCGTCTCGGCATCTCGGACTCAACTCGATGCACGTAGAGAAAGTGCTTAACGACTCGATGGAGCGCGTGAGTGTACCGCAGATGCAAGGCTATATCTCGCCTTCTATTCTTGAAGAGCGTCAGCTCAACGTGACGCAAATGGATGTTTTCTCGCGCCTGATGATGGATCGCATCATCTTCCTCGGCACAGAAATCAACGACTATACAGCTAACGTCATCCAAGCGCAACTCCTGTATCTCGACTCTGCCGATTCGGAGAAGGATATCAGTATTTACCTCAACACGCCGGGCGGTTCGGTGTATGCCGGACTGGGCATCTACGACACGATGCAGTTCGTTCGTTCCGAGATTTCCACTATCTGTACGGGGATGGCAGCCTCGATGGGTGCTGTGCTACTGGTTGCGGGTGCTGAGGGCAAACGTGCGGCTTTGCCTCACTCGCGCATCATGATTCATCAACCGATGGGCGGAGCGCAAGGCCAGGCATCAGACATGGAGATAACGGTGAAAGAGATACTCAAACTCAAGACCGAGCTCTACCAGATTATCGCCGATCACTCGCATAACACCCTCGAGAAGATTGCCTCTGACTCTGACCGTGATCACTGGATGACGGCGCAAGAGGCCGTTGAATACGGGATGATTGACCGCGTATATACCAAGAAATAATGGCAGGCTTGAAAAAAAACGCGTGCGCCTTCTGCGGGCAATACAAGCCTATGATGTTTGAGGGGATGGGCGGAACGCTCATCTGCAGCGACTGTATCCAAGCGGCGGCACTGATGGTAGAGACCGACCAAGCAACCCCCTCACAGGCGAAAATGCCCGCCATGAAGAGCGTGCCCAAACCGGCGGAAATCAAAGCCTTTTTAGACCAGTACGTCATCGGTCAGGACGAGGCAAAAAAAACGCTCTCTGTGGCGGTGTACAATCACTATAAACGCCTCAATCAGTCGATGGACGATGAGGTGGAGATTGAGAAATCCAACATCATCTTGGTGGGTCGTACAGGCACGGGTAAGACCCTACTGGCGCGTACCATTGCTAAGATGCTGCAAGTGCCATTTGCGCAAGTGGATGCCACCGTTCTCACGCAGGCGGGTTATGTGGGCGAAGATGTCGAGTCACTGCTCTCGCGACTGCTTCAGGTCTGCAATTTCGATGTCAAACAGGCGGAGCGTGGTGTCGTTTTTATCGATGAAATCGACAAGATAGCTCGCAAGGGCGACAATCCCAGTATCACGCGCGACGTGTCGGGCGAGGGTGTACAGCAAGCACTGCTGAAGCTGCTTGAGGGCTCTATCGTCAACGTGCCACCTGAGGGTGGACGCAAGCACCCCGAGCAGAAATTTATGCAAGTCAACACCCACAATATCCTCTTCATCTGCGGCGGTGCATTCGATGGGATTGAGCGCCTTATCGGTCAACGCCTTAACACCCAGATGATTGGGTTCGAGGCGCAACAATCGACGAAAAAACTCGATAAAAACAACCTGCTCAAGTACATCGCTCCGCAAGACCTCAAAGCGTTTGGCCTCATACCGGAGATAGTGGGGCGATTACCTATTCTCACGTACCTCAATCCGCTCGACAAGACCGCTCTGCGTAGCATCCTTACCGAGCCGAAGAACGCGCTTGTCAAGCAGTACACCAAACTGCTTGCGATGGACGGCGTGGAGCTCTCTTTCACCGACGAAGCACTCGATTATATCGTCGATAAGGCGATGGAGTACAAGCTCGGAGCGCGCGGACTGAGGGCGCTGTGCGAGGCTATCATGATGGATGTCATGTTCGACGTGCCATCCAACCATACAGACCACTACGAGGTGACACTCGATTTCTGCAAAGCACAGATTGCCAAAGCGGACATGATGAAGTTGTCCGCTTCGGCCTAATAATCAACGATTATGGATAAACAAACGAAGAAAGACCATCTGTACATGCGCATGGCGCGCGTGTGGGCTGAGAACAGTTACTGCGTCCGGCGGCAAGTAGGTGCACTGATGGTCAAAGAGCAACGCATCATCTCCGATGGCTACAACGGTACGCCATCGGGGTTCGAGAACGTTTGTGAAGACGAGAACAACGTCTCCAAACCCTACGTGCTTCACGCAGAGGCCAACGCCATCTCTAAAGTGGCACGCTCGCACAACTCGTCCGACGGTGCCACCTTGTACGTCACAGCCTCGCCGTGCATCGAGTGCGCCAAGCTGATTATCCAAGCCGGCGTACAGCGCGTTGTGTACGGTGAACTCTACCGTCTCACGGACGGCATTGACCTGCTCAAGCGCGCCGGCGTACAGGTCGATTATCTGACCATCGAAAACAATGATTAAATAACTCGCAATACCATAACCCGAAAGGGCATTAATTAGCCGCAAGGGCGGTCCATCGTCAATGAAAAAATATCTTCTCCCAACTCTCACCATCGGCTTTTTGCTTATCGGTTTCCTTATCGGCAACTCATTGAGCAACAACGCCAAAGCGCAGCAAATCAACTGGGCGCGGCTGCTTGCGCCGCAGTCGAAAGTCGATCAACTCCTGCAGATGATGCACAGCAGTTACGTCGATGAGATTGATGTCGATAGTATCACCGAGGACATGATGGAGGTGCTGGTGGAGAAACTCGACCCGCACTCGGCGTACATCTCCAAGAAAGACCTCGAGTTGGTCAACTCGGAGCTCTCTGCATCGTTTTCCGGTATCGGCGTACAGTTCAATATCCAGAACGACACCGTTTGTATTGTGGCCGTCATCTCGGGCGGACCTTCTGAAGGTGTGGGCTTATTGGCCGGTGACAAGATTATCTTGGTGGACGACTCTGTTTTTACGGGCAAGGGCATGAACAACGAGCGAGTGCTGCATACGCTCCGCGGACCGAAAGGGACGCAAGTCAAGCTCAGCATCAAGCGCAGCGGTACACCCGAACTGCTCGAGTACGTCATCACCCGCGGCGATATACCCATCCATTCGGTCGATGCAGCGTTCATCATGAAACCGCAAATAGGTTACATCAAGGTCAATAAGTTCTCCGAGACTACGTACGACGAGTTCATGCAAAGCTTGGCAAAACTGAAAGCGGCCGGTGCTGCGGCGTATATCGTGGACTTGCGCGAGAACTCGGGCGGATATATGGACCAAACGATTAAGATGGCGAATGAATTCCTCTCGGCCGGGCAGATGATTGTGTATGCAGAAGGTCGCGCTTATCCGCGTTTCGAGGCCAAAGCGAACGGGTTGGGTCGTTTCAAGGATGTGTCGCTGGTCGTGCTCATCAATGAGTTCTCGGCATCGGCAAGCGAGATTTTCGCGGGGGCGATGCAAGACAACGATCGCGCCACTATCATCGGCAGACGCTCTTTCGGCAAGGGACTCGTGCAGCAACAGATACCTTTCTCTGACGGTTCAGCCGTGCGACTCACGGTTGCGCGCTACTACACCCCGTCAGGGCGATGCATACAGAAACCCTACACACTGGGCGACCAAGACGATTACGAGAAAGACCTGCTCGAGCGGTTCGAGCATGGTGAGTTCTATTCGGCCGACTCCATCCATTACCAAGACACCACCCGGTACTTCACTACGGGTGGCCGCATCGTCTATGGAGGAGGCGGCATCTTGCCCGACATCTTCGTTGGACGCGACACCACGCTCTATACGCCTTTCTACAACAAGTGCGTCAACCTCGCTTATACCTATCAGTTTGCGTTCAGCTACACCAACAAGCACCGCACTGAACTGAAGAAATACAAGGATGCAGAGTCGCTGGAGCGCTATTTGCTCAAGCACCGCGTACTCGATGATTTTCTTCGTTATGCCGACAGCAAGGGCGTCAACGCGCACGACTCAACGCTCTACCTCTATTCGCCGTTGAGTTTCGATGAGCAGGTTCGCAAATCGACACCGCTACTCAACCGCCTACTCTGCGCGTACATCGTCCGCGACATCCTCGATGACAACGCTTTTTACGCCATCTTCGAGCGCGATGACGAGATAGTGCTGCGGGCTTTGGAAGAGTTAGAGGGCCGCTAACCGTACCGCTCAACGAACGTGTCCATCAAGCGGAACACCTCGTTGCGCGTGTCGGCTCTGAGCAGCTGCACGCGCAACGTTTTGCTGTCGGGGAGACCCTTGAGGACGGGCGAGTTGGCGAAATGACGGCGGCTATGAACGATCCCCTTGCGCTCGTCACCTATCCACGCAATACTCGCATCTACATGCTCTTTCAGTATGCCCATCTTCCACGCCATACTCCGCGGCGGCATCGACTCGCCATGGTCTAAGAAATAGCGTATCTCCTCGAAGAACCATGGATTGCCGAACGTGGCGCGACCTATCATCACCGCATCTACACCATACCGGCGAAAACACTCCAGTGCTCGTTCGGGTGTCGCCACATCGCCGTTCCCGACGATGGGGATATGCATTCGGGGGTTGTTCTTCACCTCTCCGATGAGCGTCCAATCAGCTTCTCCCGTGTACATCTGACTGCGCGTGCGACCATGGATGGTCAGTGCTTGTATGCCGCAGTCTTGCAACTGCTCGGCAAGCGTCAGGATAATCTTGTTGTTGTCGTCCCAACCGAGACGCGTCTTGGCCGTCACGGGCACATGGACGGCGTTCACCACCGCTCGCGTAATCTCCAGCATCTTCGGCACATCTCGCAGCAGTCCTGCTCCTGCTCCTTTACTCGCCACTTTCTTCACCGGACAACCGAAGTTGATGTCGATGTAGTCGGGCCGAGCTTGCTCCACTATCTTCGCTGCTGCTGCCATCGACTCTGCATCCTTGCCGTATATCTGGATGGCAACGGGACGCTCAGCCTCCGCTATTTGCAACTTGCGCATGGTGGACGACACGTCTCGGATGAGCGCATCGGCATTGACGAACTCGGTATAGACGCGGTCTGCACCGAAACGCTTGCATAGCAGCCTAAAAGCCGGGTCGGTCACGTCTTCCATGGGTGCCAGATATAGCGGCATCACATGTTCTACTCGTATCTGTTTGTCTTCATTGAGCATGCGGTTGTTGTCTTCATTGATCATCTGATTGTTGTCTTCATTGGGCATCTGATTGTTGTCTTCATTAGGCATCTTGTTGTCTTCATTGGTCATCCGGTTGTTGTCTTCATTGGTCATCTTGTTGTTGTCGCTCTGATTCAAAAACGCTGCAAAGTTACTGCTTTTTTTTCATATATGCAAGCAAAATCGTAAAAAAGTGCAAACCGAGGTGATTTTTTTCTATTAGTCTCATTAGTCCCATTAGTCCCATTAGTCCTATTAGTCCTATCAGTCCTCGGTTCTAATCTGACTCCTCCCCTAAGGTAGGGGAGGGGGGACCGCTTGCGGGGAGGGGTATGAAACTGTTTAACCATTTAACACGTAAAGCGGTTTATCTCTCTTGCCACACTCGCTCTACACTCCGCTTCGCTCCGCGTGCTTGTTGTCTTTTTTACTTTTAACATTGTTAATTTTGCCGGATGTCATCCGGCAAAATTAACAATGTTAAAAGTAAAAAAGAC
>CALAUY010000056.1 GCA_937892015.1 uncultured Bacteroidales bacterium | reverse complement strand
GGGAGCCTGTGCGTTCTCGTACGTCACATCGTGATTGTCGGGGTCGTGGTTGATGTCCTCGAAATGCATCATCACCGCATCGCGGATACTAATCTCCTGCACGGAGATGCCCAGTTCCTCCATCAGTCGCACGGCATTGCCGTACGTGCGGTCACTCGTGCCGAGCCCGGGCATCGTGACGCCGATGACCTGTTTGCGGTTATACCCCAACTTATCGGCCGTGAGGCACGTGACGATGAGTGCCAGCGTCGAGTCGAGTCCACCACTGACACCGATAATCATCGCTTGAGCACGCGTATGCTCCCATCGCTTGGCCAACCCCGATGTCTGTATCTGCAAGATATCTTCGAAACAGTCGAGGCGTTCGTCCTCGTTCGTGGGGATAAAAGGCGATGGGCTGAATAGCCGGTGCATCGGCAAGTCGTCGTCATCGCTGTCGAGCGGGGCAACATAGACCTTACGATAATCGCCCAGATGGTCGTCGGTGAAACTGGTGTTACGCTGCCGGTCGGTACGTAGTCTGTCAACATCTATCTCGCTGATAGTCATATGACTCTCACGCAAGAACCGCTCGCCTTCTGAGAGCAGGTCCCCGTTCTCGGCGATGTACGTTGCCCCCCCAAAAACGACATCGGTCGTCGATTCGCCTACACTCGAACTGGTATAGATGTATCCGCAGTGCACACGTGCCGACTGCTGCAAGATCATCTGCCGACGAAAAGCATGCTTACCTGTGATGCAGTTACTCGACGACAGGTTGAAGATGAGTTCAGCCCCCTGAATGGCCAGTTGCGTTGACGGCGGCAAGGGTGACCACAGATCCTCGCACAGTTCCACTCCGAACATGTATCGACGTGTGACGAACAGTAGATCATGCCCAAACGGCACGTCACCTGACCATAACTCCACCGTGCGTTGCGTCGTTTGCCGACCGGGCGTGAACCACCGTTTCTCGTAGAACTCGCCCGTATTGGGTAAGTTCACTTTGGGCACAACCCCCACTACATCGCCATCGGTCATCACGAAAGCACAGTTGTAGAGGTTATTATCCACTTTCAGTGGCGCACCGGCGATAACGATGATGGGCAAACCGCGTGTTGCCTCACATATCTGCTCCATGGCTCTCAGGGCGTTCTCTTGCAGTTGACGCAAGAAAAACAAGTCTGCACACGTGTAGCCCGTCACGCACAACTCCGGAAAACATACCACCTCCACCTGCTCTTCGGTTGCATGACGAATCAGGGCAATCATCTCGTTCGTGTTATACTGAGTATCGGCCACCTGCAACTGCGGAACAGCAGCGGCTACACGCACGTATCCTAATTGTTTCTGCATACTATCCAATCTGTTTTTGGGTACTTTGAATCGTTTGAGGCTGCAAAGTTACAAAAAATTTTTGATATATGCAAGAGTTTTGTGAAAAAAAAGTGCATATATGCAGATAAAATTGCAAAAACGAACCCAAAAGTGCATTTTTGGTGTTGTTTGCTCTTCCCGCTTGTTGGGATGATAGGTCTTACAGGTCTTACATGTCTTATAGGTCCTATGGTCTTATGTGTCCTATGGGTCTTATATGTCCTATGGGTCTTATATGTCCTATGGTCTTATATGTCCTATGGGTCCTATATAACAACTGCACTCCTGCACTCCATTTTAAAAATTCAGAAATTTTCAAATTTACCAATTGCCATTCAACTTGGGAAAAAAAGAAAAACAAAAAAAGAAAAAAGAAACAAAAAAGAAAATTAAATAAAAGAAAACTGATTACAACGAATAAAATAAATTTTTTTTTAATTTTTCTCTTTAAGCACTATACTGTGTGCACTGTGCTAGGCGTGCGTACGTGCGCTATGTGCGCTCGCGTGAGGCTTACGCCCATAAAACGGACGCTTAGTCGAAAATTAAAAAAAAATTATTTATTAATCATTGGGTAGAACGCTTCCAAGCAAGCTTTTGAAAAAAATATTTATTAATCAATGGGTAGGACGCTTCCAAGCAAGCTTTTAAAAAAATATTTATTAATCAATGGGTAGGACGCTTCCAATCAAGCTTTTAAAAAAAATATTTTTTCGTTGTAAAACGACTTTTCACGTAGAACGTTTTTCAGCAAAATGAACATATCTTTCTCTATCTCGCGAAATCCGCGAAATCTGCGAGCCTTTACGGAGGAGGTATGGAGAGGGTTGCTAAAAGTTGTACAAACTCTTAAATTGTCATACGTTTTTCGAACCCCCTCTATACCCTCTCCATACCCCCTCCATACCCCCTCCATACCCCATCATCCATTCCCTCTCCATCCCCTCTCGATACTAATCTGACTCCTCCCCTAGGGTAGGGGTGAAGCAAAAACCGCCTCGCTTTAGCGAGCAGGGGGCGGTTTTGCGAATGAAAGCCAGTGGCTTTCATAGAACTCCTTAGACAGGGGGACCGCTTGCGGTGGAGGGGTACGAAACTCACGCTCTATGCTCATCGTTATTAGTCCTATTAGTCCTATTGGTCTTCGTTTCCAATCTAACTCTCCCCCCATGGGG
>CALAUY010000055.1 GCA_937892015.1 uncultured Bacteroidales bacterium | reverse complement strand
GAGATTTCGGTATTCAAGGAATTACCGCTTCAGGTGGAGCAACCGTATGGAACATTGAGAACAATATCTTTACTGGATTAGATGCTCTTGCTTCGGGCGTTTCAACAAAAGCCATCAAGTTGTGTGCTGTTCGCTGTGGAGACCCGTGTGTGGTTCGTCACAACACTTTCGTGATGCCAACACTGACAAATGTGCCGACTACAGCAGTTATGTCTACAACTCCAATTTCACTGCTTTATCTTGCAGGTACGACCAACACCGTACAGAATAATATTTTCGTCAGTCATGAGACCGTAGCGAACCACAGCTTGATTCGCGGTTCAATGAATGCACAGTGCAAAGGAAATAAATTTTATCATGAAGGAGGCAATGCATATGTTGTAGCCGGAAACGACGCATTGTGCCAGGATTGGGACGCTGTTGAGAGCAATTATCCTGCTCAAGCAGCCTCCAGCAAATGGGTGAATGTTGCTTTCGACTCCGACATGATGTTAGATGGTGCATCAAGAACAGATGCCAACCTCGCAGTTATGCCTGTTGATGGAATAACCACTGATATCCTCGGCGTTACCCGCAACACCCCAACTTATGCCGGTGTTGAGGACCCTGGATTGTTTGACTTCTATAACCTCTACGAGATTGGCACTAACCAAACAAATGGTTGGAATGCTACTGAAGGAACGCCATTAGAGGTAATTGATGTAAAAGTTTATAAAGGATACTTTGATTTTGCTGCCAACTCCTATTTTGCGTTCGTTTCCGACCTTGCCATGGTAAACGATACAGAAGGGTGGAACTATGTAAATAGTCTTCGCTATGCCGGTGATGTTGATGACAAAGTGCTGACAGATGGCAGTAATGAGGACTTAGTGAAAGTTAATCGTGCGTTCAAGGTAGAAGAAGCGGGCAGATATGCCATCACTGTGAATCTTAATACTAACAAGATTCAAGTGGTAAAGATTTATGCAGACGACCTCTATGAAATTGGTGATAATCAGGGAGAATGGCATGCTAATGTTGGTGTCCCCATGACCAAAATTGAGGATAATATCTTTGAGGGAGATTTCACGTTTACCAATCCTCTGAATCATTTTGCATTTGCAACCGCAATGGCTAATCAGGACGACACCCAGGCTTGGGATTGGCTGAACGCCAACGTGCGTTACGCAGGCGCAACAGATAATGAGGTTTTGGACAATGGCACCAATACTACGATTGTTAAGGGTAATCGTTCTTACGAGATTCTTCCGGGTGTTTACACCATCCGCGTAAACATGCACGACGCTACTGTTTCTGTTACGCAATCTGCCGCAAAAGTTATTGTTACCGATGCCGGCTATGCAACGTATTACAATGGCGTGAAGGCTTATACCATGCCGACAGGCATGACCGGTTATGCGTTCAACGCGACGGAAGGTTTGGTTGAGGCTTACTCGGCAGGGGAGGTTGTTCCGGCAGGATTCCCGTTGGTTCTCGAAGCTGAGGCTGGCACCTACGACCTCGTGTTCACTGAAGGTGGCGTTGCTGCAGAAGTAACGAGCCAGCTGCACGGCACTGACGCTGCGGCTACTACGGTTGCTCCGGATGAAGGCGACTACAAGTTCTACGGTCTGAGCCTTGACGCTGAGCCGAACAACACGGCTGCATCGGTTGGTTTCTACTACATGGCTGCCGATGGCGCTGCGTTCACCAATGCCGCTCACAAGGCTTATCTGGCGGTTCCTGTTGTTGCCGGTGCTGCTCCGCGTTATCTCTTCCATGGCGAGAACGGCGCAACCAACATCGAGAATATCGAGGCCAACGACGCTGCGGTTAAGTTCATCGAGAATGGTCAACTCTTCATCCGCAAGAACGGCGTGACATACGACGCTCTCGGACGAATTGTACGCTAAATGAGGCGCTCTCGAAATAAAATGAATAGTAAATGAACAAATTGTAAATATTATGAGAACTTATATTGATGCAAAATTGCAGATTGTTCAGATGAACAGCAACGATATTGTTACTACCAGTATCAACACCCCCAACGACCGAGTCGGTAATGGTGTACAGCTCACTCCCGATCGCCGTAAGAGCATTTGGGATTAATCCTTGAGGATTTCATACTTTTTTGTGGCAGCGAGTTGTGAAACTCGCTGCTTTTTGTGAATACACGTGCGGAAAGCCCATGCAGAGTTTGCGTGGCAAGGTGGAGAGTCCTCACGACCTACCCACACCGCTCATTATCAGTCGTTCAGCTCCGGATGTTGGATAGTGACCTCCTGCCCGGGCGTGGAGACGTAAAACATGTTGAGGATGGTGGTTTTATCTCCGCGGTTCTCACCACGATGGATAGTACCCACCACCTCCACCATGGCCTCTCCCTCACGGAAAGTGCGTTCTGTGCCGTCCTCGCACACGATTGTCAGTTCGCCCTGCTCGATAATTCCATAGTTGATGACCGTATGGTGATGCCAACCCGTTTTCGCCCCTGCTGTAAACGTGATTCTGTTGACAATCAGCTCCGGTCGTCTGGCGGGATATGCCGGCAGTGCCGACCCGTCCCACGTCTGCGTACTGCGCAGTAATTCAGTCGTTTCTACGTTGTTCATATCACGAAATTTATTAGTATATAGTGCCTTGTATTATTGAGAAATGCTTGCGCCGCTCCTGTTTATGAGTCTTCCTATCGCCTGCAAAGTTACTGATTTTTTCTGAATTACGCAAGGGTTTACACATTTTCCGGACGAAAGTTGGAGCGATTTTACACATTTTCCGGACGAAAATCACCGTGATTTTACACATTTTCCGGACGAAAGCGAGCACATTTTTACACATTTTCGGAACGAAAGTGCACTTTTCGCGCTCTCTATCGCTCACTTTCTCTCCCTTTCTCTCCCTTTCTCTCCCTTCTGCACTTAGCGCGTATAACGCTCATTGTGCACGATGATATTTGTAGTGTTATCCGAGAAGTGGTCCCGGAAAGTAGGTTATTACTCGAACAATTGGTCGCTGGTTATTTGGCGAGGGATACGGCGTGAATAAACATTGTTCAGCAGTCCGTTGGGCGTGATAAACGTCGGAACGATAGACTTTTTTGTGCCCGTCACTTTTTGGAAGATGCGCAGACGGCGACTCAACAGCGTGTCGTAACTCTTCGTTATCTCGAACTCTCCCTGACTATATTTCATTTCACAGATGGTGATAGTGCGATCCGAGCGGTCGATGAGCAAGTCAATCTGTGCGCCTTGTTTGAGGTCATCATCGGCCGTTTCGTCTTCTAAAATACTCTTTGCCGGACGATACGACCACGAGCACAGCGTGTTGATGGTTCCATCAATGCCCAATGCGCGCACTATCTGTTCCAAATGGTTTAGGCAGACAATCTCGAAAGCGTGCCCGCACCAAGAGGCATAAGTGGGAGTAGAGTGCATCTTCTGCCAGTAGCCGCTCAAGAAAGAGCCGCTGTCTTTCATGAATCGCAAGTAGAAAAGGGTGAACGGGTCGATGAGCTGATAGAGCATGTCTTTTTTGCTTTTCTTGAACGGCGTGTAACTGCGGATGAAAGCACATTCCTCCAGTTCGCGCAGCAGTTTGGTCAGGTTACCATTGTTGAGCATGTGCGTTTCGGCCATTATCTCTTGGCGGGTCATGCCCATTCCTTTCTTATCAAGCGCGGCGATGATGGCAAGGTGGTTATCCGCTTTCTTGAAGAGCGATTTGAAGAGTTTTTGGAACTCATCCACCAGCTCGCCGCCACGAGTGAAGCAGAGCGATTCGATGTTCTGTGCAACGCTCTTATCCGGCTCAAACAACGACAGATAGTAGGCCACGCCTCCAACGACCATATAGCTTTCGATGAGTTCTTGCCGCTCATAAGGAAACCCGAACGACTGGAAATATTGCTCTGTTTCTTGCAGCGTGAACGGTGCAAGCAGGATGGTATGCGTGGCGCGGTTGTGGAGTCCACCGCGAGAATTGACCACGTTGTCCAGCATCCACGTTGTCGCACTGCCGCATACGATAAGTTTGATGTCGCGCCTATACGCCGCCCAGTCGTTCCAGAAATGCTCAAGGGCACTGATGAACTTCGCTCCGCGGGTGTCGAACCACGGCAGCTCGTCGAGGAAAATGAGCTTAGGTGCGTCACCCTCTAAACGTTCTATATGTACTGCAAGCAGGCGAAACGCTTCGTCCCAGTTGGCGGGCTGGCTCGCTCGACCGGAGAAGTTTTCGAGCGCATAACCGAAACTCTGCAGTTGTTCTTGCGTGTTGGCATTCTCTTTGCCGGTCACGCGGAAAGCGAAGTTGTCCTCAAACAGTTCGCGCACGAGGAACGTTTTGCCGATGCGTCGGCGACCATAAACAGCTATAAACTCCGAGCGACCACTGTTCACGTACTTTTTCAGGCGGTCAATCTCCGCTTTTCTACCAATAATATTCTTTTCCATCTTCTTAATTGAGTTACTTGTTGTGCGTTTGTATGAGTTACTCGTTCGACACTTTTTTGGCGAAATGTAGGTTTTTGAGGGACATTTCGCCAAGATTCGACCCGAAACTTGGCGAAATGTGCTATTTTGGGTGAGATTTCGCCAAGATTGAGCCCTTTTTCCGTTTTCGGGTGCAAAGTTACAATTTTTTTTTCATATATGCAAATAAAATGCAAAAAAAATGCAAAATTCATACGATTTTGCACCATT
>CALAUY010000054.1 GCA_937892015.1 uncultured Bacteroidales bacterium | reverse complement strand
ATCTTATGGTTATCTTATGGTTATCTTATGGTTATCTTATGGTTATCTTATGGTTGGGGATTGCCCCTCTAAGCGGAGGCCGCTTTCCCCGTTCCGTCGGGGATACGCTCCGGGTTATCTTATGGTTTGCCGATAGAGCGAATCGAATGCTTTCGTGAGGTTGACCCACTCGTATTTTTTCTTTTCTTCGCGGACGTACTCGGTGAAGGGTTGCTTGCGGTTGTTGTTGAAATAGTCGAGCAGTGCACCTGCAATAGCGTCTGCGTTGGGGCTGACGGCATATCCCATCTTGCCATGGTGAACAATTTCGCCGAGTCCGCCCACATTGGTTACGAGCATCGGTTTCTCGAAGTGGAACGCCACTTGTGTCACGCCGCTTTGTGTGGCAGACTTGTAAGGTTGCGCGATAAGGTCGGCCGCACCGAAATACTTGGGCAAGTCGGCATCGGCGATGAACTCGTTGCGGATAACGACACGTTCGGTGAGTTGGTTGGCCTGAATCTGTTTGCGGTAAGTGGCCTCATCTTCGTAGAACTCGCCGGCGATGAGCAGATGCAGGTTGGGCAGTTTGTCGCGTACGAGTCCCAACGCATCGATGAGCAGGTCGAGTCCCTTGTATGCGCGTACGAGTCCGAAGAAGAGCAAGTAGTTGTTCTGCGGGTCAAGAGCCAGTTCGCTGCACGCCTGTTCTTTGGTCATCCGAGCACCGAAATGGTCGTAGATAGGGTGGGGTGAGGATGTTTTAGGAGTGGTGGTGTCGAGTTGTTCAATGTCAGCGATGACGGCTTTGGAGAGTGCAAGGAACGCGTCTTGTGTGTGGACGAAATAGGGCGCAAACAGTTTGTCGAGCACTCCCTTCTCGTGCGGGAACATGTTGTGAACGAGTGCGATACAACGTGTGTGTCGGTTACGTTTGGCGATGCGACAGATGGTGCCATAAGCGGGTGCCATGAAGGCCATCCAATAACAGCAGATGATGAGTTCGGGCGCTTCTTTTTGAAGTTTACGGCCGAGTTGCCTCCACGAGAACGGGTTGCATGAATTGACCGAACGCACGATATGGAGGTTTTCGGGTGCTTTTTCTGTCGAGTACTGTGTTTTGCCGGGGAAGAGGAAAGAGGGGTACTGTAGTGTGAAAGTCTCGATGCGCACGTTGTGCCCTTCAAGCGCGAATTGTTGCGCCAAGCGTTCGTTGAACGTGGCGAGACCACCGCGATAGGGATATGCTGTGCCGATGATGACGATATTCATGACTGTGGGCTTTAGGAGTGCGGAGTAAATGCTATTCAAAAGCGTTGAAACCCTGTGCTTTGAGGGCGATTTCTTCGCCGTTACGGCCGATAAGGTTGCATCCGAACTCGGGTTTTTGGATGTATCCGATGATGTTCACATCTTCGACGGGGATGATTCGCTCGTAATCTTTCTGGTCGATGGTGAAGAGTAGTTCGTAGTCCTCACCGCCATTGAGGGCGCAGGTGACGATGTCCATGTTGAGTTCTTCGGCCATGGCGGCGGATTGGTAGTCGATGGGCAGTTTGTCGGCATAAACGGCACATCCGACGCCACTTTGTGTGCAGATATGTAGCAGTTCGCTGGAGAGTCCATCGGAGATATCCATCATGGAAGTGGGACGAATGCCGGCTTTCTTGAGGGCGGCAATCACATCTTTGCGTGCTTCGGGCTTGAGTTGGCGTTCGAGGATATACTCACGTCCTTCGAAGGCACGTTGGGGGTCGTAGGATGGGTTAATACCCCCTCCCCCTGCGGGTACTCCCCCTACATTAGGGGGAGAGTTATGATTAGAACCGGTGGAAGCAGCATTGGAGGAGTGGAATACGGCACGTTCGCGTTCGAGGAGTTGGAGTCCCATATAGGCCGCACCGAGATTGCCGGTACAGCAGATGAGGTCGTTCACTTTAGCACCATTGCGATAAACGATATCCTCTTTCTTTGCCTCGCCGATGCAGGTGACGGCAATAGTAAGACCGGTCATCGATGAGGTGGTGTCACCGCCCACGATATCGACTCCATAGAGCTCGCATGCGAGGCGAATCCCGGCGTAGAGCTCTTCGAGATCCTCCACACAGAAACGTTTGGAAACGCCCAGAGACACAATCAGTTGCGTGGGACGACCGTTCATGGCGTAGATGTCGGAGAAATTGACCACTGCGGCTTTGTAGCCGAGATGCTTCAGCGGCACATATTCCAGATTGAAATGGATGCCCTCAAGGAGGATGTCGCTTGTGACGAGCGTCTGATAGCCCTTGAAATCGAGCACGGCAGCATCATCGCCAATACCGTATTTGGTGGTGTTGTCTTTGGGTCGGATGTCTTGGGTCAGATGTCGAATCAGCCCAAACTCACCGAGAGTTGAAATATCTGTTCTTGCCATAATTATCTAGTTAACATGAGTTTAATCGTGAGTCCGAAATCGTCGGAACGGATAGGATAACTGGAAGAGATGAGTGGCGTAGTGCCTTGATGGTCGTAGTAGAGTTGCAAGTTGACTTTGGACGATAGGACGTAGTCGGCTGCAAACTTGACGGCAATCACTTTGTTGCCGGACGAGGCTTGCGTGACCCCCTCTTCCATCTTGCGGAGAAGGGTCTTGATGTCCTTGTAGCTGACATCGAGCGTCAGTTTGAGGTCGTTGCTGACTTTCTTCTGTTCGCCGGATTTTAGTTTGTAGAAGATGGAGAGGTCTTTGATGGTATATCCGGCACCGATGACCAGTTCGTTGGTGTGTCCTTCAGTGAGTTGCACCGAAGTGACGTTCAGCGCGAGGTTGCGCTGCTTGCGGTACTCAGCCTTGAGTGAGAGCGAGTTTTTCATCGTCATGTTGACACCAATGAGGGGCGAGAACTGTTCGGTGAGACTGACGGAAGAGATGTCGTACGCTGAGGACGGGATGGGGTTGTCGTTCTCCACATTGCGTACAAAACCAAGCGTCTTATCTTTGCCATCGCCCGCACCAACCCACGTCGAATACGATGAATAACCACCTATAGAATACTTACACGTGTATGCGTGCGTAATGGTGAACGACTTGAAGTGGTCGCGCATGCCGGGCAGTTTGCCCAGTCCGTCGTACGTGACGCTCCAGTTGGGCAGTATCTGCAGGATGCTGAGGAACGGGTTGAAGCCTATCTTGTTGATGTCACGGCCCGTATAAGTGGCGAGGAAAGCGGGCAGGAGTACGTCGGCAGAGTTGTTGCTGACGGTGCCTTTAGACGGGTTGTACGTCTGTCCACCGATGGGCAGTCCGTTGAGGAATCCAGAAGTGGGGTAGGTTGTGCCAATGTAGCGTTCGTTGACGCGTCGTGCCATGATGTCGCGGTTGGCGAGGAAGCGGTCGTAGATATCCGATTGGAAGTTCTCGTCCGCTCCGCCCACGCGGCTGAAAGCGGTGCCGATGGCCACTTGCGTGATGTTGAACGAGCCGGTCATGGTCTCTTGCATCCGGTCGTACGTGTAGATGACGGACGACGAGTTGGCGATATATCGCTTGCCATTGACTTGTATCTTAAAGTTCGGGAACGGCTCAAGGGTCATCTTGATGTCGAAGTCGGATGTCTGTGCCGCGGTGGCAGGTTGTACGACAGTGGTGTCGGTTGAGAGCCAACCGTTCGACTTGGCTTTATCCAAGAAATTGTCGGGGATGAAGCCGAAAGAGAAGTCGAATCCCGGGGCATAAAGCCCTCCACCAGTGTTGCGTTGCCCCATGAAGCCTGCTTCGGGGTAGAATCCCGGCACGACGAGCGAGTTGGTGCTGCGATACGTGACCTGTACGCGCTTGACCATGGTGACGAACTTGACGGCCAAGTCGCCGAGTATCTGTCCGCCCGAGCGTGCGTTGGGGTCTCGCGTAACGATGGTGAGAGTCAGGTTCTCGTGCGCTTCTGTCGTCGTGATATTCAGTTTGTTGTTGCCATCGGTGGTGAACTTCACTTTGACGGACTTGCCATTGGCATCGGTGGCAGATACGTTGAGTGTCTCTGAACCGAGTCGGTGCGTGACGCTGAGCGGTTCACCTGCGTTGGTGGTGACCACTTGGGTGAACGTCTTTGACTTGAACGGTCGCGTGCGTCGCGTACCCGAGTAGCGCTGATTGAGGTCTTTGAGGTATTTGGACTTGTTGTACAGCGTCTCGAAATTGAGTTGCCCATCGGCTTGCCATGACTGCATCGAGGAGATGACGTTGCCGAGATTGACCGCATCTGCGGATGAGGAGGTGACGGTCGCGTTCCAATTGTACGTGGCGTTGTACGAACCGTTAGCGGTAATCCAGTCGAGCGACTTGAAGCGGTTGAAAGGTATGCTGACGTTGCCGGTGAAGACTTGTTGATAGGTGTACGGTGAACCCCAATGGGCGAGCGAGCGTTGGATAGTGTCTTTCCACGCTTCGTAGTAGTCGTTGGTGAACGCGTAATCTTTGATGATTTCCGGCGTATAGAGACCCTCATCGATGGTGGCGTTCATCGCAGACTGGAAGGTGAACTTGATGTTCTTTGTCAGGTCGTACTTGATATCGACGCGGCGATTCCACATGAAGTCTTTAGAGAACGTGAGGTCCATGTCTTGGGAGCCGGTGGCCTCTACGTTGAAGTCGCGCATCTTCATGTGGTTGAAGGTGCGGTGCATGTCTGTTGAGAAAGCCCACGACTGTGGTAAGTAATAGATATTCAGCTCTTTAATCCACTTGAATTTGGCCACTGACTTGGCATCTTTGAACGGTTCCCACGGCGTGGGGTTGAAGTTGTATGCGTAGTTGAATGAACCACGATGGTCGGTGGTGAGGTTGCGTTCCATCTCGGGGCTCATCTGGTTCTGCTTGCTATACGACGCGCTGATAGAGAAATTGGCAGGGTCGTAGAACATGTTCCGTTTCTTGGAGTGGATGTTCACTTTGAGGTTCGATACCGAGAAATTAGTGCTCTCGTTGATGGTGCGTGACATCGCTTTGACCGAGTCTTTCTCTGCTTTTGTCTCGAACGTTTCGAGCGTCTCGCGGAGCTTGATGTCGGTATCGAGCGGGTCGTATTCGGGCGAGAGTGTCTGGTTGGTGTAGCTGACGTAGAGCGGCATCTGTATCTTTGCCTGTTCGGGGAAGAGTCGTCCACCCTCGAGTGCGGCACTGACCGACAGCTGGTAGTTGTTGTCCATGTTGCGACTGAGCACATTACTCTCGATGGAGCCGTATCCGGCCGTTTCGAGTCGTCCGGCCACGTTCACTTGTGCAATGTCGGAGATGGCCAGTGCGGCGTTGGCCATGGCCGCTACACCGCCCTCTTCGTTGAACTCGCTCATTCTGAGTTCGTTGACCCACACCTCACCGCTGACGACTCGTCCGGAGTTGTTGCGTACACCAATCATGATGTTCTCCACGTCCTCGAGGGTCGGGTTACCCATCACGGTGATGCGGTTCTGCGGATTGCCGTTGGCGTCGTCGTAGATGACGTATGGGGTGGTGTTGCTCACGCCCGAGGTGCCTTGTCGCTTGGCTTTGTTGCGCGAGGTCTTGGCATCCGTGAGTGCCTTGAAGGGGAAATCGAAATAGTTCGCATCCGGCCACACGAGCAGTCGGTCGTTCTGGTTGTCACTATTGTAAATGCCGGCAGGTGTCAGTTGCAGTGGCACCTCGTATTCGTAGTAGTTCTGGGTCATGTCAGAGCCCAACCGGATGAAACAGGTCAGTTCGCCGTCCGTGAGGTCGGGGTCGATGGCATCGGTTTTCTCTGCGTGAACGAACATCTGCAGGCGCTTGTAGTTGCGCATGTCGTATGCGGTGGTGCGATAAACGGCACGAGCGTCACGGGGGCTTAAGTAGTTGATTCTGAGCACCATGGCCTGCTCGTTTTGGGCGATGAGTTGCGCCTGCCCCGGGTCAGTCTGTCGCGAGACACCCGGTGGCAGTACATAGTTGACGGGCGTCTTGTTGGCGTTCTCCTCGATGTTGACCGCTTGCACATCTACAGAAGCTGTCGAAACGGGCGGATAATCAACGGGATAGAGGTCTTTGGTGCATTGCCGCCAATCGCCGCGAACGAGGTCGAGGGTGGCGAAGCGCAAGAACGTCTCGTCGCGGAAACCGGTTAGGTACATGCGGATGAAGCGGATGGATTTGAAGTTGCGGATTGACCCCACTTTGCTGTCATAGCTGCGGATAGGTACCTTGAACTGATACCACGTCACCGTCTCTTGTGTGCCGTTAGCAAGCGTCACCATCGCCTCCATCGTCTGCGTTATATGTTGCTGACCAACAGCAAGTTGCCCGGGTCGGAGAGAGATATGGTACGAGTAGTATTTCTCGTATTCGTTGAGGGTGTTGTCGTTGTTGATGTCCTCAACATTGGGCATGGTGGAGTTGCTGTTGATGTAGTTCGTCGCGTAGCAGGGTGTAAAGGCGGAGCGTGATGTCTGCATCTTCGCAGGCATAGTCGCGCAGTCGCTCCGGCTCGACCTGTCGGATGGGTATGGCCTGCTTACCCACCAACGTATCGTAGTGGATGGTCTGATAGTGGAGATATATCTCGGCCATATAGTCCATATTATGACGCAGTTCGGGCTGTAGCAGGTAGTGGGCCACCATGGTGTCGAACATAGGTCCGCTGACGTGCAGTCCGTAGCGCATCAGCACCAAGAGGTCGTACTTCATGTTCTGACCGATTTTGAGCGTTTGTGTGTTCTCAAACAGTCGTTGGAAGCGACGGAGCCACTGTCGGCAGGCCTCTTGCTCCTCGGGGGCGTAAACAAACCAGGCCTCGCCTTCATGGCAGGCAAGCGAGATGCCGACCAGTTCACACGTCATGGCATCGATGCC
>CALAUY010000053.1 GCA_937892015.1 uncultured Bacteroidales bacterium | reverse complement strand
CCCTCGACAGGCTCGGTCGTTCGGCAGAGCCGTACAAAGTTCAAAGTTTAAAGTTTAAGGGAATTACGTAAAAGGCTAAAAAGTGAAAAAACTCTTTGCATTTGTAGTGGCGGCAGTGCTGTCGGTAAGTATGGCGATGGCGCAGGCTGAGTTTGCGTGGAACGTGAGTGCTGACCTTGTGTCGGCATATATCTGGCGTGGCCAGTATTGTGGCGGTTTGTCCCTCCAGCCGGACGTGAGTATCGGTTACGAGGGCGAGCACAGCTCGTTGAGCGTGGGCGCGTGGGGTAGTGTAGGTGTCAGCGACTGGAAGTTCGTGAAGAACAACGTTAACGAGACACTCAACTCGTTCTTCAATCCCGAGTTGGACATCTACCTCGAGTTCGCTTTCTTCGGCTTCCACGTGGGTGCCACACACTATTATTACTTTGACGGCAGTCCGTTCTTCTCGGGCTATAAGCACCCCGAGGGGACGAGTCAGACGGACGTGCATGTGGGTTACCATTTCGATGATGAGTTCGGCATCGGTCTGTACCTTGATGCCTACACCTACATCCTCGGTGCCGATGGTGTCTATCTGCCCACCTTGGAGAACGAAGAGCCACAGTTCAGCCGCTATTTCTCGACCTACATCGAGTTGGGGTACGAGATAGGTCTGCCGAGGGAGTTCACCCTAACGCCGGCAGTGGGTGTCACGCCCAATCAGCATAGTGCGTATGCGGATGTCGCTTGGAGCGGGTGGCGTAATTTAGGTATCACCAACATCTGCCTGCGCCTCGACAAGGCGTGGTCGCTTGGCAACCATTTTTCGTTGAGCGTTTTTGCTCTCGGGAGCGTCAATCTGAACGACATCCGTCGAGATAACCTATGGCTGAATACTTCGGGCGAAGAAAAGCTGGGCTATGCGCAGAAACTGAACGGCTGCGTCGGCGTCAACATCAATCTCGAGTAGTATGAACGAGGAAAGCCGTCGCAAGATACGAGTATGGACAGCCCTCCTGGTCCTTGTGCTGGGGGGTGTTGTCCTCTTTGCTTTCCGCGACAGCCGACCGGAGACGCGTTACTACCGCCATCAAGGTTACGTTTTCGGCACGTACTACAACATCCGGTACGAGGCTGCTGAAGACCTCGAAGAGCGCATCCTACAACGCCTCGACGAGTTCGATGCCAGTCTCTCGACGTTCAATCCGCACTCGACCATCTCGGTGCTCAACCAAGGTCGTGACACCGTTTGGGACGCGTATTTCTCCGCGATGTACGCCACGGCGCAAGAGGTCAACAACCTCTCTCATGGTGCTTTCGACATCACCGTTGCGCCCCTCGTCAATGCATGGGGTTTCGGGTTTACCAACCGCGAAACGGTCACACCCGAGCTTATCGACTCCCTTCGCAAGGTTAAGAACGTGCTTGATGCATCCGCGATTGCCAAAGGGCAGGCGTGCGATGTTATCGCCGAGCTGCTGCGCGACAACGGCTCTGACAACTACCTCGTTGATATCGGCGGGGAGGTGGTGCTGCACGGACACAATGATCAAGGTGAGCCGTGGAGGGTAGGCATCACCAAACCTGAGGACGATACCACCGGGCAAAAAGCAGAGATACAAGAGGTTATCGCCTCAACCGACCTGTGCATGGCCACCTCGGGCAACTACCGACAGTTCTACTACGAGAACGGCATCCGGCGCTCGCACACCATCGACCCGCGCACGGGCTATCCCGTCAATCACAACCTGCTCAGCGCCACCATCGTGGCCACGTCATGCATGCGCGCGGACGCTCTTGCCACTGCCTGTATGGTACTTGGGGCCGACTCGGCAATGATGCTCATTGAGTCACTTCCCGACACCGAGTGTTACCTCATCTGTGCAGGCGAGAAAGAGGCTGCCTCACTCATCGTTATACGTTCGAAAGGTTTTCATTTTTGAGTTATGAAACGCACAAAAAAAGATATTGTAACGGATTGGCTTCCACGATACACCGGCAAGACGCTCGACTCTTTCGGTGAGTATATCCTGCTGACGAACTTCAACAAGTACGTCCGTATGTTTGCTGAGATGTTCGGCGTTGAGGTGGAGGGCGAGAGTGCCAACATGATTTCCGCCACCTCGAACAACATCACCATTATCAATTTCGGCATGGGTTCCCCCAACGCCGCGATGATCATGGACATGCTGAGCGCCATTCAACCCAAAGCCGTCCTTTTCCTCGGCAAATGCGGGGGATTGAGGGACAAGAACAAAGTGGGCGATTTTATTTTGCCCATCGCGGCCATTCGCGGGGAGGGAACGTCCGACGACTATTTCCCGCCGCAAGTGCCGGCGTTGCCTGCTTTCCAACTACAACGAACGACCTCGTCCGCCATCCGCGATTTCGGTTACGATTACTGGACGGGCACAGTCTATACCACCAACCGGCGAGTCTGGGAGCACGACCTCGCTTTCTGTGACCTTCTTAAGAACACGCGCGCGCAGGCCGTCGATATGGAAACAGCCACGCTCTTCGTCGTCGGTTTTCATAACAGTATTCCCACCGGAGCGCTCCTGCTCGTCAGCGACATGCCTCTGCAGAAAGACGGCATCAAAACAGCCGCAACGGACAAGATTACGACGGCCACCTATGCCGAAGATCACCTGAAGATGGGCATCAAGTCACTCACCAGTCTTCAGACCGGCAGCCGCACCGTTAAGCACCTTCGATTCGACTAAAAACAGTCACGCCATTGCTGACCTACGAGCAAATAATGTTGAGACTGCAGAAAAAGCAGTATTCGCCTGTCTATTTCTTGGCAGGCGAAGAGCCGTATTTCATCGACAAAGTGGCATCGAAAATCGAGCAGGAAGTGCTGGACGAAACCGCCCGTTCGTTCGACCAACAAGTGCTCTACGGGCGCGACATCGACGAGATAGCGCGCGTCATCTCCTACGCACGACAATATCCCATGATGGGCGACAAAACAGTCATCATCGTGCGCGAGGCACAAGCCCTCAAGAAATGGGAGAATTTCGAGCTCTACTGGCAGAATCCCATGCCCTCCACCATCCTCGTCATCTGCTATAAAAATAAGCCCGACGCGCGACTCAAAGCTTTTAAGGATCTCGCCAAAACCGACTACTACATGGAGTCGGTCAAGTTGCGCGACTACCAGATTAACAAGTGGATTGTTGACCTCATCCGCGAGAAAAACCTGCAAGTTGAGCCGAGCGTGGTGCAGATTCTCGCCGACTCGCTCGGCACCGACATGAGCCGTATCGAGAAAGAGCTGGAGAAACTGATGAGCGGTTTGCCCGAGGGAACGCACCTCATCGATGCTGCCATGGTGGAGCGCAACATCGGCATCAGCAAAGATTTCAACGGGTTTGAGTTGCAACGTGCTCTCATCGAGCGCGACGTTGTCAAGGCCAACCGCATCGTCAACTATTTCGCTGACAACCCCAAAGACCACATCATCATCAAGGAGTTGCCCCTGCTCTTCCGTTTCTTCTCTAACCTGCTCATTTACCTCTATCTGCCCGACAAGAGCGACCGCAATGCAGCCTCGGCCTTGGGCGTGGCTCCCTACGCCATCCGCGACTACCAAGCCGCCTCGCGCAAATATACGAAGATGCAGGTTTTTCGGGCCATCGGACACATTCGCGAGGCAGATGCACGCTCCAAAGGAATCGACTACCCCAACGCAAGCAACGAGGCGGATATTTGGAAAGAACTAATTTATAAAATACTACACTAACATGGCATACTTATTCACATCAGAATCAGTCTCGGAGGGTCATCCCGACAAAGTGGCAGACCAAATCTCCGACGCTATATTGGACAATTTCCTGGCCAATGACCCGCAGAGCCATGTAGCCTGCGAGACGTTAGTTACCACCGGACAAGTGGTGCTTGCCGGAGAGGTGACCAGCAACTGCTACATCGACGTGGGGCAGATAGTACGCAAAGTGATTGCCGACATTGGATACACCAAGTCGGAGTACAAGTTTGAAGCCGAGAGTTGCGGTATCTTCACCGCCCTGCATGAGCAGTCGTCGGACATCAACATGGGCGTGTCGCGCTCGGAAGCTATTGAGCAGGGAGCAGGCGACCAAGGCATGATGTTCGGTTACGCCACCGATGAGACCGATAACTACATGCCCCTCACACTCGACATTGCACACACCTTAGTATATACGCTCGCGCGCATACGTAAGGAGGGCAAACTCATGACCTATCTGCGACCCGACTCGAAGAGCCAGGTTACCATCGAATACGATGACAACGGGCATCCGCTCCGCATCGACACTATCGTACTCTCTACTCAACATGACCCGGGCGTTACGCAAGAGCAGATACGCAACGACGTGCAGGAGATACTCATCCCTCGCATTCTCTCGCGTGACAGCCGTTATGCCGAGCTCGTCGCCAACAGCCACTACAAGCTGCTGGTTAACCCCACAGGACAGTTTGTCATCGGGGGACCTCATGGCGATACGGGATTGACCGGCAGGAAAATTATCGTCGATACCTATGGCGGTCGTGGAGCTCACGGAGGTGGCGCTTTCTCGGGTAAAGACCCGTCGAAAGTTGACCGCTCGGCAGCTTACATGGCACGCTATATCGCCAAAAACCTCGTTGCTGCCGGCGTTTGTCACGAAGTACTCGTGCAGGTCAGCTATGCCATCGGTGTGGCCGAACCTGTCTCGCTCAATGTCAACACCTACGGTACGGCAAGGGTAGGGATGAGCGACGGAGAGATAGCGCGACGCATAGGTCAACTCTTCGACCTGCGACCCTACGCCATCGAACAGATGCTGGGCCTGCGCAAACCTATCTACACAGAGACAGCCGCATACGGACACGTAGGGCGTACACCACAGCGCGTCAAGAAAATGTTCGTTGACGGCAACGGCAAGCCTTTTGAACAAGAAGTGGAACTCTTCACGTGGGAAAAACTCGACCGCGTGGACGACATTAAACAATGTTTCGGACTATGACGCGAACCATGACCCATGCGCAAAAAGGGTGGCTGATATCCGGCATTATCTTGCTTATCGTACTACTCGACCAAGTGCTGAAAATATACATTAAGCTCCATTTTACCCTCGGTGAGACCGTGCAAATCTTCCCGTGGTGGCAGATTTGTTTTATTGAGAACGACGGCATGGCTTTCGGGATTGAGTGGTTCGATAAGTTGTTCCTCACTCTCTTCCGCATCGTTGCCGTCGGACTGCTGGTGTGGTACATGGTCTGCCTTGTGAAGAAAAACGCCCGCACAGGCTACTTGGTGATGATAGCCCTCGTCACTGCCGGTGCACTTGGTAACATTATCGACTGCATGTTCTACGGACTCATCTTCTCGCAGTCTTCACTCTGCGAAGTAGCGCACCTCGTACCCATAGGAGACGGGTATGCTCCGTTCTTCTACGGAAAAGTGGTCGATATGCTCTATTTCCCGCTCATTACCAACTCGGCAGGAGAGGTACTGTTCTTCAGACCGGTCTTCAACCTCGCCGACTCGGCAATAACCGTTGCGGTCATTCTTATTCTGCTCTTCTATCGCAAGGATCTGAATGACACGCTAAGCAAAAAGGAGACTCCCGACGTTGAAAAATAATCGGCTCATAGGATTCCTCTGCGTGCTGCTGCTCTGCGGTTGCACGATTCGTCCCGACGGCATCCTCTCCAAGCGCAAGATGCAGGCTTTACTCTACGACCTCCACAAGACCGAGGGCATCCTGCAAGCTGTAGGATACAACTACGGACACGACTACGAGACGTCGGCCTACTACCTCAATGTGCTTGAAAAACATCACGTCACGCAGGCACAGTTCGACTCGTCACTCGTCTGGTACACCGACCACCCGCTACTCTTCAACCGAGTCTATCCCAAGGTGGTGGAACAACTCAAAAAAGACCAAGAACGGTACGAACAACTCAATGCTGATGCTGTGGAGTATAAGACCAAAGTGCGAACACTCAAAAAAGAAAACGATTGGCAAAAATGGATTGACGAACACACTCGGCCGTTGCATTTTGAGCTCTGGAAAGACACCGTTTGTAACGATTTTACGCCTCCTTGGGCAGAAAATAGCACTTTTTTTGAAAAAAATGACGAAAAAACTTGCATATTTGAAAAAAAAGCAGTACCTTTGCACCCGATTTCTAACAATGGGGATGCTGTGCTCCTACATAAACATGATTAGAAAGCAGAAAATTATTACTAACTCGCTCGGCTGTGTAGTGTAAAAGATGTCTATAGGTCGAGCCTTAAAAACAACAAAAAAGTGAACACTTTAAGTTTGAAAACCGTTTCTGTAAGCAGAGAAGATGCGCTGAAACAGAAAGAATGGGTTGTCATCGACGCTGAGGGACAAGTGCTCGGGCGTATGTGCTCCAAGGTGGCTAAGATCCTCCGAGGCAAGTACAAACCGAACTTCACTCCCAACCAAGATTGTGGTGACAACGTGATTATTATCAATGCCGCCAAAGTAAAATTGACCGGCAAGAAAATGACAGATCGTCAGTATGTACGCTACACCGGTTACCCGGGCGGACAACGTTTTACCACTCCCGAGCAAATGCTCGCCAAGAGCCCTGAAGCATGGATTCGCAAAGTGGTTCGTGGCATGCTCCCTAAAAACCACCTCGGAGAACGTATCATCACACATCTCTTCGTGTTTGCAGGTGCAGAGCACAATATGCAGGCACAACAGCCAAAACAAATTGACATCAACACCCTTAAATAACAGAATCAATGGAAGTAATTAATGCACTCGGACGACGCAAAGCTGCTGTTGCACGCGTTTTCGTAAGTGAAGGTAATGGTCAGATTACTATCAACAAACGACCGCTTGAACAATATTTCCCCTCTTCCATCCTTCAGTTCATCGTTAAGCAACCATTGAACAAACTCGGTGTTGCTGAAAAATACGATATCAAGGTGAACTTGGACGGCGGCGGATTCAAAGGACAAGCTGAAGCCCTGCGTTTGGCTATTGCCCGCGCTCTCGTTAAAATCAATCCTGAGGACAAGCCTGCACTCAAAGCTGAAGGTTTTCTTACCCGCGATGCTCGCGAGGTAGAACGGAAGAAACCCGGTCAACCCAAAGCACGCAAGCATTTCCAGTTCTCCAAACGTTAAAATCAACACTCCAAATGGTCGGGATGTAACTATGCCTACCCGACGATTGTTGCGAGTGGCCTAAAGAACCTCTTTCGGTTCTTGCGTTTCGACGCTTGTGCTTAGACGAAACGTTTGGGTTGCAACTCGCAAAAAGGAGATTTAATAACAAACAACTAAAACAAAACAATGGCACGTACCAATTTTGAACAACTGTTGGAGGCCGGCTGTCATTTCGGCCACCTCAAACGCAAGTGGAATCCCGCTATGGCTCCCTATATCTTCATGGAGCGTAATGGCATCCACATCATCGACCTCAACAAAACAGTCGTAAAAATCGACGAAGCGGCTGAAGCTCTCAAAGCTATCGCTAAAAGCGGACGCAAGATTCTCTTCGTATCGACCAAGAAGCAAGGCAAAGACGCTGTGGCTGCCAAAGCACAGGAAATCGGGATGCCGTACATCACCGAGCGCTGGGCAGGAGGTATGCTTACCAACTTCCCCACTATTCGCAAAGCGGTGAAGAAAATGAGCTCCATCGACAAGATGATGAACGACGGCACGTTCGACAACATCTCCAAACGAGAGAAACTGCAGATTGTTCGCCAACGCGAGAAACTGGAGAAGAACCTCGGCTCTATCGCCGACCTGACTCGTCTGCCGTCCGCAATCTTCGTGGTTGACGTCATGAAAGAGCATATCGCCGTTAGTGAGGCACAACGTCTGGGAATTCCCGTTTTTGCTATCGTCGATACCAACAGCAACCCCAACAATATCGACTTTGTCATTCCAGCCAACGACGACGCATCAAGCTCCATCGAAGTGATTCTAGACGCTGTCTGCGCTGCTATCAAGGAAGGACTGGAAGAACGTAAGGTCGAGAAAGCCGACGAAAACGCTGCTGCCGCACAGGCAGAGGCTGACGGAGAAGCTCCCGCTCCCAAAGAGCGTCGTCAACGCGTTCGCAAATCCAAAGCTCCTGAAATCGAGAAAGTAGCTGAGGCCAAGCCCGAAGCCAAGGAAGCTCCCGCTGAGGCTGCCCCTGTAGAGCCGGCTTCCGTTGAGGCTGTTCCCGAAGCAAAAGAAGCTGAATAAGCAACTATTTAAAACTGTATAATTATGGCTGTATCATTAGCTGATATTAAGAAACTGCGTGACATCACCGGCGCAGGAATGATGGATGTAAAGAAAGCACTCGAAGAGGCTAACGGCGACTTTGAGGCCGCGAAGGACCTCCTCCGCAAGCGTGGACAGGCAATCGCAGCCAAGCGTTCCGACCGTGAAGCTTCTGAGGGCTGCGTGCTCGCTAAAGCAGAAAATGGATTCGCCGCTATCGTTGCGCTCAAGTGCGAGACCGATTTCGTGGCAAAGAACGCTGATTTTGTAGCTCTCACCAAGAAGATCCTTGATTTAGCAATGGAGAACAAACCGGCCGACCTTGAGGCTCTCAAGGCTCTCAAAGTGGATGGAATGACCGTTGCTGAACTCGTAACCGAACGCTCCGGAGTTACCGGCGAGAAAATGGAACTCTCTGACTACACTTTCTTATCCGGCGCTTGCGTGGATGCATACAACCACCTCGGAAACAAACTGTCCACCATCGTCTTGTTCGCCGAACCTGATGCGCCTCACGAGGCCGTGCACGGCGTAGCGATGCAAGTGGCTGCTATGAACCCGCTCGCATTGGATGCTAACCATATCTCCGATGAGGTGAAAGCACACGAGTTGGCTGTCAATATTGAGAAAACCAAGTCCGAAGAGATTGCTAAATATGTGGAGAACGTCATTCGCAAAGCAGGAATCAACCCCGCTCACGTGGATAGTGACGACCATATCGAGAGCAATACCGCCAAAGGTTGGCTCACACCCGAGCAGGCTCAACTGGCACGCGAACTCAAGGTCAGTGCTGCTGCCGAAGCTGAAGCTAACCTCGAGAAGCAGGCTAAGAAGATTGAGATGATTTCACAAGGTCGTCTCCAGAAATACTTCAAGGAGAACACCCTGATGGACCAGATTTATGTAGGCAACGAGGACAAAATGCCGGTGAAGGACTTCCTCGCCAAGGCACACGCCACCTGCCTCGATTTCAAGCGAATCACGCTCAATCAAGACTAATCATCGCGATTCAGAAAAAGGGCAGTTGGACTATTCCGGCTGCTCTTTTTCTGAATCATCAAACCTTTTGTCCAACACACGCATCCACACTCACCCTTTTGTTCCACTCACCCTTTTGTTTAATCAAAAGAACCTCATATGCAACAAAATCAGCGACTTTTAGCCCTCGATGTCTTGCGTGGAATCACCATTGCAGGAATGATTACCGTCAACAACCCCGGCTCGTGGGCACATATATATGCACCCCTCAGACATGCTGCTTGGAACGGATGTACACCCACTGATTTGGTGTTTCCGTTCTTTGTGTTCGTGATGGGCGTTGCGATGTACATCTCTTACCGTAAATACGACTTCCGACTCACCACTCAAACGTTCGGAAAACTGTGCTATCGTTTGGTGATGATTTTTCTCGTCGCATATGGCCTGAGCTTTATCAGTCGAGTGCTGCGAGGTATCTATGCCGACAATTTCTGGGAGTATATGAAAGGGTGGTTGCCAAACATGCGCATTCTCGGAGTCTTTCCACGACTCGGATTGGTTAGTTTCTTCGGAGGACTTCTGCTCCTCACTTTCAAGCCCAAAAATGCACCATGGGTTGCAGCAGTCCTTGCCATTGCATACTGTGTGCTCATTGCCGTCACCAACTCCTTCGAACTCAACGCTGACAATATCTTAGGCAAAGTGGACTTGGCAGTTTTGGGTGATGACCATATGTACCACATGACGAATGCTGAAGGCGAGCGAATCGCTTTTGACCCCGAAGGAATCTTATCCACCATTCCCTGCCTCTCGCACGTACTACTCGGAGCATATGCCGGCATGCTGATAATGAGCACCAAAGACCTCTGGCAAAAAGTGAATAAACTGTTCATCTTCGGCACAATCATCCTCCTCAGCGGCTTCCTGCTCGACTACGCTTTTCCCATCAATAAAGCGGTGTGGTCGGCCTCTTACGTTTTGGTAACTTGCGGACTTGCAAGCCTACTGCTGGCATTACTGATTTGGATTATCGACATCTGCGGCAAAAAGCGCTGGAGTGTGTTCTTCGAGAGTTTTGGTGCTAATCCGCTCTTCATCTACTGCCTCTCTGCTCTTTTTGTTTACATCTGTGGAGCCATCCGCTTCACCTACCACGAGGTAGCCTACAACGCATGGTCGTTCTGGTACAAAGTATGCATGCAGCCCATCTTTGGCGATAAAGGTGGTTCGCTGGCCTGTGCACTCAGCTTGGTGCTCTTCATGTGGTGTATTGCACATCCGCTCTATCGCAAACGTATTTATATCAAGATTTGAGCGTGGCTTTGGTTGCTACCATAGGGTTCTTCGACGGCGTGCATTGCGGACATCAGTTTGTGCTCGAAAACGTGGTCTCTATTGCTGCATCCAAGCACCTGACGCCTGCCGTAGTGGTGTTCAAAGACCATCCCCAACGGGTACTCTATGGTCGAAGCATCCCGCTGCTTACCACCTATGATGAGCGACTACAACTGCTCAAAGCATTCGGCGTAGAGCAAATACTGACTTTCTCGTTCGAGAAAATCTGTCATCTTACGGCCGAAGAATTCATGCGCTTACTGCACGATGAGCATGATGTGTCTGTCCTCGTCATGGGTTACGACCATCATTTTGGGAGCAATCATCCCGACTCTTTCGAACGTTATCAAGAAAGTGCAGATAGAGTAGGGATAGAGTTGGTTCGATTACCGCGAAACCCCATAAGCAAAGCGTCCTCAACCGCCATTCGCAAGGCGATTTCCTTAGGAAACATCGAAGAAGCGAACGATATGCTCGGCTATCATTTCACACTCACGGGTAAAGTAGTATCGGGAAAACAAATAGGACGAAAAATAGGCTTCCCAACTGCCAATCTGCTCATTCCGGAAGAGAAAATCGTGCCGATGGACGGAGTGTATATCTGCGAGACTGACGACAGAAAAGCACTGCTCAACATAGGCTCCAATCCTACACTTAACGGGACAGAACGAACCATTGAACTCCACATCCCCGATTTTTCCGGAGATTTGTATGGCAAAACACTATCTGTCCAACTCTTGCACTACCTCCGCAGCGAACAGCTCTTCGACAATCTCGACGCGCTACAACACCAAATAGCCCAAGATGTGGAGCAAATAAAACACAATATTTCTGCTGAGTGAAATACTTCCGTGCGACGTAAATAGTTGATAACAAATAAAAACATAAAACTATGTATTCAGACAAAATCAAGTACGTTGGCTGTGACGATGCCGACCTTGACCTCTTCGAGAGTCAATACGACCTGCCCGAAGGCATGTGCTACAACAGTTACCTGCTTTTCGCTGACAAAATAGCGGTCATGGATGCCGTTGACCCGCGCAAACAGCAAGAATGGCTAACACATTTGGCTCTCAGCCTCGATGGACGCAAACCCGATTACCTCGTTGTGCATCATATGGAACCCGACCACAGCGGTTCGATGAATGCATTCCTTGAGACGTATCCCGAAACGGTAGTGGTTGCAAGCAAACAGGCTTTCCAACTCATGAACCAGTTCGGCATATGTGCCGCGAACACGCTCGTTATCAAAGAAGGTGACGAACTGCCGCTTGGTGGACTGACCCTGCGTTTTATTGCTGCCCCGATGATTCATTGGCCGGAAGTGATGATGACCTATGTGCCCGAAGAAAAAACGCTCTTTTCAGCTGATGCTTTCGGCAAATTCGGAGTCTATAATGCTGATGCCGATGATTGGGCTTGCGAAGCAAGACGTTACTATTTCAACATTTGCGGCAAATACGGACAAGCTGTCACCAAAGTCATGGAAAAAGCCGCTAAACTGGATATACAGACCATTGCGCCGCTTCATGGCCCTGTGTTGGATGGTGACAAGTTGGCAGACGCTATTCGTCTCTACAATATCTGGTGTCGCTATGATGTCGAAACAGAAGGCATCCTCGTTGCGTACGCTTCCATTCACGGCAACACTCGCCACGCAGCCGAGACTTTAGCGCAAATGTTGCGCCAACGAGGTTGTCCGAAAGTCGCCATCACCGACCTCACGCGTGACGACATGGCCGAGGCCATCGAAGATGCGTTCCGCATGAACAAAATGGTACTCTGCTGCGCAACTTACGACATGGATATCTTCCCTCCAATGCACCTCTTCTTGCACGAACTCGGACAAAAACTCTACCAAAAACGCACTGTCGGCATTCTCGAAAACGGCTCATGGGCTCCACAAGCCGCACGTGTCATCAAAACATCGCTCCAGTCGATGAAAGACATCACCATCGTCGAGCCCATCGTTTCTATCAAGAGTTCACTTCACGATTCCGACTTGCCCGCACTCGAAGCACTCGCCGATGCGATGATGCAATGATGCAATAAAAAAAGCGCCACGCATTGACTTAACAACTGCATAGCGCAAACATTCCTACATGCCGGGAGGTGGACCCATCGGACCACTTCCCGGTTTAGGTTTACCACCGCTCTCAATCATCTCCTGCATGAATGCACCTTTACCTTTCGCTTTCAATCCGCCCATTTTGTTCAGCTTGTACGTGAACGATAGGGTGAAATATGTCGGCAACGTGTTAAAGCGCTGATACTGTACGTAGTTCTCGCCAATCGTTTCCACTACGTTCTTCTTCTGATTGAGGATATCCTTCATGTTCAGCGACAACGTGGCATTGGTCCACGTCTTTTCAATCGTCGCGTTCCACATGATTTCCGACAACGAACCGCTCAGATTGTATCCCCATTTGTCGTTATAGCCTATATCCGTCGAAATCGACCAGTTGTACGGCAGATGGAACGTAAAATCAGCCGTCACCCCCCAATTGACGGTGTTGGTGATGTTTGTTGTCTGACTGTTATTCGTGCGCGAATACGTCACATCGCCGCGGACACCGAAATCCACGATATCATGCGACAAACGCAGACTCAGGTTCTCGTTCACTTTCCAGTTACCCGTTTTCGACTCTTCTCCCAGTGGCATGTTGTCTGTATCCACCGAACCGTTCGTGTGGCTGACATACGCCAGACGCTGATTATATCCCACTTCCGTTCGTGTGAAGAAATGCAACCTATTCTTCACAATGGGCGTATTGTACATCAAATCTGCGCTGATATCATACGGCGTCCCGCTCGCATTGACCGTCTGACGATACGCCTTTCCCGTGTTGTCGTATATGGTGTTGTACACTAACGCATCTTTCGTGAAATTGGCGCGAACACCTGCGGCAATCGACGACAGACGATCCTGATTATATCGCGAATACATCGCACGGAACAGGTTCTTGAATGCAGGGTTAAGCCCCAGATTACCAACCGTTTCCGACATCGCATCCGAGTTGTCCCTAACCGGCTCCATCTGGCTCACAGAGGGCTGCTGCGAATATCCGCGATAAATAATCCGAGCAAACTCCTTCTTCCCGAACTTGTACTTGAAAGTCATGCGTGGTGCCACATTCCAAACCGAATTATTAATCTCGATTGTGTCGCCGTTCGCATAATTGGTCATGCTATATGTCTGCGACGGATTGGCACGAACGCCCACAGTCAGGTCATACTTGTCCTTCAAGAATCGATAATTCAGCTCCAAATATTCGTTAAAGAAATTGTTTCTGAAGGTGTTGGAGTAGGTTGTATCCAGCACCGTCGAATAGTCTCCCAATGCCGAATCATAATTATACTGACGCTTGTCACTCGTCCGATAAGTCTGCCCGAAATACAAACTCGACTCCAAATAATGATTGACGCCATAAATCGGCTCGATATACGTGAACTTCGCGCTGTACTGATACGAGTTCGACAACTTCGTCTGATGTTGATTGATGGGGTCAATACTGCCCGATGCAATATTGTACGACCCTGCATCTGTATTGGTTAAACCGCCGCGCGCATCTATCGAAACACTACGCCCCTTCTTGCTCGCAAACTTGTGATTATAAATGACTTGAACGTTCGCGTTGATTTCTTGCGACAGACTCTCGTTCTTCTGATTACCGAACGACAACGTGTCGTACACATCCGTCACTTGCGAGTCTAATGCCAGGTACATGAAGTCATTAATTTGGTCGCTCCACGAGTTCGTATAGGTCATGTTCGGCTTAATCAGCACCGTGTTCATCGAGTCCGGCTGCCACTCAAACTCCAAACGCATCGTTGCATCCCACGAACGACCTGTTTTGTTCGTCGAGTCCGAATTGTTGTACGTCATCCCCTCTGTGTACTGCTCTTTCTCGGAGTCGGTCAACGTGTAGTTCCGGCTGTGGTTGAGCGATGCATCGCCACCAAAAGTCCAGGTCGGAGACATCACAATATTCGTGTTCACGCCGAGGTTTTCCGTCCATGTGATACCCGAATTGCTGCCCATCCGGAAGCCTCTTCCTCTGCCGGTACGCATCTCGTTCGTATTGTTAGCACCGGCAATAATCGTCGTCTGACTCTCGCCAAGCATCAGGTTCATGAACGCATTGGCATTGTAGCGAAAATCTTCGTTGAAAAACTGCTGCGTCTTCTCTGCCGCTGTTCCTTGATAATTATAATGGAACAATTTTGTTTGGTCATCGCCAAGCGCATCCGCTCCTAATGCTCCGCTGAAATTGCCGAAAAGTCCTTTCTTCTTATTCGCTTTAAGTGTCAGGTTGATAATACGTTCCGTGTCGTCGTCCTCGATACCGGTCAACTTCGCCATGTCGGATTTTTCGTCTATCACCTGCACTTTGTCCACCATGTCGGCAGGTATATTTTTTGTGGCCATCTGCACATCATCGCCGAAAAATTTCTTCCCGTCAATGCGTACACCTTTCACCTCCTCGCCATTGATGGTCACTTTGCCATCTGCATCCACTTGAACGCCGGACATCTTCTTCAGCAGGTCTTCCACCATCGCGTTCTCATTCACTTTATACGCCGACGTGTTGTACTCCAGTGTGTCGCCGCGAACAGTCATCTCCGCTGCCGTTCCACGAACCTGCACTTCGCCCAACGCCTGAACATCTTCCTTCAGCGAAATGCTCTTCAGGTTCACATCTTTGCCGGCTACATTCACCGGCAATTTCTTCGGGAAATAGCCCACATTCGACACAATCAGCGAATATTTTCCGTCTTTGACTTTCAGGAAAAATGCGCCGTTAACGTCCGTCTGCATGCCTTGCACTAAGGTCGAATCCTTACCATCAGTAGAGTAGGTGAACAGCCGAATGGTTGCCATCTCCAGCAACTCGCCGTTCGCCTGATTAACCACACGGCCTTGTATTGTACGAGTTTGGGCTGCTATCGGCGCGAACGCCAACAACAGTCCAAACATTACCGTTAGCATGTTCTTTTTTAGCATAAAAATGTTTTTTTTTAATCACAATTTTAGTCAAACAAGAACTGTGCCAAACTAATCCACGAAACGATTTACATCATTCCGCCGCCCATTCCGCCGGCAGGCATTGCCGGCACGGGATTGTCCTCTTTTTTCTCCGTGATGACGCACTCGGTCGTGAGGAACATACCTGCGATGGATGCTGCATTCTCCAAGGCCACACGAGCCACTTTTGCAGGGTCAACAACACCGGCTGCCAGCAGATTCTCGTACTCGTCTTTGCGAGCATTATACCCGTAATCGCCTTTGCCTTCACGCACTTTCTGCACGACAACAGCACCTTCTTTGCCCGCATTGAAAACAATCTGGCGAAGAGGCTCTTCTATTGCGCGACGGATAATCTCAACACCCGTCTTCTCGTCCTCATTCTCCACTTGCACGTCTTTCAACGCGTCCTGTGCACGGATATATGCCACTCCGCCACCCGGAACGATTCCTTCTTCTATGGCCGCGCGCGTTGCACTCAACGCATCATCCACACGGTCTTTCTTCTCCTTCATCTCCACTTCGGATGCGGCACCTACATACAGCACTGCTACTCCGCCGGACAACTTAGCCAGACGCTCCTGAAGCTTCTCTTTGTCGTACTGACTCTTCGTCGCACCAATCTGCGCCTTGATCTGGGCTGCGCGCTGCTCAATGGCTTCTTTATCGCCGGCACCATTGACAATGATGGTGTTATCTTTGTTCACCGTCACTTTCTCTGCACTGCCGAGCATGTCAATCGTTGCCTGCTCCAGCTTGATGCCGCGCTCTTCGCTGATGACTGTACCGCCGGTCAGAATAGCGATGTCTTCCAGCATCTCTTTCCTGCGGTCACCAAATCCCGGAGCTTTCACCGCACATATCTTCAACTGTGCACGCAGACGATTGACAACCAACGTGGTCAGAGCCTCTGAATCGACATCCTCGGCGATGATAAGCAACGGACGACCGCTCTGAACGGCAGGCTCCAATACGGGCAACAACTCCTTCAGGTTGCTGATTTTCTTGTCATGAATGAGGATGTACGGTTTGTCCATCTCCACCTCCATCGTTTCCGTGTTCGTCACAAAATACGGCGAGATGTAGCCGCGGTCGAACTGCATTCCTTCCACTACCTCTATCGTAGTGTCCGTTCCCTTGGCTTCCTCAATGGTGATTACGCCATTTTTTGTCACTTTCTTCATCGCGTCAGCAATGAGTTTGCCGATGGTGGCATCGTTGTTCGCCGACACTGTCGCCACCTGCTCAATCTTGTCGTAATCGTCACCTACTACTTCGGCCTGATTCTTAATATCGGCCACAACAGCAGCTACGGCTTTGTCGATACCGCGCTTCAGGTCCATCGGATTGGCACCTGCGGTCACGTTCTTCAGCCCGACACCGATAATCGATTGCGCCAGCACGGTCGCTGTCGTCGTTCCGTCACCGGCTTGGTCGCCGGTCTTGCTCGCTACTTCTTTTACTAACTGGGCACCCAGGTTTTCCGAAGCATCTTCCAGCTCCACTTCTTTCGCTACGGTTACGCCGTCTTTCGTAATCTGCGGAGCACCGTACTTCTTCTCGACTATCACATTACGTCCCTTCGGACCCAACGTCACTTTCACTGCATTGGCCAGTTTGTCAACGCCTTGCTTGAGGTTTTCACGAGCCTCAATATTGAATGTAATTTCTTTTGCCATAATTCTGAATAGTTATTTCATTGGTAATCCATTGTCTGTTATCCGACTATTGCCAGCACATCGCTCTGACGCATTATCAGGTACTTCTCGCCTTCCAACTCCAGTTCTGTCCCGGCATACTTGCCGTACAGTACTTGGTCACCGGCCTTCAGCACCATCTCTTCGTCTTTTGTGCCTTTGCCCACGGCTATAATAGAACCGCGCAACGGCTTCTCTTTTGCACTGTCAGGGATAATAATTCCACCAACGGTTTTCTCTTCTGCGGCAGCCGGTTTTACTAAAACGCGATCTGCCAATGGCTTGATGTTTTGCATATGTTCAAATTTTTGTTTGTCATTTTGAAAACCACATTGCAATCTCCGTGCCAAATCGATTTCAGTATGACAAATCTGCCATTTTGTCAGTTCATGGCTGTCACATTGTTGCTTTTTTTGCCACTGTACTCGAATGAAATGGGGATATATACAGGCGATGTCAGCTGCGCATTGCCCATGCGAATGGTTGGCTTCAGCTGCACATTCACCATTGTCGGCTCGTCCGACACTCCCACCAGATTACGCACCACTTTCGTGATGGTCGCACGTTTGTCCGACTGAAGCAGATTCTTCACATCGACATTGATCTTCAAGGGCAGGTCAGCCTGACTGCCACCGGCCACCGAGAACGGTTCCGTACTCGCTCCATCGGCCACTTCTACACTGTCAAGACTCACTTTGTAGTACAGACTCTCCATCGCTGCGGTCGTCTGATTCGGGTTCGTGACGTTCAAGTGTACCGTGAAACCCAATGGAGCGGGCGAGTTGCCCAACAAACCCATCGCCAACTTCGCCGCACCCGTGAACGTGGCTAACTCACTCGTTTTCATGTCCATAAACGTGATGTCTGACATGCTGCTATAGGCATATTTGCAGTCTTTCATCGCAATTGCCTGCTGTAAAACTGTGCAACCGCTCAACACTGCCAGCACTATCGCGCCGGCTAACAAAAACTTCTTTTTCATATCTGTCTGTTTTTCAGTCAATGTTGTACATCAGCAGATGCCCTGCTCCAGCATCGCATTGGCCACCTTGATGAAGCCCGCGATATTTGCTCCGCGAACGTAGTTGATGTAGCCGTCACCTTCCGTGCCGTACTTGATGCACGCTGCGTGAATATCTGCCATGATCCGACGCAGATGAGCATCTACTTCCTCTGCCGTCCAACTCTGCCGGATTGAGTTCTGCGTCATCTCCAACCCCGAGGTGGCCACACCCCCCGCATTGCTCGCTTTGCCCGGACTATACAAGATACGTGCTTTATAGAACAGCGAGATGGCCTCGGGCGTCGTCGGCATATTTGCCCCTTCGCATACGCATTGGCAACCACCATCCAACAGATGCTGAGCATCTATCGCCTCTATCTCGTTCTGCGTAGCGCAAGGCATAGCTATATCACACGCTATTCGCCATGGCCGCTCGTGCGGGAAATACTGTGCCGATGGATACTTCTCCGCATACTCGCGGATACGACCACGCAGTACGTTCTTCAAGAAGAAGACATATTCCAACTTCTCTTCCGTCAAACCATCCGCATCATACACAAACCCGTCAGAATCAGACAGTGTCACCACTTTGGCTCCTAACCGCATCGCTTTCTGGGCGGCATACTGCGCCACATTGCCCGAACCCGAGATACAGACCGTCTTACCATAGAATTTCTCGCCACGAGTAGCTAACATCGCCTCAGCAAAATAGCACGCTCCATAGCCCGTGGCCTCCGGACGCATCAAACTGCCGCCCCAGTACAACGACTTGCCCGTCAACGTACCTGTCCACTCATCACGGATACGTTTGTACTGACCAAACAAGTAACCTATCTCACGCCCTCCTACACCGATATCGCCGGCCGGTACGTCCGTGTCCTGACCTATATGGCGCTGAAGCTCAGTCATAAACGACTGACAGAAACGCATCACTTCACCATCCGATTTGCCACGAGGATTGAAGTCCGAACCTCCTTTGGCTCCTCCCATCGGCAACGTCGTCAACGCGTTCTTAAACGTCTGCTCAAAGGCCAAGAACTTCATGATGGACAGGTTAACGCTTGCATGAAAACGCAAGCCACCTTTGTACGGACCTATCGCCGAGTTCATCTGAACACGAAAACCACGATTGACCTGAACCTCGCCCTTGTCGTCCAACCACGGCACGCGGAACATAATCACACGCTCCGGCTCCACCATCCGCTCCATAATCTTCGCCTTCATCAAGTGAGGCGACTCTAACAAATACGGAGCAACGCTCTCCAATACCTCACGAACTGCCTGATGAAACTCATGCTCACCCGGATTCTTACTCTCCAACGCCGACATAAAGTCCTCGACGTAATTTGCTACACTTTGTACCATTTCTTCTTTGCTTTTAATTGTTAATAAACGATTTACCTTATATTGCTTTATTCTTTGTTGCTTTACTCCTCCCCTAAGGTAGGGGAGGGGGAT
>CALAUY010000052.1 GCA_937892015.1 uncultured Bacteroidales bacterium | reverse complement strand
CTGCTCCTGCCGCTACGGCCGCAAGCAGATGGACGAAGGCTGCGCCGACGACTACCGCGACTGGTGCATCGGCGTGGGCGACATGGCGGACTACTGCGCCGAGACCGACCGGGGCCACTACATCACCTACGACGAGGCCATCGCCATCCTCCGCAAAGCCGAGGACCACGGGTTCGTCCACCAGATTACCAACATCGACGGGGAGAACAAAATCTTTGCGATCTGCAACTGCAACGTCAAGATTTGCAACGCCCTCCGCACCTCCCAGCTGTTCAATACGCCCAACATGAGCCGCAGCGCCTATGTGGCCGAAGTCACTCCGGAGAAATGCGTGGCCTGCGGCCGCTGCGTGGAATACTGCCCCTCCGGCGCCGTCAAGCTGGGCCAGAAACTCTGCACCCACAGCGGTCCCATCCGGTATCCCAAGCACGAACTGCCTGACGCCTCCAAATGGGGCCCGGAAAAATGGGACGAGGACTACCGCGACAAGAACCGCATCAACTGCTACCCCACCGGCACGGCACCGTGTAAGACCGCTTGTCCGGCACATATCGCCGTACAGGGTTATCTGAAAAAAGCCGCAGAAGGCAAATACCGCGAGGCACTCGAACTCATCAAACGCGAGAACCCGTTCCCTGCAGTATGTGGACGTATCTGCAACCGTCGTTGCGAAGATGCCTGCACGCGAGGCACCATTGATAAGCCTATTGCTATCGACGCCGTAAAGAAATTCATTGCCGAACAGGACTTGAATGCTGAGACACGTTTCGTACCGGAAATCAATATAGCATCAAGCGTACAAGAACGTTGGGACGAAAAAATAGCCATCATCGGTGGCGGACCGGCAGGTTTGAGTTGCGCTTATTACCTTGCCGTAGCAGGCTATAAACCAACCGTTTTTGAGAAAAACGAACAGCCGGGTGGTATGCTCCGCTATGGTATCCCGTCATATAAATTAGAGAAAAACATTATTGATGCCGAAATTGACATCATGCGCGAAATCGGAGTGGAAATCAAAACCGGTGTTGAAGTGGGCAAAGACATTACCATTCAGCAACTCCGTGAACAAGGCTACAAAGGGTTCTATGTTGCCATCGGTTGCCAAGGCGGTCGTTTGCCGGGTATCGAAGGCGAGACATTGAAAGGCACAACAACTGCTATAGACTTCTTGCACCAAGCCAACTGCGGTAAGCAGAAAGTAAGCGGAAAAGTGGTGGTTGTCGGAGGCGGTAATGTGGCTATCGATGCAGCACGCGTGGCTATGCGGAGCGGTGCAGAGAGCGTCACCATGCTCTCTCTTGAAACCGAAGATATCATGCCCGCTTCACCGACAGAGCGCCATGAAGCACGTGAAGACGGAGTGGTAATCAATCCGGGATGGGGACCTAAAGAGGTGAAAGGTGAAAAGGGAAAAGTGAAAAGCATTGTATTCAAGAAATGTACATCGGTATTCAATGCGGAGCATAAGTTCGCACCGGAATACGACGAGAACGAGCTGCTCAGATCGGAAGAGCACACGTCTGAACTCCAGTCACATCACGAT
>CALAUY010000051.1 GCA_937892015.1 uncultured Bacteroidales bacterium | reverse complement strand
CCCTTTCTTGCGCGTCTGCTCAAAGAGCTCTTTGAGCAGACGCGCAAGAAAGGGTTCGTGTACGTCCGCGTAGATGGCGAGATTAAGGAGTTGGTGCAGGGGTTGCGGGTCGATCGCTACAAGAACCACAGCATTGAGGTGGTGGTTGACCGCTTGGCAGTGACGACCACGACAGACGATGACCGCAAGCGCATCATCGACTCGGTCAGTCATGCCATGCAACTCGGTAACGGGCTCTGCTTGGTACTCCGCACGGATGAGGATGCGCCCCACTATTTCTCCCGCTCACTCATGTGCCCGACGACCGGCATCGCGTACGCCGACCCTGCTCCACACTCGTTCTCGTTCAACACCCCACAAGGTTGGTGTCCGTGTTGTAGAGGGTTAGGCATTGTCGCCACCGGCCCGTCCGGCGATGAAGAGTTGCCCGACGAAGAGAGTGTCATTGCGTGGTTAGAGGGCAAGATTGCCGACCCGAACAAACCCGCTGAAAGCGAAGAGACAACAGCCCCGAAGAGCGATTTTCGGGAGTGTCCCGAGTGTCATGGTCAACGCTTACGGCGCGAGTCGCTCATGTTCCGCATCGGCGACAAGAACATCGCCGAACTGGCCTCGATGGACTTGACCGAACTGCGTGATTATCTGCGTATTGTGACGCTCAACGAGCGACAGCAACGTATCGCTGAAGAGATTATCAAAGAGATAGACAAACGTCTCGCTTTCATGGAATCCGTCGGCTTGCAGTACCTCAGTCTAAACCGCCCGAGCGACTCGCTCTCCGGCGGCGAGGCACAGCGCATACGTCTCGCCACGCAGATTGGTTCGCGCCTCGTGAACGTACTGTATATCCTCGATGAGCCCAGTATAGGCTTGCATCAGCGCGATAACGAACGGCTCATCCGTTCACTCAAAGAGCTGCGCGACATGAGCAACACCATCATCGTGGTGGAGCACGACGAGCAGATGATGCGCAGTGCCGACTATATCGTCGATATTGGTCCCAAAGCCGGACGACTGGGCGGCAAGATTCTCTTTCAGGGCAAGCCCGAGGACATGCTCCGGACGGACACCCTCACGGCCGACTACCTGAACGGCAAACGTACGATGCCGAAGAGCGCGAAACGTAAGGGTGATGGTAACACGCTGGTTCTCAGCGGTTGCTGCGGCAATAACCTGCAACACGTCACGGCCGAGTTTCCGCTGGGGTGCTTCATCGTCGTCACGGGTGTCAGTGGCAGTGGCAAGTCCACGCTCATCAACAAAACGCTTCATCCTATCCTCTCACAGCGGTTCTATCGCTCACTTCGTCAACCCCTACCCTACGACCGCTGTTTTGTACGGACGGCCGACGGTGAAGAGGTCGATTTTGCGCGTATCATCGACAAGGTGGTGGCGGTCGATCAGTCGCCCATCGGTCGCACGCCGCGCAGCAATCCGGCCACATATACAGGCGTCTTCAGCGATATACGAGCACTCTTCGCCGAACTGCCCGAGTCGAAGATACGCGGATGGAAACAAGGGCGGTTCTCGTTCAACACGAAAGGCGGGCGATGCGATGAGTGCGGCGGCAATGGCTACAAAACGATAGAGATGCGGTTCTTGCCCGATGTGTACGTGCCTTGCGAAGTATGTGGTGGACAACGCTACAACCGCGAGACGCTCGAGGCGCGCTTCAAGGGAAAGAACATCGCCGACGTGCTCGACATGACCATCAACCAAGCTGTCGAGTTCTTCGATGTACAGCCACATATCTTGAACAAAATCAAGACGTTGCAAGACGTCGGACTGGGTTACCTCAAGCTCGGGCAATCGGCCACCACGCTCTCCGGCGGTGAGGCACAGCGCGTCAAGCTGGCCACCGAACTGGCGCGTCCATCTACCGGCAAGACACTCTATATCCTCGATGAGCCCACTACCGGACTGCATTTCGAGGACATCCGTGTACTGCTTGGCGTCATGCAGAAACTCGTGGATAAGGGCAACACCATCATCGTCATTGAGCACAATCTCGATGTGATTCACGCTGCTGACCACCTCATCGATTTGGGACCTGAGGGTGGACGAGACGGCGGGCTCATCGTGGCATCCGGCACTCCGCAACAAGTGAAACGTTCTAAACAAAGTCGCACCGCACCCTTCTTATGATTACTCATCCGCTCATTACTGCTGCTATCTTGTTGCTGATTATCCTCGCAGTTCCCATCCTCTGCGAGAAGCTGCACCTGCCATCCATCGTAGGTCTTATCCTCGCGGGCGTGCTAATCGGGCCACAGTGTCTCGGATGGGTCGAACGGACGGACACTATCGCTACGCTGGGCAATTTCGGGTTGCTGTATCTGATGTTCACATCGGGGATAGAGATTAGCCTGAGCGACTTGCATCGCGAGAAATGGGGGAGTATGCTCTTCGGCGTATATACGTTCGTTCTGCCCGCATTGCTCGGTTTTGCCGTCAGTTTCCGGGGGCTGCACTACCCTACTCACGCATCGGTCTTGCTGGGGGCAATGCTCGGCAGTCACACGCTGCTCACGTACCCTGTGGTCAGTCGGTACAATATCCAGAGTAACCGTTCGGTGAGCTTGATTATCGGTGGTACTGTCGTGGCCGTGACGGCTGCAATGGTGGTGTTGGCCGTGATGACCTCCACCGTTCACGGCAACAGCGGAGCAATGCTGTGGTTGCGGATGGGACTCGGCTCGGTCGTGATGCTCGTCACCCTTTTCTACCTCACGCCTCGACTCGCCGAACAGGTGTTCAAACGTTTCAACGACCCGATTGTGGAGTTCACGTTCGTCATCCTGATGGCCGCAATAGCGGGCGTGTTGGCATGGTTAGCCGGCCTCGAACCCGTGCTCGGCGTTTTTCTGGCAGGACTGGCACTCAACCGACAGATTCCTAACCTCTCGCCGCTGATGAACAAGATTCATTTTGTCGGGAACGCCCTTTTCATCCCTATCTTCCTCGTCTCGGTCGGGCTGCTCGTCTCTTTCCCCAATACATCGTCGGGCGCGGGGACAGTGCTGATGGTTACGTTGGGCATCTGCATCGCTACGCTGCTCGGCAAATGGTTGGCCGCATGGTTGGCACAAAAATCGTTCCGCCTTACGAGCCATGAGCGGGCTCTCACTTTCGGACTCTCCTCTGCCAAAGCAGCAGGCTCGCTCGCAATGGTGACAATAGCTTTTGATGCGGGTCTTTTCGATGTGAATATCCTCAACGCCACCGTCATCATGATTCTCGTCACGTGCGCCATCTCATCGTTCGTCACGGAATCTGCTGCCAAGCACGTGGCACTCGATGACATCTCCGCCCCGATGCCCGTCTCGCCCGCACGTATCTTACTGCCCATCGCCAACCCCAAGAACAGTCCCGCTTTGGTGGAACTGGCCACAATGGTGGCCGACAGGCAGAACGCCTTGCATGCGATGGCAGTCATTCGCAGACCCGAAGAGCGGCGGCAAGTGGAGCAACACTTAGAGCGAGTAGCGCGTATCAGTGCCGCCACAGATCACCGGATGAGCATTCATACCCAGTTAGCAGTGAATATCTCCAATGGCATCCTCGCAATCGCTGAGGCCGAGCAGATCACCCATATCATCGCCGGTTTGCCGGACGATGAGTCAGATGGTTACGGAGCTCTCCATCCGCTGCTCACCAGTGCCGGGCAGGGACTCTGGTTCTTGCATACCATCCAACCACTGAAGACCATCAACAACATCCGCATCCTCGCTCCCGAGCATGCGCAGAAAGAGTTCGGTTACAGCGACTGGCGGCACATGGTGGCTGCAATCGTCACGCAGACGCACTCCAACGTGACGCAAGAGGTAATGACCGACTGGACTGTTCTGCCGCGCATCGCAAAGACGATGGCCCAGAACGACCTCTTGGTGGTGGTGCAGGCACGACCATCCACCATCTCTTTCCATTCGCACATGACCCACGTGCCTGAAGAGCTTCGCAAGCATTTCAAGCATCGCAACGTGCTCGTCGTCTTTCCCCAACAGAAATTAGAGTTCAGTCGTTGAAGACCGCTTCGAGTACGGGCAGTGAGTTAGGCATTGTGAAATCAGGCACGTGCCGGCTGTAGTAGTCGAGCAGTGCGTGCAGGGCCGCTTTGCGCGGGAAACGGCTCAGCGGTTGCGAGAGTAGCGGTTGCAGGACTGCGAGGGCTTGGTTCTCGGGGTCAGTGAAATCGATGGCGAATCCCAGTATCGCGGCATAATGGATGAGGAAACGGATGTGTGCGTTCTGCGGGTCATCGCACGTGTCCAGTTCGCGGATAGTCTCCACAAGAAAATCGTAGAGCATCTCGTCTTGTTGCGGGTGAGAGAGGGTACGACTGAGCATCTCGGCGATGAAGAGTGCCACGCAGCGGCGGTTGTTGTCGAAAAGGAGCCGCGTCGGGACGTACGCAAGCGAACATTCGCGCAGTTGACCGATTGTGCCATTGTCGTGCATCACCGCTTCGACGTGCAGGATAGACAGGGGTTCGAGCAGTGCTTGAACGCCCTTGTTTTTGCGGCTATGTCGCCCATAGACGAGGAGAAGTGTGCGCCCGTGTTGGCGGGTGTAGAGGTGGAGTAGCGATGCTTTCTCGCTATGCGGAGCAAGGTGGAGTACTATGGCGTCGGTCTTGCTATTCAAAGCGGGCGTTGCGTCGGTTAAGGAAGCGACGGACACTCATGTCGCTGCGTCCCTCGTATCGTGCCGGCAGTTCGAGCCGTTCGGCAGGAAGTGAGTCGGCTTGCAGCACGGTTGTCTCATCGCCGTTCTTGACGAAGAGGAGGTCGTCGTACACCAATGGTCCGGACAGTGAGTCCACGAGATAGGTGCGCATCGCCAACGTATCGTCATCGATAATCACCCGCGAGAAGAAAGCGTGGTTGCTGCCAAGTCGCTCCTCCACAGGACTGCATTTGGGTAAGTACGATTTGGCACTGGACGAGAGAATGACGAAAGCGGGTGTTGAGCCGTGATGACGATGACGGGCGTAGTTGTGGTCGTGCCCTGCCACCACCAGGTCGGCGTGGTGCAACGCGTAACTGAGTGCCCATGCCACTGTGGGATTATCGCGACCCATGCCCGCCGAATAGACGGGATGATGCATCAGCACCACTTTCCATCGGTCGTTCTGTTTGTCCGTGCGGTTCCACTGGGTCGATTCGTAGTGCAGCACTTGTGTGAGCCAGGTGCGGAGAACGGTGTAGTCAGAGACACGTTGCAGCGCGTCGGTGTCGAGAACGATGAGGCGCATGAAGGGGAAATCAACGAAGAACGAGCGACCGAGAAAGCGTTCCGGACCATTCTCGGGGTTGACGAAGATGTACGGCCAGCGGACATCGTAATGCTTGCGAACACCTTTCAGGTACTCGTGGTTGCCGAGTGTTGCCACTTGCGGTAAGCAGGCAGTTCGACCGTCCATGGAGGAGAAGAAGAGTTGCCAGTAGTCGTCAGTAGGTCGCTCGATGATGTCTCCGATATATGCGCAGAAATCGACCTCAGGGACGGTCATGAACGCCGTCTCCATGAAACGGGTGGCCTCGTCGAGCGCGGTGTACTGTAAGTCGCCGAAGAGGAGAAACGTGTCGCGGTCTGAACTGTAGTCCGGCACTTCGAAGTGCTGCTGTTGCGAGCGTCGCCCGCCCGTCTCGACAGTATAGGCGTATCTGCCCGGACGGAGAGCGTTGAGCTGCACTTGGTGGAACACGGCCTCGCCGCTGCGTGAGGCGACTAAGGCAGACACAGCGGGAAAAGTGTCCGTTATCCCGTTTTGCTTGTTGGTGAGCAGTAGTCGCGAAACGAGCGTGGCGTCTTGCCCTGCACGCCAAGAGATGCAACGCTCGGTGGCGGCATCTGCCCCGAACGTGAGGACGATGTTGTGCGGCTCGGCAGGTACGTCGTAGAGCGGCTCGGCAGGGTTAGTGAACCACGCATCCCAGCGGAGAACACACAAGGTGATGCCCGCCGCGAGGATGAGCAGAAACACTATCAACCAACCGGTTCGCTTCTTCACGACTCGCTCGGTTTAGAAGGGTAGATCGGTGTCGTCACCCTGTTCGGCCACTGCGTCGAACGTACTCGTCACAGGCGCAGCGGGTGCTTGGACGGGAACACCCATCCCTTGTGTCGCCATCGGCGTGGGCTGAGCAGGCTGAACGGGCTGAACGGGCTGCGGTTGCTGAACAGCTTGAGTCTGAACGCCTTGCAGCACTTTCCATGCGCGGACACTGGTGTACCAACGACCATTGAACTCGCGGCTCTCAAGGTCGAAACTGATGGTAACTATCTGATCCACTTCGGCAGGATTGTCGGCAATACGCTGGTCGCCGAAGATTTCAATCGCCACCTTTCGCGGGTAGTTCTCTTGCGTCTCAATAATGAATGTCTTGATGGTCCATGGATTGCCCGAACGGCTACTAATGCCTTGTTGCAACGGGAGAACTTGAATAACTTTTCCTACAATTTCCATATTCTCTGTGTTTATTGTTTATTCTGTAGATAATGGTTTGTACTGTTTGTCGTTTAGCCTTTTATTGCCGCAACGCCCGGGAGCACTTTGCCCTCGACTGCTTCGAGCAGTGCGCCGCCACCGGTGGAGATATACGACACTTTGTCGGCCAGTCCGAACTTGTTGACGCATGCCACAGAGTCGCCACCACCGATGAGGGAGAAAGCGCCGTTAGCGGTTGCTTCAGCGATGGCGTTGCCAATGGCGCGACTGCCCTCGCAGAAATTGTCGAACTCAAAGACACCTGCAGGACCGTTCCAGAGGATGGTCTTTGCACCACGTAGAGCATCGGCAAAGCGTTTCTGTGCTTCGGGGCCGGCATCCATCCCTTCCCATCCGGCAGGAATAGCGTCCGATGGGAACACCTTACGATTAGCATCGTTGGAGAAACTGTCACCACAGACAGCATCGGGTGCCATCACCAGTTCGACGCCGTTCTTTTTGGCCAGTTCCTCTACACCGAGAGCCACGTCCAGTTTGTCGTTCTCGCAGATAGAACCGCCTATCTCGCCGCCGTGTGCTTTGCTGAACGTATATGTCATGCCACCGCAGAGAATCAGTTTATCGACCTTGCCGAGCAGGTTCTCGATGATACCTATCTTACTTGACACTTTCGAGCCGCCCATGACAGCCACGAACGGACGTTTGATGTCGGAGAGGACTGCATCGACAGCTGCCACTTCTTTCTCCATCAAGAAGCCGAGCATCTTGTTGTCTTGGTCGAAATAGTCGGCAATGACGGCCGTGGATGCATGCTTGCGATGAGCCGTTCCGAACGCGTCCATCACGTAGCAGTCGGCGTACGATGCGAGCGTCTTGGCGAACGTTTTCTGGCGCTCTTTCATCTCTTTCTTGGCCTCATCGTATGCCGGGTCTTCTTTGTCGATACCCACGGGTTTGCCCTCTTCTTCGGGGTAGAACCGCAAGTTCTCGAGCATCAGCACTTCTCCTGCTTTGAGGGATGTAGCCGCTTCGTGTGCTTTGGCGCAGTCGGGTGCGAACATAACGGGCACGCCCAGCGCCGCGCTGACGGCATCTACTATCTGTGAGAGACTCATCTTAGCGTTCACTTTGCCCTTGGGTTTGCCCATATGCGACATGATGATGAGTGCTCCTCCATTGTCGAGGATGTACTTGAGCGTTGGCAATGCGCCGCGGATGCGGGTGTCGTCAGTGATTTTTCCGTTTTCATCGAGGGGGACGTTGAAATCCACTCGAACAATGGCCTTTTTGCCGGCAAATTTGTAGTCAGAAATCTTCATAATATGTAAAGTTTTAATTCGTTTGCTTGGGTGATTCGTTGGTTTGGTTGTACCACTCTTCCAGTTTGCGGTTGAATCCGCTCTTGTCGTACTGCCGAGCCCACTCAAGGAGCGTGTCGGTCATGTCCTCGAAATGCATTGTGACGTGCCGACGTTGATACCATTTGGGCTGCGTGAACGTCCATGGCAGGGCATCTTGCCGCACATGCCCTTTTTTGTCGAGCAGTTTGCTCCGCGATTTTGCCGTTCGGCTCGTTTCCAGGCCGCGAGTGCGCAGTAAGAAGAGTCGCACTTGCCGGAGCGGGCTGTCGGCAGGTGAGAGTTGTATGGAGGAGACAGTCTCGAAAGCGAGTCGCCGCGCGCCTATATTCTCTTTGCCATCAAGCGTGACGTGCCCCGATGGATAGAAGACGAGCGAGCGTCCCTCATCGAGTGCTTTTACGGCAATATGCACCAACTCTGCGGCCTGCCGAACAGCTACCTCGGAGCGGTTCTTTGTGAGGTCAGGCACAATGACAGCATCGCCGAGTTTGAGTATCTGTCTGTACGCGGCGTTGCGAAAAAATTTCTCGTCGGTCATCGGGCTCGCTTTGCGGTTGCGCGCGTATATGGCAGTAAAGAGGAGGAAGGGGTCAACATATGCGGGGTGGTTGGGCATGATGAGGAATCTGGGTGAACTCATCACTTGCTCGAACCCTCGGAGCTCCGCTCGGTAGCGAAAACAGAGAAAGAACCGTACCACCCGCGCGAAGAAGAACGGATTGGTGAAGAAACGGTAGATGAAGGCGAAGAGCGCAACAAAAACCGCGATCAATATGTATATGACTGTCTGCGACATGTTACTTCACTTTTCTTGCTGCTACAACGAAATAGGCGAAGAGCGCCACGTACATGACGATACTGAGTATTTCTGCGCCTGAACCGGTTGCCCATTCGTTCATGTACCAATCTGCGCCGGCGAACTTGATTGCGGCACTGACGACGCCCATGAGTGCACCACCGGCGATGAAACCGCTGGCAATGAGCGTTCCTTTCTCGGAGCGTTTCTTAGCGAGTTCTTTATCTTTACCTTGCTCCATGAGCCATGCGATGAAACCACCGACAAGCAGAGGTGTGTTGAGTTGCAACGGGATAAACATGCCCAGCGCAAAAGCGAGTACGGGCACGCCCATCTGATTGAGAATCAGTGCCAATACGGCACCTGCCAAGTAGAGCATCCACGGAGCGCCCTGTCCGGACATCAGCGGTTCGATGACGGCGGCCATGGCGTTGGCCTGCGGGGCAGCCAGTTCGCCGGAAGCAAAGTTGTAGGTCTTGTTGAGCAGAATCATCACGCCGCCCACGGTGGCTGCCGAAACCAGCACACCGAGGAATTTCCACTGTTCCTGTTTCTTGGGCGTGGTGCCAAGCCAGTAACCGATTTTCAGGTCGGTGATAAACGAACCTGCCATTGCGAGCGCGGTGCATACAACACCGCCGATGACCATCGCTCCCACCATGCCGCTCGGCCCTTTCATCCCGACGGCCACGAAGACCACGGATGCCACGATGAGCGTCATCAGCGTCATGCCACTGACGGGGTTAGAACCCACGATGGCAATGGCGTTTGCCGCAACAGTGGTGAAGAGGAAAGAGATGACTGCCACAACGAGAAAAGCAACGAGTGCTTGAACGAAGTTATGGAGAACACCTACCCAGAAAAAGACGAGGGTGATGATGAGTGCAGCCACTACGGCAATGGCGATGAATTTCATCGAGAGGTCACGCTCGGTGCGGAGGATGTTTGCGCGCTGCTGTGGGTTGTTGCGGCTGCCAAACTCTTGCTTGACCAACCCGAAAGCGCTACCGATGACGGAGCGGTTCTTCACGATGCCAATCAGTCCTGCCATGGCGATTGCGCCAATGCCGATGTTGCGACCATAATCTTTGAAGAGGACAGTGGCATCGACCGCATCCATGCCCGGCATGCTACCCAGTATAGGTAACAGTACCCACCAGACGAAGAACGAGCCGGCACAGATGACAGCTGCATACTTGAGGCCGATGATGTATCCGAGTCCGAGTACTGCTGCCGACGTGTTCATGCTGAAGACGAGCTTGGTTTTGGCGGCCAGAGCCTCGCCCCAAACGGTCATGCGGGTGGAGAGTGTTTCTACCCACAGGCCGAAGGTAGATACGAGAAAATCGTAGATGCCGCCCACTGCCGCTGCCCAGATGAGGGGTTTGGCCTGACTGCCGCCCTGCGCACCCGACACCAGCACTTGCGTGGTGGCCGTAGCTTCAGGGAACGGGTACTCGCCGTGCTTTGTCTGCACGAAATACTTGCGGAACGGGATGAGGAAGAGGATGCCTAAACAGCCGCCGAGCAGCGATGACATGAACACCTGCATGAAATTGACCGTTATCTCGGGGTACTTGGCTTGCAGGATGTATAGGGCAGGCAGTGTGAAGATTGCACCGGCCACGATGACGCCCGAACAGGCACCAATCGACTGGATAATCACGTTCTCGCCCAGTGCGTTCTTACGTTTGGTGGCACTCGACACGCCCACAGCGATGATGGCGATGGGTATGGCCGCCTCGAACACTTGTCCCACTTTCAGCCCCAGATAGGCAGCAGCTGCCGAGAAAATGATGGCCATGACAACGCCCATGATGACCGAATAGGCCGTCACTTCCGGGTACGTTTTCGTGGGTTTCAAGATGGGCTCGTAGTGTTCGCCCTCTTTCAGCGGACGACCGGCGTTCTCCGGCAACTCTATCCGCAGTTCTTCTGATTGATCCATCTGTATGTTGTTCGTCTGTATGTTGTCTATTTGGTGGTTCGTCTGTTAACTATCGGTTGCTTCCACATTGGCGTTCAACGAACTGTTTGTCAGTGTAGTGCAAAGCGTTTCATCGATCATTGCGGCCGAACGGCACACTTTGCGACTGCAAAGTTACAACAAATTTTTGATATATGCAAGAAAAATCGTAAAAAAGTGCAATTTCCGCCCAAAAATAATCTTTTTTTTGCATTTTTTTCTTTTTTTTCTTGCATATATGGGAAAAAAGCAGTAACTTTGCAGCGGATTTTTAACTTTTGAAAGTAAAAAAAATGGATGCGTTTTTACTTTTCAAAGTGAAATTTGGTTGGTGTTTTTAACTTTTAAGAGTAAAATATGGAACAGTTAATAGCCTATTATTACAGATTATTGGAGGGTTATTCACAGTTTGGAATAACGAGGTATTTGTACGATGAGATCAATTGGAACGCTCGTCTTATCTTGATTCGTGGCCCGAAAGGTTCCGGGAAAACGACCATGATAATGCAGCATATATTGCGCACTTTTGACGACAAAAGCACAGTGCTGTATTGCTCTGTGGACCACATATGGTTCGCATCGCACACATTATTGGATTTAGCGGAGTACGCTTACACACGTGGTTTGACCCATTTGTTTCTCGATGAGATTCACAAGTATGGTAATTGGGCACAAGAACTGAAGAATATATATGATTCGTATCCGGATATACATGTCGTTGTGACGGGTAGCAACGCATTGGATATCATACAACAGACATATGATTTGTCTCGTCGGTGTATGGTATATAAGATGCAGGGCTTGAGTTTTCGTGAATATCTCAAATTAGAAGGTGTAGCGGATTTGCCGGCATACACGTTGGAAGATATAGTGTCGGGTCATACCGAGATAAGTCGCGACATCACAATCCGTCAGCACATCAAGGTACTGCACCATTTTGAGCGTTACGTCAAATCGGGGTACTATCCGTTCTACAAGGATGAGACGATGAATTTCCAAGATCGTTTGAGCCAAGTGATAGACGCAATCATCTTCAACGAGATACCGGCCGTCTCTAACTTGGAATACGAAACGGTATATAAAGTGAAGCCGCTGTTATCTATTTTAGCGCAGCAAAACCCATATACACTCAATATTTCATCGTTAGGCAAATCGCTTAATGCGTCACGTAATGTACTGCTCAAATTGTTGGATTTATTGGACAAAGCGGCATTGATTCGTAGATTGTACGCAGAGTCGGACGATTGTGGGCAAATCACCAAACCGGAAAAGATTCTTTTTGATAACACCAACCTAATGTATGCCCTTTCGCCGGATGCAGAGGTGGGTACCATGCGTGAAACTTTTTGTGCATCCATGTTAGCTAAAGGTCATCCAATAGCGATGCCTCAAAAAGGCGATATTGTGGCGGACAAGAAATATCTGTTTGAGGTCGGTGGCAAAAACAAGTCGTTCCATCAAATAGCGAATATTCAGAATAGTTTCGTTGTTGCGGACGATATAGACATGGGCTATATGAACCGCATTCCACTGTGGCTCTTCGGGTTTTTGTATTGATTGTTAAGAGGATAAGAGATAAGGGAAGTAGGGAAGTAGGGAGGTATGGAACTATGGAAATATGGAACTATGGAAATATGGAACTATGGAAATATGGAACTATGGAACTATGGAATAATGGGATGATGTGCGGGGACCTACCAATCAGAGGGACGGGCGTCTCTCTGATTGGTAGATTGTGAGTTTATGGAAGAGGGGGGGGGATTAATCGCCCTCGTACCAAGAGTCGAAACGACGGCCGGATGTGGAAGCTTCGTATGATTGATTAGAATCAAGAACTTCACCAAATCCGAGTCCACTGATGGTAACAATATCCTTGTTGTTCATGCGTACAACCTTGAAATCCGGTTGTGCAAAATATTTCGTTTTCATAATAGTTTTGTTTTTTAGTTAAAATAGGGCTAATTGGTCTAATAAGTCCAATAAGTCTAATAAGTCAAATAAGGTCAATAGATCTTTAAATTATTTCACAATGCGACCGAGAACGTCATAGATGATGCCATCTTTCTTGATGAAGAGTTGACCGTTTTGGAAGAACTTGACGATATCATCTGTTTGGTCAAGACTCTGGATATCAGTGGCAGTCGTGGGTGCGAAAGGAATTTCCACGTAGCGACCCGGTGCAGGGCTTGAGACGTTGCTTAAATCGATGTAAGCTCGGTATTGCGGGCACGTTACGGAGTGTCCTTCTTCCATAGTAGGAACTTCTCGAACCTCATTGCCTGTAATAATGTATTTGCCGGTAGGAACGGTAAGAGGCGTGGCATCCAGATTCCCAACCAATCCGGTTGCTTCTTGAACAGATGCGGCATCACCATTGTACACGGCAACGAGGGAAGAGGCTGTTGCCTTAAAGATGTATGGTTTACCGGCGACAAGACTACCCGTTTCTTCGGTGAGCGTGAGCGCGCTTGCTGTTTTGCCGGAAATGTTGTAGAATGTTGCGCCACTGCGATCGGCCGCTGCGACTGCATATGGAAGACAGATTGTGCCCCAATCGTCGGTAGTTACGGCGCGAGAATGAAGAGGAATGGTTGTGCGATAGTTGTCGATAGTCTCACTAGTATAGTTAATTTGTATAGATGTAAGATATCCGGCATTTGTTCCGTTTGTAAGTACAAAATAGTTCTTTTTTTCTGCGGAACAATCATAGGTGTAAACTTTATCCACATTGGATGGAGTAATGGACGTGCCAGAAGTTGGATTTTCAGAGTCGCCGACCTTTACGGTAAAATTCTTATTATCATCGCTTGCATCATATGTAAGTACAATACTTTGGATTTTCGCCAACTTGTCGGTGTTGTACATCGTTCCTGTTCCATTAGAGTTCCCTGATGCACGCCATTGTAATTTTCCGCCATTTAAATACATCTGTTGTACTTTGAATTTCTTTCCTTCCAAAGTGTATTCTGTAAATGTATTAGCAGTTCCGTAGCTAGTAGGGATATTAGTCGTACTCGTCGTTATTGTTAACGATGCAGGTGTCCCTGTGACTTGTGCAAATACAGCGTAATAGGTTTTATCGGCATTCCCCATTGTGAGTGATGAAGTGTAAGTCGGGGCAGAGCTTTGTGAACCACTGATGGCCTCATCCACCCAACCGAAGAACTCATAACTGCCAATATCCTCCGGATTATCCGGAAAGACAATATCTGCGCCTTCAATATAACTTTCAGTAGAAGTAATTCCATTGACGCTGAAAGTGGCAGTGTGAGAAGGTATTTCTTCGAAATTTATCGTAACAGTACAATCAGACGTGGGTGTTACCGTGAAAGTGTTGCCATCTTGGGAAACTGTTGCAGTGCCTGAAGTAATGGAATAAGCAGGAGATGCATAGCGACAACCGGATTGGGGTGATGCTGAAATGACTGTACCGGCAAGTGAGACTGTTCCATATTCATTATTATTGGATACAGCAGTTATCGCATAGGCTGGTGCATCAATAAATGTTGCTGTTAAGGTTGTATGAGCCGTTCCCATTTTAAAAGTAGTCGTAGATGAATACGTGTCGCTTACGCTTGAATTAGTACCGGTGACCGACCAACCCGAAAACACTTTTCCTTCTGCGGGAGTGGCAACGATATTAAGGGAAGAACCTATTTCTACGACATCTCCCGATGAAACTTCATTTTCATCTTCATTTGAGACGGAAATAGAACCAGAGGCATCAGGAGATACATTATAAGTAAGTTTAACATCTTTCCGATAGAGTGCAACAGGTTGTTGAGTATTTTTATAACACGAAAAACGTTCTGTATTGGCATTCTTATTATATCGGATATAGTAGTTTGATGCTGAAACATTTCTTATAGAAACTTCCGCGTTCGTGTAAGTAATTGTCCATCTTGTCTTATTGTCATTATCTGTATATGAAGAATTTAAGTAATTTTGAGAATCGGAATTTGAATTTTTTGCTAAATATTTATTATCTGACCCCAAAAATGTATATCCATAGGTATTTTCACCCAAGGTGAAAACCACAACGTTCTCATTGTCAATTGAAATAGAAGAGGAACTCATAGAAACAGCGACTCTTGTCCTGTATGTATTAGAACCAGAACCCGTTTCTTCGCCAACGGCATAGCTGTTTTCTCCATCTTCATACACAATAAGGTATTCAGCACCTGTAACTAGTCCGCTTGTACTTGTGATTTTTGTGTACGTTTCTGTCCCCCATACCGTAGCCACTCCAGCTATTAGGACGCATAGTAGGAGCGTGGATTTAAGTAAAAAATTTTTCATTGCTTTTTAAATTTTTTATAATTGTTAAACTTCATATAACTTGTCTGCCGACGGGTCGGCAAGAGGATAAGGATAGTTGGTTGACAAAGCTGCGTAGGAGGAGCTGCGAGTGCGGCGCAAAATGGGGGCTACTTTCACAAGCGGCCCCACACAAAAATATTATGTTAACAATTAAAAAATCATTAATCCGCCCGAAAAGGCGGATGGGACGAGGGTTTTGCACCCTCTATGTTTTGCGGAGCGCACGTGCGTACACCTGCTACACAACAAGTCAAAGACACAAAAAAAGCGTGGATCTGATGCTCCACGTCTCTATCTAGAGGTTCTGAGAAAACCTTGTAAGAAAGATATAGATACAACCAGTCCACGCCAATGCGGCATGAACCGTTGTCTCTTCGTCTTGTCTTACAGTGAAATTTCTCAGATTTCTAGATACAAGAGCGAAGCACAACGCTTCATTTTCATGCAAATGGATTTGTCGCAATGCGCACTCACTTGTGCGCAACAAAACCAAATTGCGGTGCAAAGTTACAACAAATTTTTGACATATGCAAAAATTTGGGTGAAAAAAGTGAAAAAAAGTGCGATTTAGGTGGAATTTAGGCATTTTTGAGGGTGAAAACCACATGATTTAATTGACGATTGGACAAGTGACAACACGGATGGGGGATTTTTTTTGAACACGAATCACGCGAATCGAACGAATA
>CALAUY010000050.1 GCA_937892015.1 uncultured Bacteroidales bacterium | reverse complement strand
GGTCTCAAACACCAGTGCCGCGAGGCATACCGGTTCGACCCCGGTCCTGGGTACGAGGAGAGTTTAAAGTTTAGAGTTTAGAGTTTAAAGTTTAAAGTTAAAAGAAATACTTACTGGGAAAAGGAGGTGTAAACGCATGATTATCGTACCGGTAAAAGAAGGTGAGAATATCGAGAGAGCGCTGAAGAAGTTTAAGTGTAAGTTCGAGAAGACGGGCGCTATCAAAGAGTTGCGTCGTCGTCAGCAGTTCCAAGCGCCGTCAGAGAAGAAGCGCCTGAAGATGGAGCATGCCATCTATGTGCAGCAGCTTCGTGCACAAGAGGACATGTAATATGTAAACATACAAGCGAGCAGTTGAACGTAACGTCTCGGTGGGAAACCGATAGTAACGTCTCGGCTGGCAACTCGCGAATAAAATAACGCCCTTGTCTCTTTTCGAGACCCGGGCGTTTTCTGTGCGTGTGGACAACCGCAACCGCATAACCGCAGCGGGGTAGCAGGTCAGCGGCGGAATCCGAAGATTCCGCGGCGGCGTTGCCAAGCGGGTTTCTCTTCTTCGGGTTCTACATCTTCGGAGTCGAGGACAGAGAGGGTGTCATCAAGGTCGTCGGGCGAGAAATGGATGACGTTCTCTGACTCCTCGGCCGAGAAATGGATGACGTTCTCAGACTCGTCGGAAGAGCGATGACCTGCATTGTCAGACTCATCGTTAGTGAGTTGGCTGACATTGTCAGATGACGATTGCGTTGCGGAGTCGTCTGTAGCAGTGGCGTCGGTGGCTGTTGTGTCGGGCTCATCGGGTCTCTGTAGGGCAGGTCCGTAAGCAGCTGCCATTGCCTCGTCGATGGTGGGCTGTTTGGGCGGGATAACCTCTTTATGGAAGTCCGCTGTCTGGGCAGGGTCCTCCTCTTGCGCGCTCTCGATGCCGGGTATGTCGGTGACGGGATAACCCGTAGCGATGAGTGTGACACGCACCTCATCCCCCAGTTCGGAGTCGTACGATGCACCCCATTTGACCTCCACCTCGTCACCAACAGCCTCAATGAACTGGTTAATCTGGTCGAGTTCGGTCATGCGGATGGCGTTCTCTTCGGAGCAATAGAAATTGAGCAGGATGCGTGTAGCACCATGGATGTTGGTGGTGTTCACCAGTGGCGAGTTGAGTGCCTCGTTGATGGCCTTGGTGATGCGCTGCTCTTTGTCGGCTGAACGTCCGACGTTCATGATGGCAACACCACTGCCCACGAGGGTGTTATAGACATCTTGGAAATCGGTGTTGATATAGCCCGGAATGGTGATAATCTCGGCAATAGACTTGGCAGCATTGCTCACCACTTCATCGGATTTCTTGAAAGCGTTGGGCAAATCAAAATCGGGGTAGATGAGTTTGAGTTTCTCGTTGTTGATGACGAGTATAGCATCCACGTTTTGTGCCAGTTGCGCCACGCCTCTGAACGCTTTGCGGATGATTCGTTTGCCCTCGAACGCAAAAGGTATGGTGACAATAGCGACCGTAAGGATATCGAGGCTGCGCGCTATCTCAGCCACGATGGGCGACGCGCCCGTGCCGGTTCCACCACCCATACCGGCAGTGATGAAGAGCATCTGCGTCCCGTCATCGAGTGCCTGCTTGATGTTCTCACGGCTCTCCTCTGCCAGTTCGCGCGCTTTCTCGGGCTTTCCGCCGGCACCGAGCCCCTGACCAAGTTGCAGTTTGCTTGGAACGGGCGATTTCTCCAACGCTTGGCGGTCGGTGTTGCAGACGAGGAAACTGACGTCTTTCACTTCTTGACGGTAGAGGTAGTTGACGGCATTGCAGCCACCACCACCAATGCCCATGACTTTGATGATTCTGGTTGGTTGGATGTCAATGTTGATAATATCCAAAGTGTCGTTTTCCATATCTTTTGGTTTTGTTGTTGCTATTATTGTTGATAGGTAAAGATGTCGAGTAGCATGTCTGTCAGTTTGTCGCCGAGTTTTTTCTTCCGTTCGGGTGCTTTGTGGTTCTTGCGATGCTTGCGTGCAAGTAGCAGACATCCGACGAGGGCAGAATACTCGGGTGCGAAGAACTCGGCAGGTGTGTCGTCGTCAAGCCAGTCGGCGTGTGAGCCGTACATGACGGGGATACTAATCAGTTTGCCCAGATAATCGACGAGGTGGTTGAGTCGTGAGGCTCCACCGGTGACGTACACCACAGAGATGGTATCTTCGTAGTGTTGGAGTATTTTCAGCGGTTCTTGCAGTATCTCGTCGAGGCGGGAGTTGATAATCTCTGTCAGCATGGCAAGTGGCATTCGTACGGGTTCTTCACCCTCTACAGAAGAGGGGATGACAAGTGTGGGGTTTTTCTTTAGGAAATGCTCAGAAGCCACGCCGTGGCGCGTCTTGAGTGCCTCGGCATAGGTGGGGGTGATATGCATCTGACTGATGTCGGACGTTATATGTCGTCCACCGAGCGGTATGGTTTTTGAGCGGAGGAACTCACCGTTCTTATAGACAGAGATAGTGGTGGTGTCGTGTCCGAAATCGAGTATGGCCAGTCCCAGTTTCTCGTCCTCTTCCGAGGCGAGGGCCTCCAGCAGGGCCACAGGTCGCGGGAAAGCAGCCTCCAGCTCCACCGTAGAGCGACCGAAACTACTCACCACTTCGGGAACGAGTTGGTTGTCAGCATAGAAGGAGGTGAACATCGCCTGCACGTTCTCGCCACGTGTGCCCGCAGGCAGTTCGCCCGGATAGAGCACGTCGTCAATCTGGAAATACGCGGGGCGGATATAGAAGATAGAGTGGTCACTGAATTTCTGTCGGAACTTGGCCTGGCACTCGTCTATCATGCCATTGATGATAGGCGTGGCGATGACGGGTCGAAAGGAGAGAACACGTTTGGCGGGGATGCCGACAGAGCCCATATTCTTTCCGCCGACGTTGACGAAAGCCGACGAGAACGGAACGTTTTGTCCGATGCGGTTGGCCAGCAGTTTGAGCTCTTCGGAGATGAGGTATCCGGCGGACGAGGTGTTGGTGATGCGCCCTTTACTGATGCAGTCGAACTTGCGCGACTGCTCCACGCCCAAGATATGGATGCGGCCATCGCTTTCGGGCAGGGAGTAGGCGGCCATCGCTTTGACCGACGACGACCCGAGGTCGATGGCCACGAGGGGCAGTTCCTTATTTTTGTTTTGTTTCTTCATCAAGCGTCGTTTTTGCGTGATTGTTGGTTATTTTCTACATACTACTTGTCCTCTGAACCGCAAGTCAACCTCAGCATAGTCGTCCCAACCGAAGTTGGAGAACCCGTCTTGGTAGAGTTTCTTCAGTTTGCGCAGTTTGGCGGGATAGTTGTCGAGTGTGCCGAGCACGATTACTCCTGAACCGACGCGTGGGATGAGTTCTATCCGTTGCGGCGAGACGACGTGTATCTGCTCTATCTGTGCCCTCCAGTACGGGTCGTCCTCCATCCACTCAACGAAATCGAAGAGTTCACCCGTTGCCAAGCGGGGAGTGACGCGTCCCGTGACGACAGGCACGTATGCCGCGATGGACGAACGGACGGGCATCTTCTGTCGGTCGGCATCGACGTAATAGTTGTCCGTTCCCATGACGTGCAACATTGGTTGCCGCTGGGTGACTGCGAGGTGGATGACCCCCTGTGGCGTACACCATGCCTCGGCAGTACGAACCAACGGATGCTGCTTCATATGCTCTTCGATGGAAGCCAGCAACGCATTGTTCACCGTGTCGCCGATGGGCGAACCGCACTCCGCATCGAGGAACGTCCGCAGTTCGTTTGGCGTCACGTAAGCGCGCTCTTTGGCATCCTCAATCGTGATGCTGATGTCTGTGCAGAACGTCGGTTGGTGCGACGCGGGGAAGAACACCAGCGAGAAGAGGACGTATGCCGTCAGTAGAGAGACGAACACGATAGGTATGATGTGCTTGGCTTGCATGTCGTCGAGAGGCTATTTCGTCAGTTGGTTGATTGCCTTGGTGAGGTCGGGCAGTAAGCGGTCGATATCGCCGGCACCGAGCGTGAGGAACACCATCTTCTCTTCGGGTGTCGCTTGGCATATGCGTGCCTCGATGGTGCTCACCAGCTCATCTTTCTGGCAGAGCAACTTGTGTGCCGATGTCAGTCGGTCGAGGATGAGTGCTGAAGAGACACCCTCGATGGGTTTCTCTCGTGCGGGGTAGATGGGCAGCAAGATTACGTCGTCAACCATCGAAAGCACTTCGGCAAAACCATCTAACAGGTCGCGTGTACGGGTGTAGAGATGCGGCTGGAAGATGGCCACAAACGTGCGGTCGGGGAAAACGCGGCGGACAGAAGAGATACTCGCTCGCAACTCTTCCGGATGATGCGCATAATCGTCGATGAGGGCTACGCGCGGCGTGTTCGCTAAGAGGTTGAACCGGCGTTGGCAGCCCTGGAACGAGGCCAAACCGAGACGTATCTCGCTCTCCTGCACGCCATTGAGCCAAGCAATGGCCATGGCTGCCGTGGCGTTCTCGATGTTCACCCACACGGGCACGCCCAGCTTGAGATGCTCGATAGTGAGACCGGTAGGCGTGTGGAAATCGAAATGGATAGTGCCTTCTCCCACTTCGATATGGTCGGCGTAGAAATCGGCTTCTTGCTCGACTGCGTAGGAGTAACACTTCACCGACGGGTCGGTTCGAGGCGTGATGGGCACACCCTTTTTCGTGAGCAGTACGCCCCCTTTCTTGATGAGGGTGGTGAACTGTTCGAACGCTTCTCTGTAGGCCTCGGGCGTGCCATAGATGTCGAGATGGTCGGGGTCGGCAGATGTGATGACAGCCATCATCGGGGTGAGCCGGAGGAACGAGCGGTCGAACTCGTCGGCCTCTACTACCACGAGGTTGCTTTCGGGTTGGAGGAGTAAGTTCGCCCCATAATTGCGCGAGATACCGCCCAGAAAAGCATTGCATCCGATGTTAGAGCTGTAGAGCAGATGGGCCAGTAGGGTAGAGGTGGTTGTCTTGCCGTGCGTCCCTGCCACGCAGAGTGAGGTCATCGAGTTGGTTATCTTGCCCAACATCTGTGCGCGCTTGATGATAGAGAAAGCGCCCTGCTCGAAGAACTGCATAATCTTGTTCTCTTTCGGAATGGCCGAAGAGAAGACCACGCTCGTATGTATAGCGTCCTTGAAATCGTTGGGTATAGAGCTCACCTCGTCCACAAAAGAGATGTTCACCCCCTCTTTGATGAGCGCATCAGTGATAGCTGACGGTGTACGGTCGTAACCCGCCACTTTGTAGCCCTTGACGAGCGCAAAGCGAGCGAGTGCACTGACACCAATGCCACCAATGCCAATGAAATAGACGTGCGTGAAATGGTCTATTTTACTATTGTTCCTTGTAGATTGTACCATACATTATCATGAATAATATACAATTGTCCGTCTTGCAGCACTTTGCGTGCTGAGTTGCCGGTTTGCGGGATTGCGGGTATGTCAACCGTGAACTCCTCGTATGCGTTGGGTTGTGCGGGAGGGGTGAGTGGTGACGCTGTGAGCACGACGAGGTCGCCCGGTGCGAGCATGAGCGACGAGGCGGTGACAGCTGTAGCTCCGTTCAGGTAATCGTACCACGTACCGGCGGGCAGTGTCAGCTGCTCGGGGCTGCTCGGGGAGAAATTGGCCGCCACATACACGGCTTGTGCCCCTGTTCCCCATTCGATGGTGCGCAGCGTCTTTCCTGACGTGATAGAGACGGCAGTCGGGTCACCCTCGAACACGGAGGGCAAGAGGTGCGTACGGAGATGGCAGACTGCGGCAATCTTGTTCCGTTGCTCCATCCTCTGTCCGGCATGGAAATAGCCGTACGACTCTGCCCGCGGTTTAGCTTCGGTGCGGTTGCCTGACGAGCTGGCGTTGGGTTTGGCCACCGTGCTGCCAATGGAGAAATCGTACCCCACCTCTTGGTACTGCCAAATCATGTGAGGTCCATTGAGCAGCACATTGAAAGCCGTGTTCGCCGCTATGCGGTTCAGTCGTGCCGACTCGTCGGTCTTGACGAGCCCAGACCCCGACACTTTAGCTTTGTAGAACGTGCGCTCTTCATCGTGCGACTCGCAGTAAGAGACGTACCCGTCTTTGTTGGCATCTGTAAAAGCATCACCACTGCTGAGTGTACCCATCGCTGAGCGACAATAGGCGTTGTTGGTGTTGTTCCAGCAGAGCATACCCTGACTGATGAGTTGCGGGCGTTGACTGCTCATGTTAGAGCCCCAATGCTCAAGGATGAAGTAGGCATCGGGTGAGGCGGCTTGTACGCCTTGCGTGAAGTACGTGCTGAGGTTCGACATGAGGTTACTGCACGTAGGTCCGCAGAATCCGTGCGAGAGGTCCATTCGATAACCGTCCACCTTGTATTCGGTGAGCCAGTAGTTGAGCACGCGGATGAACATCTGGCGAGTGAGGGCAAAATCGTGGTTCCAATCCTCAAAGACGTTGTCGGAGTGCGGAGCACTGACGTTGAACCACGGGTTCGACGCGAGGTCAGGGCCGTACGGG
>CALAUY010000049.1 GCA_937892015.1 uncultured Bacteroidales bacterium | reverse complement strand
AGTGGGACGTAAAAAGAAAGTAAAGAATAACGAACTATAGTGGAAGAAGAGAAACCTCAAATAGTAGAGCAATACGAGCATCAGAAAGCGGCCGGTGCATCAATGTACTTCGATCCGATGGAGTTGGATGAAATATTCCATTATTACGCGGGCTCGAGTGACATGGACGCGCTGGAGGACGTGCTTAAGTTGGCAGAGACGTTGCATCCGACGGAACTGGTGACAATCTCGCTCCAGGCAGAGTACGCGCTGATGGACGACCGTCCTGAGGAATGTATGACGTTGCTGGAGTCGGTGTTCATGGAGGACAACCTGCTTCACTTGATGTTGCGCTCGGGCGCACTGGCTCGATTGGGGCGTGTGACGGAGGCCATCAGTTGGGCGGAGCGTGCGATGGAGTTCGATGACCCGATGGTGGCGTACGACCTTGGGGTAGGTTTCTTGAATGCGGGACAGTATTCCATCGCCATTCGGTACTACCGCCGCTGCTTGGAAGCAGTGCCGGACGACCTGCGCGCCATGCTGGGCTTGCTGTTCTGCCTGAACCGTGTGGGTAAGGCAGAGGAGGTGCTGCAATGCGCCGACCGTGCGCTGGAGGTTGACTCATTCTGCTTGGAGGCATGGCTGGCCAAAAGCGGCATCTATATGGACAAGGAGCAATGGAAAGAGGCGGAGGAGTGCTGCGACTATGCGATGGCCATCAATCCCGAGAACGCTGACAGCATGGTGATGAAGGCGCAATGCTGCTTGCACACCGAGCGTATAGACGAGGCTTACCAATATGGGCAAGAGGCCGCTGAGCATGCCGACTATGAGCAGCGGGCGAATATCTACCTCTTCTTGGCGCGACTGGACCACGAGCGCGACCGTACGGAGCAAGCCGTCGAATGGGGGTGGAAAGCACTTATGACCAGTCCCGACGACTGGGAGTTGGTGGAGCGTGTGGCGTTCTTCTTCGCCGATGCCAAGGAGGCGGAGATAGCTAGTGCGCTGCTGGCCGACCTGATTCGCGCAGAAGGCGAGGATGCCACGGCCTACCAGTTGTCCGTGCTCGCCGACCAGTACACCCAACTAGGCCGCGTGGAAGATGCGATAGCGGTGTTCGAACGACTAACAAGGGAGTTCCCCACAGCGGCGTCCTACACGATGATGGGCGGCGCGTTCATGGGCATGGGTCGCTTCCGTAAAGCCTACTCGGCGCTACAGCACGCTTGCAAGTTGGAGTATATCTGGCAAACGAATGTGCTGCTGACGCTGTGTGCCCACGAGTTGGGCTGGCACAAGGCGATGATGGACCACTTCACGGTGGCCTATTGCGTGGATGCAGACGAGGCGTGCAAACTGCTTCACGCCATCGGACCGCAGGTGATGGAAGAGCTGGAGAAGCGCGGCATCTACGAGTATGCCAACACGTGGTGCAATAACAACATGCGCGACCAAGTGCAAAAGGGGCGCAGACAAAATGAAGATTCAAAAAATAAATTTATCTAATAAATATGGCAACTCAAGAAGAAACATTTAAGAAGATTGTAGCGCACTGCAAGGAATACGGTTTCGTCTTCCCCTCATCGGAGATATACGATGGGTTGGCGGCAGTGTACGACTACGGACAAAATGGTGTGGAACTGAAGAACAACATCAAGCGCTATTGGTGGGATTCGATGACGCTGCTGCACGAGAATATCGTGGGCATTGATGCCGCTATTTTCATGCACCCGACCGTATGGAAAGCGTCCGGGCACGTGGACGCATTCAATGACCCGCTCATTGACAACCGCGACTCCAAGAAACGCTATCGTGCCGACGTACTCATTGAGGAGCAGTTGGCGAAAATCGAGGACAAAATCCAGAAGGAGATAGATAAAGCCCGCAAACGTTTCGGTGACGCGTTCGACGAGGCACAGTTTCGCTCCACCAACGTCCGCGTGATGGAACACCAAGCGCATCTCGATGCACTCCATCAGCGCTATTCGGATGCGATGAACAAGATGGACCTTGCCGAACTGAAACAGATTATCGTCGATGAGGAGATTGTTTGCCCCATCAGCGGCACACGCAACTGGACCGATGTGCGTCAGTTCAACCTCATGTTCTCCACCGAGATGGGCTCAACAGCCGATGGCGCTATGCGGGTCTATCTTCGTCCCGAGACGGCACAGGGCATCTTCGTCAACTACCTGAACGTCCAGAAGACCGGTCGCATGAAGCTGCCGTTCGGTATTGCCCAGATTGGTAAAGCGTTCCGCAACGAGATAGTGGCCCGACAGTTCATTTTCCGCATGAGAGAGTTTGAGCAGATGGAGATGCAGTTCTTCATCAAACCCGGTACCGAACTCGATTGGTTCGAGCACTGGAAACAGTTCCGTCTGCGTTGGCACAAAGCCCTCGGGCTGGGCGATGATAAGTATCGTTTCCACGACCACGAGAAACTGGCACATTACGCCAATGCCGCCACCGACATCGAGTTCCAGATGCCGTTCGGCTTCAAGGAGGTGGAGGGCATCCACAGCCGCACTAATTTCGACCTCTCGCAGCACGCCAAGTATTCGGGCAAGAAGATTGAGTATTTCGACCCCGAGACTAACACATCCTATACGCCGTACGTGATTGAGACCTCCATCGGCGTGGATCGTATGTTCCTGTCTATCCTCTGCGGCGCATATCGCGAGGAAGCACTGGAGGGCGGTGACACACGTGTGGTGCTGGGCTTGCCGCCGGTGCTCGCTCCCGTCAAGGCGTGCGTTATGCCGCTGGTCCGCAAAGATGGACTGCCGGAGAAAGCTCGCGAGATACAAGACCTCCTGAAGTTCGACTTCAAGACCACGTACGACGAGAAAGACTCTATCGGCAAACGTTATCGTCGGCAAGACGCAATCGGCACGCCTTTCTGCATCACGGTCGATCACGACACGCTCACTGACGGTAGCGTCACTATCCGTTATCGCGACTCGATGGAGCAAGATCGCGTGAAGATAGACGACCTGCACGAGATTATCCGCAAAGCGACCGACATGAAAGTGCTGTTCCGTAAGTTGATGAACGCATAATGCACTTGCGCCGTGTCATAGCATCTATTGGTATTGTTGCCGGCTGTGTGCTGATGGTGGCTGCAGTACTGTTTGCTGTGGCACAGTCCAGTCGCGTACAGACGGCTGCTGTGGGTGCTGTGATGCGACGTTTGGAGACTTCGCTCGACACGCACGCACACGTCGACCAAGTCGATTACTCTTTTCCCAACCGACTCCTCATCCGCGGCGTGATGGTGGAGGACCAACTGGGCGATACCCTCCTTTTTGTCGATACGTTAGACGCACGCTTTGACCTCGGGGCGTTCGTGCGAGACGATATGATTGCGTTTCGGCAAGTCGATTTGGCGCACGTGCGGCTATATGCCCACACGGTCTTTCGTGAGACCGACAGCCTCGATGTCGATTCGGTGATGAACTACCGGTTCCTCATCGATGCTTTCCACAAAGAAGAGCAAGAAAAGAGGCCGTTCCGCCTGCGTTTAGAGGTGAAGAATGTCGGGTTGCGAGACGCGAAGATTCAGTTCAACGACTGGCTGCTGAACATCACCGACTCGAAGTTCGGGCTCAACCATTTCTCCATTGACTCATTAGATGCGGGCGTTGACCGGTTGGCACTGACGATGCGGCATTGCGATAGGTCGCTGTCGGGTGGGGGCGTGCTGAGTCCGGATGCCGACATCTTTCGGTTAGAGGATTTCCGTGGTCGGGTCATCCTGACTCCGTCGCGGTTGTATCTGCCGGAAGTGTATGCCGCCTTGCCCGCATCGCGCATCCGGGCAACAGACATGAGTCTCGCACTGGGCGATTCCACCTTCGTAGAGCCCTCATCGGCCGTCTCGTTCCGCATGGACGAGGCCCATCTCACGCCGTCCGATTTGTCGCTGTTCATCCCTAAGTTGCGCACTTTTCGCGGGTATGTCGATGTGAAAGCGCATCTCGTGGGACGTGTCGATTCACTGCATGCGGCCGAACTGACGCTCAGCTACAACGACCAGCGGTTGCTGTTAGGCGATGTCACGGCCAACGGACTACCCAACCTCGATGCCACGTACTGGAAAGCCGAATGTCAGGACCTGTTCGTCAATAAAGCGTTGCTGCAAGACCTCATCTCCGGACTCAAAGGTAAACCGTTCCGGCTCTCCGGTCCGGTGTCACGACTGGGCGACATGCATTATCGCGGCAGCGTTGTGGGGCAGCTACGTGACCTCACGTTGCATGGCGTTTTCACTTCGGCGCTGGGCAACATCACCACGAATGGCAGCGCGCAAACGGACAGTACGTTCTCTACGTTGGCTTTTACAGGCGATATTGCCACTCGACGTTTTCAGCTCGGCAAGATGTTCGACTCGCGAGAACTTGGAGCAGCCTCGCTCTCCGTGCACGTCAACGGACGACTGACCGATGATGCCCCTTTCCGTGGTGATGTGCTGGCCAAAGTGGAGAGTCTGCACTTCCGCGGCTATGATTATAGAGACCTCGTCCTCGATGGTAATTTCCGCAACAACATCTTCCGCGGCAAGATCCGTTCCGATGACCCGAACCTCAGCCTGGCGTTTGGCGGTACGATTGACATGTCGTCATCTGTGCCGGCTTTCGACTGCACGTTACTCTGCCATCATCTGCGACTCGGCGAGTTGCATCTGTCGGACAAATATGCCGATTCGGACTTGCGTTTTGGGTTGCGCATGCAAGCCTCAGCGGGCTCGGTCGATGCTTTCTCCGGTGCGCTGAACATTGACACGTTGTCGTTTACGCATGCCGGTAAGACTGCCCGCATGCAGTCGCTGGAACTGACCGCTTCACACGATGGACCGGCCACAGCACCCGACGCTATCCGCCTGCAGTCCGACTATATGAACGCCTCTTTTGCCGGCACGTACAAACTCAGCACGCTCGCTACAACGATGAAGAAGTTTGTGCTGCGCTATATCCCGCAAGCTGTACCTGCCGCCTCACGCAAGCAACTGATGGCTACCAAGACGCGCAACGACGCGGATTTTTACGTCTATTTCCGTGACCTCTCCGGCCTTTTCTCGGTGTTGGAGTTGCCGGTACTGTTCGACGAAGTACCCATTATCAAGGGGTTCATCCACGAATCGACAGCCCAACTCAATCTCCAGGCTGTAGTGCCTGATATGCGAACGGAAACACAGCATCTGGAAAATATATCGCTCAATTTCGACAATATCGACGAACGGCTCAACCTCTCGCTCGCTGCTTTCCTGCATCACGGCTACACCATCTCCGCAGAACATCTGGGTGACATGAAGTTCTTCCTCAGTTCGCATGCAGTAAATGACTCGCTCGACATGGCTTTCAACTGGAGCAACGTCGATACTATCCACAATGCCGGTGCGCTCAACCTCTCGGCTGTTTTCCGCCAATATGCCGGTCTGCCGCTGGTGAATCTGCATATTCGCCCCACAGACATTATCTTGGGCGACTCGCTGTGGAGGATGGAAGAGTCGAGCATCACCTATACAGCAGCCGACACGGCCGTGCTGGTGAACGATTTCTCGCTGCATAGTTTGTCGCAGTTCATCCGCTTGCACGGAGTGGCATCAACGCACCTCTCCGACTCTATCCGCATCGAACTGCAGAGCATCGACCTCGATTATTTGTTAGGCGCTTTCACTGACGTGCATAACGCTATCTCTTTCGGTGGCACAGCCACCGGATGGGCCACTGCATACGGCATCTTCGCTCAGCCCGTCTTTGAGGCCGACTTGGCGATGAAGAAAGCCAAGATTAACGACTCGGAGATTGGTGACCTCTACGCCACAGCTTCGCTGGACCATCGCGGGCACGTGCTCATTGAGGGCGAATGTCTGGAGAACATAACCGACACAACCGGCAGCCGTCAGCGCCAAGTGGTGACGGTCAATGGCGACATAGGCGGACCTAACCATGCATGGGAACTGCACGTCTATCCCGACTCTGTGCGTGCGGGGTTTATCGGCTTTTGGGTTCGTAGTTTCGCGGAAGATATCGGTGGGCGCGCTTCCGGAGATGTGCATATCTATGCCCATCGTATGCCGCAAGAACGAGAGCCAACCGTACAGGTACTCGTCAACGCGAAAGGGAACGACCTTAGTTTTACCGTTCCATATACGGGCACGCGCTATACGTTGTCGGATTCGGTCATCTTGGAGGCCACCACTATCCGCATCCCGCGTCAGACACTCCATGATGCTGACGGCAATCCCGTGGTGCTGGAGGGGCGTGTGACGCACAACGGGCAGTTCGATGACCTTGCGTACCACGTGGATATCCACGCCGACAAAGCAATGGTACTCAATCTGCCCGAATCGCCCAACGAGCTCTATTCGGGCAAGATTTACGCGACCGGTGACGTGCAGATAGACGGTGACCAATACGGTTGCCGCATAGATGCCGTGGCCACTACAGCCCCCGGCTCCACTGTGGTCATCATGGCGGGTGGTGCATCCTCTGCCTCGTCATCGGATTTTGTGCAGTTCGTGGACCATACAGCTCCGGAAGAGGTACAGGTAGCAGTCCCCACCGGCAGCGAGGCACCTTTCGCACTCAACCTCAACCTTCTGATAGATGCCACGCCGGACATCCTCGCACGGGTGGTGATTGACCCACGAACGGGCGACCAGCTGAGAGGGCGCGGTGAGGGCAATCTGCGGTTGTCGTACAGTACTGCCGACGGATGCACGATGTTCGGCAACTACACTCTTGCTGCAGGCACTTTCTCCTTCACGTTCCAAAATGTTATCCGCCGCGAGTTCGAGATAGCTGCCGGCTCGACAGTCACATGGCAGGGCGACCCTGTCTCGCCTATACTCGATGCCACAGCGTTGTACCACCTGACGGCATCGCTGCGAGACCTCTTTGGTTCCGATGCTTCGCAGCTATATACCAACCGCAGCTCCGTACCGGTCGATTGCGTACTGAAACTATCGAGCGAACTACCGAACCCGATTATTCATTTCGGTATCGACCTGCCATCGTCCGACGAAACGGTGGCATCCCAAGTGCGCTCCATCATCAACACCGAAGATATGATTACCCGACAAGTGCTGTATCTGCTCGTCTTTGGTCGGTTCTACACACCCGAGTATCTACAGAACAGCAACTTGGTTGGCGTCAACGAGACGTTCTCCATCATCTCCTCTACGTTGACGGGGCAGATTAACAACTGGCTCGGCAAGATTACCAATGCGTTTACGCTCGGCTTTAATATCCGTTCAGATGGAAGTGGCTCGGACGCTTCGCAAGAATACGAGGCGCAGTTTGAGATTCATCCCGTTCGCGGACTGCTCATAAACGGCAATTTCGGTTACCGGTACAACGACATCTCAAACCATCCCATTTTCGGCAATCTGGATGTAGAGTACATGCTCACCCGCGATGGCAAACTGCGCGCCAAGGCGTACACCCATACGGTGGACAAATATTCGTTGCGCCAAGCGAACACGGTGCAAGGACTCGGCTTGGTGTTCAAGCACGATTTCAATTGGCCCTCACAGCAGCGCAAAGACAGCACCAACAAAGACGTAAGTCCGTGATATTCATTTAAACAGACATAACCATGCTCGTAAAGACATTCGCATCAGCAGTATTAGGTATCGATGCCGTTCCCATCACAGTGGAGGTCAGTTCGTCTCGTGGCGTTGATTTTACGCTTGTCGGACTGCCGGACAGTTCCGTCAAAGAGAGCCGCGACCGTATCTCGTCCGCGCTGATTCATTCAGGCGCAAGTTTTCCCCATTGTTCGCTGGTTATCAACATGGCGCCTGCCGACATCCGCAAAGAGGGGGCCGCGTACGACTTGCCGCTGGCCATCGGCATCTTGGCAGCGGACGAGAAGGTGCATACCACCAAACTGCCCCATTACCTGATAATGGGCGAGTTGTCGTTAGACGGCAGTCTGCAACCCGTACGGGGCGTGCTACCGATGGCTCTTTGCGCGCGGAGAGAGGGGTTCAAGGGCATGATTCTGCCGATGGAGAACACGCACGAAGCAGCGGTGGTGAAAGGGCTGGAAGTGCTGGGTATGAATAACATCAAGGAGGTGATTGCTTTCCTCAACGACGAGTTGCCGGTCGAACCGACGGTGGTGGATATCGATGCCGAGTTTAGCCGACATGCTTTTCCTGAAGACCTCGATTTCTCGGATGTGCGTGGACAAGAGAACGTGCGGCGGGCTTTAGAGGTAGCAGCGGCCGGAGGACACAATATCATCATGGTCGGGCCTCCGGGGGCGGGCAAATCGATGATGGCCAAACGGTTGCCATCTATCCTTCCTCCGCTCACGCTTGACGAGGCACTGGAAACAACGAAGATACACTCCGTGGCGGGCCTGATGTGCAAGCGACGCGGGGTATCGTCGGGTCTTGAGACTGCACTCATCACGCAACGACCGTTCCGCTCACCGCACCACACTATCACGGACGTGGCACTCGTGGGTGGCGGCATTAACCCGCACCCGGGAGAAATCTCGTTGGCACATAATGGCGTTCTGTTCTTGGACGAGTTGCCCGAATACAAACGGTCGGCATTAGAGGTGATGCGTCAACCGCTTGAGGACCGCAAGATTACCGTCACGCGGGCGAAGATGGGGGTTGAGTATCCGGCGGGATTCATGCTGGTAGCGGCCATGAACCCCTGCCCATGCGGACATTTCGGTGACCCCACGCACACCTGCACCTGCTCGCCTGCGGCTGTACACCGCTATTTGTCACGCATCAGCGGACCATTGCTCGACCGTATCGATTTGCAAGTGCCTATTCAGGCTGTGCCGTTCGCTGAACTACAGAAAGCCGAACCCGGCGAACCGTCGGCTGCTATTCGCGCTCGTGTGCTCGCAGCCCGCAAGATACAATCCGAGCGGTTTGCAGACGTAGAGAACATCCACTGCAATGCCCAGATGACCTCCCGACTGCTGCGCAAGTACTGCCATCTGGATGAGGCTTCTGAATCGATGCTCGAGATGGCAATGACCCGCTTGGGACTCTCCGCGCGCGCGTACGACCGTATTCTAAAGGTCAGTCGCACCATTGCCGACCTTGAGGGTGCAACCGACATCTCCGCCAACCATCTTCGCGAAGCTATCTCGTACCGCGAACTTGACAAAGAGGCGCAATGGCTGTAAACGTTGCGCCTCTTTTTTATGTACTGACAATCAACTAACTAAAAAAACATATTTACGGACTTGCACATTGGGGCGAGAGTAAGAGACATATACGCTGACGCGTCCACTCCACGTGCCCCCATCCCGCGTCAGCATGCGCTGATGGCATGTTATTTCGTTTGGCACACCTGGCCGCCTGCCGGCGAGGAGGATGTGTTACGCTTGCTGGTTTGCCTGAATCTGCTCAACGCTTTCGTCAAGTTGCCCGAAGGGCCTGAAGTTGTGAGCTACGCGTTCATCAAGGGCTATGCGGGCAAGCTGTTTCAGCATATCACCACGCACGGCGAACGTTACGAGCACATCGCTGTCTTCTATGATTCGAAAGGGGATATTGCCTATTTTCGAATAGCCGGCATACAGGTCAGTTTTCATCATATCATCTTCGAGGACGGGTTTCGTTCGCATTATCTGCTCACTACTCATCGCGCGCAGCAATGGGACGGTTTACGGTTGCAGTCCATCGCTGAAGAGCTGTTCGACCTAGTCTGCAGTGACCTCATAGAGCACGAAGCGGCGGAGATTCCCGAAGAGATACGCGAGAAATTTTTCTGTTTGCCCGAGCGGCAACCTATAGCGCCGCGGGTGTTCAGGCCAACGAAGAGCCGGGCGCGTTGGCCGGATGTGCGGGGATGGTCTTTCGGCGTGCAGACGTTGCAACATGCCTTGAGGTTCAATGTGTGGCATTGCCACCGCTTCACCCTTTATCGCCGTGAGGGGAACAAGCGGACACGGGTGATACGTTTCGATGGGCGCAACGCAAAGCCGCTGAACGCCTACTTGCGTGAACATGCCCCATGGATAGCTGCGCGGCATGCCGGCACACTCATGGTCGGCCGACACTATCACGTGTCGCCACAACTGCATGTGCGTGTGGTGACGCCGTCCATGTATCATCGACTTCTGGCGCAAAACCATTATAGACTGCGAGGCGGGGTATGCCGCAACTTATGTATCACGTACGGCATTGCACTCTATCTGGCCGAGCGATTCCCTAATCTGCGGTTTATCAACACGCTTAACTGCAACCGCGAACGTGTTCGGACGGTTTTTTACAACCATGCTCGGCTACTACGTGTCCCGCCCGACTCGCCTCGACGCAAACTCAAGATATGGTTGCCGATTGATAAACAGTGGCAATTGCGGCGTTTCTGCGCCAAAGAACTGCCGACACACCTCATCGAAGAGTATCTTGCCGCGCCGGAAGATGTGCCGGATTTTCGCATTGTACGGACCGAAGAGGGGGTTGGACTCAAGGCGTACGAACGCTTTCATCTATTGCCGTGCGTGTTCACCAAGATACGCCTGCACCACAATTTCGCCTACGTGGAGCGACCCGATGGCAAACACGCTGTCTATGCACTGCGGGAAGAGACTTTTCGCACCGACTTCATCTTCGACAGTTTCCACTACGACAGCACACATTTCACCGGATTCGGGTCCGTGAACGGCAAAGATACAGTTCTCTTCCGACTTCATCCCGAAAAAACACCCCTGCCGGACTCTCCTCACAACTCAAACACCTCAACATCGAACTCCACCTCGTATAACTGAATTTTTGACCTATACGCTGAATTTTGTACAATGGTAAAATTATCAATACGTCAAAGAACACGGGGGCACAAATTTGTCTTTGGTCCCATTAGTCCTATTAGACCCATTAGTCCCATTAGTCGTCTTTCCCCCTATTAGTCTCATTAGACCCATTAGTCCTATAAGTCCCATTGGTCCTATTAGTCTCATTGGTCCTATTAGTCTCATTAGCTTCGATACTAATCAAACTCCTCCCCTAAGGTAGGGGAGGTCCCGCTTGCGGGGGAGGGGTATGAAACTGCCGCCTTTGTTTTATTCGTTCGATTCGTATAATTCGTGTTCGAAAAATCCTCTCATCCGCGCCGCAATCGTCCAATTAATTCAATCGTAAATCAATCGTCCACTCGTAACTCGTCCAATCGTCACTAATATTGTGATTCGTTCGATTCTTTCCTCGCAAGCTCGGACGATCTGCTTCGCTGTGCGTGTTCGAAAAAACCACCCATCCGCATGGCTTAATATACAAATTGCACATTCTTCGCTACATGGTGAGGACCATTCTGTACCTTCTCCGTACCTTCTCCGTACCTTCTCCGTACCTTCTCCGTACTCTCTTGCAACCTTCTCCGTAACCCCTCAACATAAAAACGCACACAAACGGCACGGATTTTTTCGCATAAAACAGCACAAAATGGCCAAAAAAACCAAAAAAGAAAAATATTTTATATTTTTTTAGCCGATTTATTTGCACATATCAAAAAAAAGCAGTAACTTTGCAGTCGCGCAGAGTATTGGCGCACGAATGCAAACGAACGTACATGCTAAAACACACAATGCAACATGAAAGAATTGAACGATTTTATTGCACAGAAGTTGCTCGATTTGAAAGCAGTGAAACTGCAAGCTAAGAATCCGTTTGAGTGGAATACGGGTTGGATGTCGCCGGTCTATTTCGACAGTCGCAAGATTCTCAGTTACCGAGTTCGCAATGTTATCAAGGTGGAACTGGCACGACTTATCGTTGAGCAATATCCCGACGTGGAGGTTATTGCGGCCGTTGCGCCCAACGCCATTGCCATGGGTATGTTGGTGGCAGAGACGCTCGACTTGCCGCTGGTCTATGTAAGCACGCACCCCAAGAGTCACGGTTTTGAGAACCGGATAGAGGGCGATGTGAAGGTGCACCAGAAAGTGGTGATTATCACCGACCAGTTGTCGTTGGGCATCAACTCCGCATCTGCTGAGAAAGCGCTGTCGGAGGGCAGTGCCAATGTGCTCGGACTGATTAGCATCCTCGACTATGAGTTTGCCGAGAGCATCAGGGCGCTGCGCGAGACGCATCTCCGTTTCCATACGCTCACGTCGTACTCGAACATCATCTCCAAAGCACTGGAGATGGGCCGAATAAGCAAAGAAGAAGCCGACATCATCCAAACATGGCACGATAACCCCAACGAATGGAAACCCGCAAAGACAAAAGCAACATCTAAAAAGCGTTAATATGGCAGAAGTAAAATACGAAAGCAAGATTGTCAGCAATCCATCGAGTATAGACTCCATCTTTCGCGCCGGAAGCGACATGCGTAACTTGCAGCGCATGCGTGACCTCATTCCGCAAGATAAGGTCAGTGACTTGGAGTTCGAGCAAGATTACTTGCGATTCAAGGTCGATGGGCTCGGCCAGAAAATAGGCATTCGCATCGTGGACAAAGAGACCGATGACTACATCAAATACGGGATAGAGAACGCACCGGTGGACGGCAATTGTTGGATTCAGATGAAGCAAGTGGCGGAGCACGACACACGCATCAAACTGACCGTACGAGTGGATCTGCCCATGATGTTCAAGATGATGATTGGCGACAAAGTGCAGACGGCTCTCGACCAAGTGGCAGACGCCCTTGCCAAGATACCGTTCGACCAATTTGAGAAATAATCCATACGGTTTACACGACTAATACAACATCCCACTAAAAACCATACAACTGTGACTAAAAGAAAACGACTGAAAATACACCGCGAGGGCAGGAACATCATCATCTTTCTCTGCTTCTTGCTCTTTGCCATCAACATCCCCATCTACTTGCGCCAACCGCATTGGGTGTTTGCCTTGACGCTGGTGATTACCGCTGCACTGCTCGTGTTCGTCACCTATTTTTTCCGCAACCCCATCCGTATATTGGAGATTGACGACCCCGACTTCATCATCTCGCCGTGCGATGGCAAGGTGGTGGTGATAGAGCCTACCGACGAGGACGATTATTTTCACGACCGACGATTGCAGGTCAGTATATTCATGAGTCCGTTCAACGTACATGCTAATTGGTATCCGGTCGAGGGTACTATCTTGCGTTCGGAGCATCAGAATGGTAGGCACATGGCGGCCTGGTTGCCTAAATCGTCAAAAGACAACGAGCGCTCGATGGTCGTCATCAAGACCCGGTCGGGCTTGTCCGTGATGGTTAGGCAAGTCGCCGGCGCTATGGCTCGACGTGTTGTTACGTACGCCAAACAGGGACGTGCTTGTCATCGCAACGAGCATCTCGGATTCATCAAGTTCGGCTCACGAGTGGACATCTATCTGCCGTTGGACACGGAGATGTTCGTCGGATTGGGCGAGACGGTCCGCGGCAACGAGACTATCCTTGCACGACTCGGCGGCGTACCAACAGAGATGGAGAACAACGAATAATAGAAACATAGAAACATAGAAAAACAACATCATATGGATAAATTTGAACAACTGTTTGCGCTGTACAACACGCAACTCACCGATGAAGAGGTGAAGACAGAAGTGGAGAAAATCATTGCTGCGCACTATGCGGAGAACAACAACCGCCAAGTGTGGGAACGGCTACTCAGCATGATTGAGCTGACCAGCCTCAATGGCGATGATACCGACGAGAAACTGGCAAAGATGACCACCAAAGTGAACGATTTCACCGACGAGTTCCCCGACCTGAAGAACGTGGCCACCATCTGTGCCTATCCGGCCCTTGTTCCTACAATCAAGGAGCTACTGACGGCAGAGGGAGTAGGTATCACGTCCGTTGCGGGAGGTTTCCCCGCTTCGCAGACGTTCATTGAGGTGAAGGTGGCAGAGGTGGCACTGGCAGTCGCTTCCGGTGCAACCGACATCGATGTGGTGCTGTCGCAGGGAAAGTTCCTCGCAGGCGACTACCAGACTTGCTTCGATGAGATTCAAGAGATGAAAGCCGCTGCGGGCGATGCCGATTTCAAGGTCATCCTCGAAGTGGGAGCTCTGAAGACGGCAGAGAACATCGCCAAGGCGAGCATCCTCGCAATGGCAGCAGGTGCAGGATACATCAAGTCCTCTACGGGCAAGATTGCAACTGCCGCCACGCCCGAATCAACGTACATCATGTGCAAGATGATTAAGGAGTGGCACGAAAAGACGGGCGAGAAAGTGCTGTTCAAACCTGCGGGTGGAGTAAGTACAACCGAAGATGCCGTGAAGCACTACACACTGGTCAAACAGATTCTTGGTGAGGATTGGTTAGACAACCACAGCATGCGTATCGGTGCAAGTCGCCTCGCAAATAATCTGCTCTCATCTATCGAGGGCAAAGAAGTGAAGTACTTTTAGAGTTTAAAGTTTAAAGTTTAAAGTACGAAGTTTCAGGTTTCAAGTTTCAAGTTTCAGGTTTTGCTTGTGAACAAGATAGTAGAAAAAAAACAGTTCTCGGAGAACGTGTTCGAGTTGGTCGTGGAGGCACCTCTGATAGCGCGTAGTCGCCGAGCCGGCCATTTCGTCATTGTGCGCGCGGATGCACAGGGCGAACGTATCCCTCTCACTATTGCCGACAGCGACACATCTCGCGGAACAATCACGCTGGTCATTCAGCGAGTGGGCGTCTCAACGCATAAGATTTGCGCCAAAGAGCCGGGCGAGTATTTAGAAGACGTGGTGGGTCCATTGGGGAAGGCCACGGATATCCGCCTTTTCGGGACGGTGGTGTGCGCTTGTGGCGGAGTGGGTGCAGCACCTATGTTGCCCATCGCAAGGGCTCTGCGCGAGGCTGGCAATAGAGTGGTGACGGTGCTTGCTGCTCGCACGAAAGAACTTATCATCCTCGAAGAGCAACTGCGCGCTTGTTCCGATGAGTTGGTTATCATGACCGACGATGGCTCGTATGGAGAGAAAGGACTGGTCACCCATGGCGTGGAGGCCGTCATTCAGCGCGAGAAAGTGGATAAATGTGTGACCATTGGTCCGGCTATCATGATGAAGTTCGTGGCTCTCACGACCAAGAAATACGATATTCCGACTGACGCCAGTCTGAACACCATCATGGTTGATGGAACGGGCATGTGCGGTGCATGCCGCGTCACTGTGGGCGGTGTTACGCGTTTTGTGTGCGTTGACGGCCCTGAGTTTGATGCTCATCAAGTAGATTTCGATGAGATGATGAAACGGAGTGGCGCTTATCGTGAAGAGGAGCTGGCCCGTATGGCCGAATACAAAACAATGTGACCCATTATGACAGCGAAAGAAAGAGCACAGATTGAACGCGTTCGGATGAACGAGTTGACGCCGGAGTATCGCGTGACGACACGTTTGGAAGAAGTGGCACAAGGACTCACGAAAGAGCAGGCCGTGACCGAGTCGCAGCGTTGCCTGAACTGCAAGAACCCGGGCTGTATGCAGGGGTGTCCCGTTGGTATTCATATCCCCGCTTTTATTGCGCAAATCCAAGAGGAGCATTTCTCCGAAGCTATCGGCATCATCAAAGAGTCATCGACTCTACCCGCCGTGTGCGGTCGTGTTTGCCCGCAAGAGAAGCAGTGCGAGGCGCAGTGTATATACAACAAGATGCAGAAGAAGCCCGTGGCAATCGGCTATTTGGAGCGTTTCGTGGCAGACTACGAGCGCGAGAACGGCGAGATTGTTCCGCCCAAGTCTGCGCCCAAGAACGGCAAGAAAATAGCCGTCATTGGTTCTGGTCCGGCGGGCTTGGCATTTGCCGGCGACATGGCCAAGTTCGGTTACGACGTGACGGTCTTTGAGGCGTTGCACGAGATAGGCGGGGTACTCAAATACGGCATCCCCGAGTTCCGTCTGCCCAACCGTATTGTGGACGTGGAGATTGACGGGCTGAGAAAACTGGGCGTGACGTTCATGACGGATACTATCGTGGGTAAGACGCTCACTATCGATGACCTCGTAAGCGATGGTTTCGCGGGTATTTTTGTGGCATCCGGCGCAGGTCTTCCTCGCTTTATGAACATCCCGGGCGAGAACCTCATCGGGGTGATGTCAAGCAACGAGTACCTCACGCGCGTCAACCTGATGGGTGCTGCCGAGTCGGGTCACGACACGCCGGTGATGCGCGGCAAGCGGGTTGTGGTTGTAGGTGGTGGCAACACGGCGATGGACTCTGTCCGTACGGCACGACGATTAGGTGCTGAGGCCACTATCGTTTATCGTCGTAGCGAGGAAGAGATGCCGGCGCGAATAGAGGAGGTGGAGCACGCCAAGCAGGAAGGCGTACGTTTCTTGACGCTACACAACCCTGTGGAGTATGTGGGTGACGAGAAAGGTCGCGTGTCGCAAGTGCGCCTTCAGGTGATGACGTTGGGCGAGCCCGACGCATCGGGTAGGCGTAGTCCTGTTCCTGTTGAGGGACAGATAGAAACGCTGGATGTGGATGAGGTGATTGTGGCAATCGGAGTGTCGCCTAATCCGATTATCCCGAACAGTGTACAGGGGCTGGAAATCAGCCGAAAAGGTACAATCGTGACGGACGACTCGCTGCGTGCGCAGTTCACTGACCCCAAAGAGAGTAAAGTGATGTTTGCCGGTGGCGATATCGTGCGCGGTGGGGCCACAGTCATCCTTGCGATGTCAGACGGTCGCAAAGCCGCAGCTGCCATGCATGCAGAACTGAGCGAATCTCGGTAACAGGAGTGCAGACAAATGAATAATTAATAATTTCTTTCCTCGCAAGCTCGGACGATCTGCTTCGCTGTGCTTTCCTCGCAAGCTCGGACGATCGCTTCGCGTGGTAAATTTGTAAATTTGTAAATGTCTTTCCTCGCAAGCTCGGACGATTGCTTCGCGTGGTAAATTTGTAAAACAGTTTCATGTTCATAATCGGAATTGCGGGTGGCACCGGCTCGGGTAAAACAACGGTGGTGAAGAAGCTGACAGAGCGTCTGCCGAAAGGTGAAGTGGTTGTTATCCCTCAAGACAGCTACTATAAGGACTCGTCGAACGTGCCGGTAGAGGAGCGTCAGAACATCAATTTCGACCACCCGGACGCGTTTGAGTGGCCGTTGCTGGAGCGTCATCTGCGAGAGTTGCGTGAGGGCAAAGCTATCGAGCAGCCCATCTACAGCTACTTGACCTGTACGCGGCAAGAGGAGACGATTCACGTGGAGCCCCGCGAGGTGGTGGTGATAGAGGGAATCTTGGCGTTGGTGGATAAGAAACTGCGGGCACAGATGGACCTGAAGATTTTCGTGGATGCGGATGCAGACGACCGACTGATACGCGTCATCAAGCGCGATATAGTAGAGCGCGGTCGTACCACAGAGGCGGTGATTGACCGCTACCAGAAAGTACTAAAACCGATGCACGAGCAGTTCATCGAACCCTGCAAACGTTATGCGGACGTGATAGTGCCGCAAGGCGGTAGCAATACAGCCGCCATCAACATGCTGGCGAAGTTCATCAAGCAACAGATTAACGACCATTCGTGAACAGTGCATGGACATATCGTAAGTCGTTCCGCAAAGGGAAGACGTATATCATCGCCACGGTAGGAGCCGTGGTGATCTTCGTTTTGCTTGGAGGTAGAGGAGCGCAACAAGGTTACGAGATTGCCGTTCAGCAGGAGCAGGTGGCGGAAGAGGAGGAGACTATCCCTTATGCCGCCTATTTCAAGGAATATGCACCGATAGTAGGATGGGACTGGGAGCTGCTGGCAGCGGTCGGTTATGCGGAGAGTCGGTTTAGGCCAACTGCACAGTCGCAGTATGGGGCGAGCGGCGTGATGCAACTGATGCCAAAGACGGCTGCTAAGTACGGGCTGAACGACTCGACAGTGTTTGAGCCTCGCGACAATATAGAAGCCGGCGCGCAGTGCCTTGCAACACTCAATCACCAGTTCCGGTATGTACGCGATAGCGTGGAGCGAACCAAATTTGTGCTTGCGGCATACAACGCCGGCACTGCACATATATTGGATGCACGTGCGCTCGCCCGTAAGTACGAGGCCAATCCCAACCGGTGGGAAGAGGTAGAGCCTTTTCTTGCACTGCTGAGCGACTCGGTCTATTACACCGACAGCGTGGTGCGATACGGGGCTTTTCAGGGCGGTGAGACGATGCGATATGTGGGAAAAGTGCAGAATACGTATAGGAGAATCAAGCAAGGACGCTTCATGCTAAATTGACAAGCAAATACCTCATTAGACCTATAAGATTATTTCATCATGAAGTCTCTTCGACTGTTTGCGACATTCTTTAAGATAGGTGCCTTCACGCTTGGTGGCGGGTATGCGATGATTCCGTTGGTGCAACGGGAGGTGGTGGACAACCACGCATGGATAGGCGAGGAGGAGTTTCTTGACCTGATAGCCCTCGCGCAATCGGCACCGGGCATCATTGCGGTGAACACGGCCGTGTTTGTGGGGTATAAGGTGAACGGTTGGCGCGGCGTGATTAGTAGCGTGCTGGGTGCCACACTGCCCTCTTTTTTGATTATCTTACTGATAGCGATGTTCTTCACACGTTTTCGCGAGAACCCGCACGTGGAGGCGGTGTTTAAGGGTATTCGTCCCGCTGTGGTGGCACTGATAGCAGCTCCCCTGTACAAGATGGCCAAATCAGCCAAAGTGACGTGGCGGAACGTGTGGATACCCATATCGGCAGCGTTGCTGATATGGCTGGCAGGCGTTTCGCCGGTAGTGGTGATTGTGATAGCTATAGTAGGCGGGTTGGCATGGACTTATTGGACTGATAAGACGAATAAGGAAGGAGGCAACCAATGATTTACCTCCGGTTGTTTTTGTCGTTCTTTAAGATTGGGTTGTTCGGGTTCGGTGGCGGATATGCTATTCTTTCGCTTATCGAGCACGAGGTGCTGCGATACGGTTGGATGACACCGCAGGAGTTCACCGATATAGTAGCCGTGAGTCAGATGACGCCGGGTCCGATTGGCATCAACTCGGCAACGTACACGGGTTTCACGGCTTGCCAGACTGCCGGCATGAACGAATGGATGTGCGTGGCGGGTTCGGTAGTGGCCACATCTGCCATCATCCTGCCATCTGTTATTATCATGCTGATTATCTGTCAGGTTTATCTGCGCCTGAAGGGCAATAAATGGGTGGAGGGGAGTCTCCAAACGCTGCGTGTAACGGTCATCGGTTTGATTGCTGCTGCTGCGCTACTGTTGATGACTCCGGAGAACTTCATAGACCGGTGGAGCGTTGCGCTCTTCGTGCTGGTGTTTATCGGAACGCTGGTACTAAAAATGCACCCCATCCTCCTAATCTGTATTGCAGGAGTAATGGGGCACATAATTTATTGACGATTGGACAATCTACGATTGAACAAGTTATTTACGATTTATTGACGATTTTATTTTAGCATTTGGCCGAGGACGGAGTAACGTTTGCCGTTCTTGTAGATATAGATTTGTCCGTCAATCACTTCCTTGCGGAAAGAGGTGTCGTCGGAGATGTGGTTGATGGCCGATGGTGCGGCGAGGAAAGAGAGGTTGTTGAGGTAGATGGCTCCTGAGGCGGAGAGAATACTACTGCCGCGGTTGATACGCAGAGCCGTCAGTTGCAGTTTGACTCCGAGGGGCAGTGTCGAGAGGTCTAACTCTTGCCATTTCCAGCCACCGTAGTCGAGGTCGCACACTTTGATATAGTGAATGTCGCCATCGGTCTCGAATTTCGCATACAGCTCGTTCTGCGAGAAATCGCCGAAAACGTAGAGTCCGACTCGGTCATCACTACATGCCTCTACCAATGTCTTGTTTTTCATCGTATAGACTGCCTCGCAACCATCGCCATCGAAGAAATTGTAGCGGAGTTCGTTGGATGCAACGCCCCAGTATTTCTTGTTGGTGTTGCGGAGTGTAGAACCGCTGATGACAGCGAAGGAAAGGTCGCGGTCATAGACGAACTGAAGGGTGTCGAGCACATCCACCACAGGCAGGTCGGGCGTCTCATCCGAACCGGTGGTGAAGGTGACGGTGACGGGCACATCGAGCGTGATGCCGATATTATCTTTGAGCGAACCGGCAATGGTCATCTGATACTGCGTGTTCGGTCGCAGTTCACCGGTCAGTTCGAACGCGGCGTACCCATAGGGTTCTGGCGCGGCGTTGCAACTGATGGAACGGGTGTTGATGCCCACGGTCGTGCCGTTCATGTCGGCAACGGAGAACGCCTTACGGACGGTGGAGGTGTTGAGTTTTTGGTCGAAGAGGGTGATGAATGACGGGTTGAGCGGCACGTCGGTGGCGCCATCTTGCGGGTAAGAATCAAGGAAGACGATCGAGCCGCGTCCTTTTGTGCGGAAAGTGAACACGAACGGTTGCACCAGATGGTTTGGCCAAGCGGTGTCGGGATGACAAGCTTGGGTGGAGAGTGTGACGGTGAACTCGGTGTTTGGCGTCAGTCGTCCGGAGGGCGTGAAGCGTAAGATGCGGTTGGCGTTGTGGAAACTGATAGTGCCGTCAACAGCTGGAGAGATGGAGAACGCGGCCATCGTGGAATCGACGTTCATATCCCAGTTGAACGTCAGTTCTATGCCGGTGGAGACCTCTACCGAGTCGGTGATAGTGGCCGGATGCGGCGTGTAAGCAATCACTTCGGGAGGCGTTTGGCGTTGCAGGTTGAGCAATGCTTTCCAATACGTGATATGTCCGGCTGTCACGTGCACTTGGCTCTCCTTGGCGTAGTAATTGTCCATTGAGGCGCGAACGGTGTAAGTGCCGGTATCGACATCCCAGAAATAGTAACAGCCGTTGTAGAGGGTGTCGGTGTAGGTGGTGGCAATAACAACATCGTTCTGCAGCAGTTCCACTTTGGCACGGTTGAGCGGCATGAGTCCGTCGGTTGAGCCCGGGTGGAAATAGATGGCGGGGAAGGTCATGCCTTGATAGGCATCGCGCACTTGCCCGCCGATAGCGCCCTTAGGATACGTGTATTCGAGGTAGTATTCGAGGAACGACTGCATGAAATGGAACGCCTCGGCACGTTTGTAGCCCATATTCATGAGTCGGTAGGTTTCGGGGGTATAGTCGTGCATCGAACCCTCGGAGATGGTGCCGCCCACCTGTAGGTTGCGCAGAACGCCGTAACCGTTGCTCCACCCGAAGATGCGGTAAGCGAACGTCTTGTCGCCCTCGATCATGGGTTGACGAGTCCAATCAGAGTTGGCGTTCTCGTAGAGGTATGGCGCGAAAACGTTCACTACGGCGCGTGACTCGGCCTCGTTGCGGTTGGTGTGGGCGTAATAGCGCGTATCAGAGAGCTCTTTTCCGGAATAGAGCTGCAAGATGTAGTTGGCGGGAGTGCCGGCGTTGGAGTGGATAGAGATCATGAAGTCGGCATCGTATGCGTTGGCCTCGGCAGCGATGGCAGAGAGCGCGCGATCATCGCCGTTGGCGAGCATGTAGTCGTGCTGCTCTTGCGTTATCTTACCCGCGTTGAGCCAAGCTTGGAGCACATCGACATCATTGCCGCCACCATCGTTGTTGGTGCGGCGCGACATCATCGTCTGCACGCCGAGTGACGTAAGCATCGAGTCGAGCATGAGTCCCTTGTCGAGGTTGGAATTGCTTTCCCAGAACCCTTCGGGGTCACCGGAAGCAAAAGGATAGATGGTCAGGCCTCGGTCGTTAGAGCCGTGACCGCCGTGCCCCGGGTTGATGTATATCTTGATGTCGGCAAACGTGTTCTTACGTGCTTTCTGAATGGGTGCTTTCAGCGCTTTGCGTTCGGCCGTCACCACTTGAGGCAGTTGTTGTGGGATGACGTTCTCTGCGAGGTTGAGTTGCAACATGCGCACATCGCCGGCGAGGTTGTTATAGACGATACGTCCAGTGGCCGGAGAAGCAGACGGGTACATCGCAATCTCGCTGTTGGTGGTGAGTTGTTGCACTGCGGTGCCGTCAGCTTTTGCCATGAGGATGACGGAGGAGATGGTCTCGATATCCTCTGCGAGGTCGAGGTGCCCTACCACATAATCGTTGCCGTACCAGACAGGCGCGTTGATATGTCCGAGATACGCCACTTTCTGCCCTTGTAGGTTGCAGACAGAGGTGCCGTGCTGCGTGTTGTACAGAATCTTCGTACCGTCAGGGGACACCGACGACCAGATGTAGTGCGCATCGGCACCGTCGGGCGTGAGTTGCCGGCAGAGACCGTTCTGATGGAGAATCAGTTGGCAGTTCTCGTTGGTGACGTAGATGTCGGCGATAACCTCCGACCAAGCTTCACCGGAAGGCAGACAACTCACGCGGAGACCATCGGCAGAGATATGCGGCATATTGCCGTAACCTATCGTTTGGGTACTGAGGACGCGAATGCTCTGAGCGTTGAGGGCAAACGCAACCGCGAGCAGGGCGGTAAGGAAAAGAGATTTTTTCATTATTATTAGGGTTCGTTATTTCGTTATTTCGAGATGGCGATGTTAATGTATTGCTGTGCCGAGGAGGGTATAGCGGGTGTTGTTGTGGATGATGAGGAGTTGACCGTTATCGAGTATTTTGCGGGCAGTAGGTTCAGCTGAAGTGCAGGGAAGTGCCGACTCGACGTATTCGTTGTAGATGAGTTCAATCGGCCAAAGCGTGATGTTGTGGGTGCCGGTGGTGGTTTTGGTGTCCACAAGGAAATTGATGTACTCCAACCAGAGCGGGAAGATGGCAGGGTCGTCACCGAACGTCTCGCGAACGGGGATGCACACTTGGTTCTGCGTGTTAGAGGGTACGCCTTCCGGGAAGAGCGTGATGGTAGTGGCTTGTTCGGCCTTGTCGGTGCGGATGCCCATATTCACTTTGGTCAGTTGCGCATCGGTTTGAAACGCCCAACGAATAGAGTCCGGCAGCGAGTACATACGCTCTTTGTTCTCTATTTTCAGGAACGGTGAACGGCCAATGACGTACGTGAACGCAAGTCCTGACGGGCAACCGAGGCAGTTGCTGACGACCCACGTGGGGTTGAAACCCGTGGTGGACGTTATTTTCCATTCGTCGAATGCGAGGAAGTCCTCCCACTGCATTGGCACATGGGAAGGTATCTCTACGTTGACGAGGATGGTGTCGGTGTAATCTCCGAGCCGTCCGATGACTTGTGTACTGCCGTTGCTCACACCGAGGATGATGCCCTCATCGCTTACGGTGGCCACTTGGTCGTTGAGCGAGTGCCACGTGAGAGCGCCCGGGTACACCTCTATGGAGGCGTTACCCACGATGCCGCTCACCTCAATGGAATAGGGGTGTCGGGAGTCGATGAGGAGCGAGTCGAGACGGATAGTGATGGGCGAGGAGGTATTGAGTCGGACGGGTATGTCGCATGCGACGGAGTCGTTGAGTACTGCATGTAAGAGCCCGTTTTGTGTGCCGTCGGCGAAGAAGCGGCCATCGTTGAGTATGTGGCCAAGCGTCTCGTCACAAGAGAGGGTGACGCCCTCGACGTGCGTGTCGATGAGTACGCCGAAACGGTTGTATCCGACGAAGTCGGGTGCTGCCATGCCGTAACGTGGCAGGGCGTAGTCGGGTTGATAGGGTGCGATGGAGGCAATCACGTTGTCGTCTTCCGGTATGTTCGCCACGGCGAACATCGCATTACCGACCGCACGCTCGGTGCCGTCAGAGCCGTGGTTTACTTCGCCGAAAGGCCGGATATAGAGGCACGATGAGCCGCCACCGTCCCAGTTGACGGCTTTCCATGCGCCGTAGTAGTGCATAATCTCGCCCAGCACTTTCGTTGTGCAGCCGGTACTGACGCCGCGCCCATCCACAACGAGGAAGAGTAGGGTGTCACCCGTTTCGTTGCTGCCGAAAGCGGTGCGGGGATGCAGTTCGTTCCAGAAATTAGACTGTTCTACCCTGCCACTATCCACAATCAGTGCATAGTTGTCGCCGCCTATACACTGCGACACGTTGGTGTTCGTGCCGTCAATCTTGAGCGTGAACTTGACGGTAACAGTATCGCCCTCGTTGAGGGTGTTGAGCATCGTCTGCATGGTGCCGTGTCCGGAGAGGACGGCCTTGCCGGCAGGGATGGCCATTGAGCCTACACCGACTTGCTTAGTGACGACGCGCGCTTTGAGGGTTGCGGTGGTATGCCAAGCATATCCCGGCAGCAGTTCGATGAGTAGTTCGGTGCCGTACGCATTGGTTTGCGTAGTAGTGCCGTTGTGTTGGTTATAGAGTACGAGCTCGTCAGCGGCTCGCGTATAGTTGACATGTTTGATGGTAAGGGTTGTATCCGGCAACAGCAGTTTGCCGGTATATTTCATTGTTGTGCCCACCACAGCACGCATCGCTTCATCTACGCCGCCAAACCGACGGGCGGAAGAGGTGGGTGTATAGACAAATTCGTTGTTGACGATGCTGAGGCCGGTCGGGCGTCCCACATCACCGGTGGTGGCGAAGAAATCGCCGTTGGTGCCTCCATAGAATATTTTCGTGGAGGTGCTTTTTCTGACCGCCATGGCCGACGGTCGTTCTGTTCCGATGACGGCATCGCGCCCCATTACAGCTTCGATAGAGACGTACGGGTTCTTGGTATCGACAGTCATGAGCCAACAATTGAGTCGTCCACCGCGGTCAGTTGCTCGCAGCATCTGTAGTTGGTAGTACATGGCACCCGGGCCCGGCGAGAAACGGGCAAGCGTGTCGATGGTGTACTCAACGTTGTTGAGTGTGATAGCTTGGCTCAACGCCGTTGTACAGATAAGAATCGAGAGTAGGAGTATGCGTTTTTTCATCGGAGAAAAGATTAAGACAGAGGGCGGCGCGGTATTGCGCCGCCCTCATTATCAGGTTACTGTTTAAACAGCATGGGCAGTATTTACTTGCTAACTTGAGCGCCGAGAACCGTGTAGCGTACACCATTCTTGATGATGTAAACATGACCGTTCTCAATCACTTTCATTACCTCTACATTGTCGCCATCGATGTTCTTGATGCCGGTGCCTTCTTTGCCGGTCATCTCATAAACACCATAACCATTGTTGTTGGTGTAGATGTAGATGGTGGCCTTGGTACCACTAACTTCGACAGACGGAACGGCGGTACGGCAACCATTGGTAGCAGAACCCATACCGGCTTTCGGGAAGAAGTAGAGCGGTTCCATATCGGCGAACGATTTCGCCTCGTCAGCGAACTTATAGATAGCGAATGCAGATGTCGGTGAGCCAACGGTGTTGGTGGCGGCCATTACGAGGAAGTACTCGTCACCAATCTGGAACTCGCAGAGTCCGTTGTGACCGAAGTTCATCGTGCAGGTGTCGCCGGCCATCGGAACAGCCACGCCGGTGGGGCATGTAGCGAAGTCTTCCATGAGCGTACCGTCCATGTCGAACAGCATTGGCAGATGGTTGAATCCGTCAACGTAGAAGTAGTTGAAGTCAACGGGGAAGATCTGCGGAGCCGTACCGAAAGCGGTAACAGAGAGTGCACCGTCCTTTACGAGGAGCGATTCGTCGGTTGTTTCCGGCGTACAGTTGATACGCTCGGCAGCACCGGCAACGCCGTTCTCGATGGTCCACTTGTAAGCGTAGAAGGAGTTGGCATCGGCAGCCATGACGATAGCATTGCTTGTTACGTCGCCGTAAACGTTGAATGCGTCGAAACGCCACTTGGTAGCAGCCTCAGCAAGTTCAGCACCCCATTCCTCGTTGTCGTAGAGACGCTCATTGATGAGTTCGGTAGCAACACCTGTAGCGATGTCAACCGTATAAACTTGGAAGCGGTTGCCACCGGTGACACAACCTGCGATGAGGAAGTGGCCGGCGTTGTCAAGTTTCACGTCGTTGTATGCGAGCGTAGCGCAAGCTGACCATTCGCCGGCGGTATCTTGTTGCTGGAAGAGGTGGTCACCGGTGATAGTAATCGGGTCAAGCATCTCGCCCGTAGCGCCGTCAACAACCGTGAAGCCACCGATAGTGCGGTTGATGAAGTACATCTTACCGTCCTTGGCCACCATGCCACGAGCGTAGTCGTCGGCTGCCGGTTTATTAGCAGAGAAGTTGTCCATCACATTGCTGTAGAGCCACTTGTTGGTGAGCGTGTAAACGCCGTTTTCGCCAAGAGCAGGATACTGATACGGGTCGCCACCGGCAGTAGGAGCCAGTTCGATGCCATCGCTTGGACCAACGAATTGGAACTTGTTGTAGTAAGCGGCAATCAGGTGGATATTCACTTTCGAGCCAACGGGGATAGCAGTCTGGTCAGGCGTTACATAGTAGCACTGAACAGTGTCCACGCCATCGGTAACAAAGGCATTGCCATTGTTATCGTAAGAAGCCAGGACAAGTCCCTCAACGTAAACGCGCTGCGCGAAGTACTTGAGCGGTTCAGCAGTGAGTGCAGAGAGCGTAGTGGTGAGCTCGGCGGGCAGAGCATGACCTTCTTCGCTGGAGAGGAAGGTTGCGCCACCAATCTCAGGAGCGCCGCCGTATGTGGTGTTCTTACCGCGAACAACTACGAAATCGCCCACTTTGCACGTTGCATTGGCAGCGGTATAGAGTAGAACGCCGCCGGTAGCATCCTGAACGTAAACGTTCTTCGCGCCACGGATGAAGGTAACCACCGCACCGAGTTTAACGGTGTCGTTCTGTGCCTCGGCGATAGCTTCAGCAACCGTCGGGATGTACTCAACCCACTTTGCATAGAGGGTGCAAGCCGGTGTACTGTCGTTGATAGACGTTACTTTGCTTCCGGAGAAGTCGGACTCAGCATACCAGCCATCGAACGTGTATCCGCTATAATACGGTGCATTGAGCGTGAACTCGGCATTGACGTGGTCGGGGTTGCAGAAACCGTGTTTCCAAACCGGCATCATTGCCTCTATAGTACCGGCAATGGCATAGCTCGGAGCTGCCGGCCAAGAGGTCTCAGCAGGCGACTGTAAGAAGATAGCGGAAATCTCTTTACGATAGATGTTCTCTGAGAGGTCGTCGTCAGTAGCAGCCAACCCGGCAGCGGTACGTGTCTTAACAATCACGTCCTTCAACCAACCATACTTATCCACATTGGTAACGGAGATGAGGTTCTTCAGGCGGTTCTCGGTATTGTAAGTGGTGTTCTGGACAAAGCCCGTAACGGTGCAAGCCTCTCCAACAGCCTCAGCTTCGGTCTTCCATATTGGTTGAGGTGTCTCGTCCGTAGTGTTGCCAATATGGTAATAGTAAACGCCATCCTCTACCTTAACCCAATTCATAGAAGTGTTATAAGCGGCATTGAAGTCGTTCTGGAGATCAAGGAGTACAGCACCCTTGCCTGTCCAGCCGTAGTCGTTGAAGACGCCACCATTGAGTTCGTAAGTAACAGCGTTAACTGACGGAACATCGAACCAGCGTGCAACAACGTCGTTCTCTGCCCAATGGCGATTGCCAATCTCTTCGTTGTTGGCATCTTTCTCAACATAAGCCCAGTCAGTACCACAAGTGTACTTGTACTGTACGCTATCAACGATGGCCACGCCGTCACCTGTAATAGTGATGGTGTAAGTGCTGTCGGTGAGTTGCGTCATACGTGTAAAGGTCCAGTCATTGAAGTTACCGGCAATGTAGCAGTTCGGCGTGCCTTCAGGAACTTTTACGTTGAAGGTCAGTTTCGGGATAAACTTGCCGAGCAGTTCAACGCCCATAACGCCGGAAGCGGCGTTGTAAACGAAACGAACGGTATCGTTCACAGCCACGTTGCCGGTGAAGGCGATATTATCGCGGGTGAACATGACAGCCCCCTCGTCAGAAGCAGTAGTGTTGATGAAGAGTGAGTCGGCCATGAAGATGCCTTCACGTACATAATGTGTGCCTTGGGCTGTGCCGGTAGCTTCCCAAGTAGCGCCTTCATTGCCCTGCTTCAGATAGCAAGCCGACAATACAGCGGGTTCAACTGAGAGTTTGAACAGGGCAGTACCATCAGAGCCATTGCCCACTTGAATGTAAGCGGTGTTGTCGTCAATCTTCGAAGCATTAAGGAATACACCAACGTTAGTGGAGTTCGCGCGGGTGGTTGTGTTTGCGCAGAAGAGAGTCTGCAACGCATCTGCTTTACTAGCAGCCAAAGAACCTTCTGTCAGGTTGGCAACAGAGAATTCAGAAGAATAGTTGTTTGCACCTGCAGGATAGATTGCAAATTCGTTGCCTGCCAACGTAAGCATTGCTCCACCAAGAGTGGTGTGCTTGTAACCGCGCATGCCGGCAATAGAGCCGGTGTTAACGCCGTTCTCTAACTTATCAAAACCTGTTTGTCCTTGCGAACGACGCTGCACATACTGAACAAGCGTATCTCCGGCAACCACAAAGTTCTGCACATTACTACCGGCAACAGCAACCGTCTTGGTTACAACCTCTTGGTCAGCAGCACCGGCATTCTTGATAGCTAAAATAAGCAGGTTCGCCGAGTTACCATAAAGGAATACATAACCGCCCTCAGCAGAGAACACATCACCGGTAGCAGTTACGATGTCCGTACGAGCGAGACCGGTAACGGGGATATCAACCGATGCAGAGAGGTCGTGTTTAACCAAGAAAACGTGAGACGCAACAGAGGGGAAAACACCCTCAACTACGAAGTTACCGGCACCATCCACACAGAAAGCCGTACCATCAATAGCGTCATTGGTAAAGAGTGTGTCAACAGTCACACCATCATGTGTTCCATAGATAGTATGCTCTGCTTTGCTCTCCCAATAGACATACTCGCCGAAACCGGTCCATTGACGGGAGTCAGCGGCAGTCCAACCGAGAGGTTCTCCTGACCAAAGTTTTTCTACAAAGGCCGCAGAGTTTGTCATCAAGCCGAAGTAGTAGAAATTGAGGGCTCCAACGGGATAGGTGAGGATAATTTCACCGGCCTCAACATTTACCTTAACGAAGTTGAAGTAGGTAACTCCATCTTCGGTATGCTTCAAGGCTGACTCAAGAATAACTTGATTGTAGAGCTCAACGCCATTCTGTGCAACGATGAGGTTTCTGTCCTCAGCACCGCTGCTGGAAGGACGAACAGCAATCACCAACTGACCGGCAACAGCTGCATTGAGCTTCAAGTAGTTGGTGGTAGGTTCTGAATCCGACATGGTCGTTTTAGCTCCGGCTTTCAGGCGATAAGAGAATGGCACACGAGCGTCTGCACTCTCGCCGAAAGAGGCATTGTTGGCATCGATAGACATCTTGTTACCGGTGTCAACAGTCCGAAGAGTTAAATTTGTCGCCGTGAAAGTGCTGTCAGTCAATGCTCCGGTCGAGGCAGCCTCGGAGAACATGATTGCCGGCGCTTGTGCGAACGACATTACTGCTGCAAAAAGGACAGCAGCGAAAAGAGAGAGTCTTTTCATAAATTGTGTTTGTTTTTAGTTAATAAATTTTGCTTCCTCCCCTTGTGGGAACACGTCCCTCATGACTCGGTTGCGTTAAGTAAATTATTTTGTTTGTTGTTTTGTAGTCTTTTGAATGTCTATTAATCACAGGACAATCACAGGACAATCACAGGACAATCACAGGACAATCACAGGACAATCACAGGGTGGTGTAAGCATGTTCCAACCAACTGCATGATTGCTGATTGTATATGCAGCAGACGTTCCTTATCTCTAATTGCTTCTCTCATAGAATATTGTCTCTTGTTGCCGTTGTCATGTTATTTATCTAGTTATTTATCTATTATTGTTCCCATAACTGTGTAGCGTTTGCCGTCGCGGATGATGATGACCTGTCCGTTTTCGAGTATTTTGCAGGCGGTTGTCTCTTCTTGGGAGTTCGTGAGTGCGGACTCTGGTGCTTCGATAATGAAGGAGACGACGGGACTTGGATTGGTATAGACTCCGTCGGCCACCGCTTTGACGCGGACGTGGTAGGTGCCGGGGTCAACATCCGAAAAGGTGTGGCAGAACGTTGTCGGGTCCTTGACAGCCGCCTTGGTTTGTCGTCCGGCGAAAGTGACGGAAGTAGAGAGTTCCACACGGAAACCGGAAGAGGCCTGTTCTTGCCAACAAATCTCCACCTCGCTACCGATGATGGTATCGCCCTCAGCAGGGCTGATAACTGTCGGTACGGGTACCACTTGCGCGGCGGTGCGGAAACGGTGTACGTCGGTGGTGGCCGATACGCCCGAATACTCTACCGTTGCGCGCACGTAGTAATAAGAAGATGCGAGCAGTATGTTTTCCGGGACGGAAGCTCTGGGTTGGCCGGCAGAGACGTTGTAGAGGATATCACTGGCACCGAACGAAACAGTCCTTGAGAACTCGAACGTATAGACGGCAGACGGGTCAGGGACACTGTCGCAAACGGCAGTGAGCGTCTGTGAGCAGTCGCGTTCCTCGTCGGCGGGATAGACCATCTTGAAGTAGGAGCATCCGAAAGAGCGTGTCTCGGAATATGCATCGCGGCAGTTGGGCGAACGTGTTACGACGCGCCAATAGTAGGTGGCACCTTCAGTCAGCCAAAGCACGTTGGCGGTGAAGAAACAGGTATCGACCGTCTCTGTCTCGTAGTCGAGCGAAGAGAAGTCGGCCGTGCGAGAGAACTGCACAAAATACGAATCGGCACCGGCCACTTTGTTCCACGCGAACCACGTTGGCAAGAGCGGTGAAGTCCCATCAGCGGGGAAAGTGAGGGTTGCCGGGGTTGCGTTGCCAATCGCAGTGTTGCCATAAGTACGGACGGGGTACTCGTTGCCAAAACGGTCGAGTACACTCACGCCAAAACGTCCCACATCGCCGGTCATATCGATGGCATAGTTAGTGCCATACGTGATAGAACGGATGAAATCGCCACCGGCAAATGCGCCAATCTTGCCCACTGTGTCTTGCGGTACGTTATATACCACATATCGCAGATTGTCCATCGGTGCATCCCATGTGAGGTACATCTTGCCGTTGCCCATACTCTGATAACGTAAGTTATTGACGAACAGGGTTGTATCTTGTTTGAGCCACCACATCTGTGGCACGACTGCCAAGTGGGGATTGACGTTGTTGCGGATATAACGGAAGAATCCCGCCGTTTTCATGCCCGTGTTGAGCGAGTACCAACAACTGCCGGGTGCGCCCAAGAGGTCGTGGTCGCGGTCGAGAATCATCTGTTTACCAATCTCTTCGGCCATCGAAGTGCTCGAGCCCTTACCGCCGCTGAGGTCCTGTGACGGGTACATATGTCGCCCGAAGACCGATGCCATCTTGCTCCACCAATTGGAGAGCACGTCGTAGTCGTTGCTTGAACCGATGGTCCAGTACAGTTGTGGTGCCATGTAGTCGATGGTCTGCTCGTTGTACCACGCCAGCGGGTCAGAATAGATGCCGTTGTACTGCCAGTCGGAACCGACCGGACACGGTTCGACGCCATAGACGGGCGCGGAGGTGTTCGACTTGCCGGCAACGCCCGCCGGGCCAATGCCGAAATGGACGTACGGTTTGATGGAGCGAATCGTATCGCGCACCATCCTCACCATCTCGTTCACTTGCGCTCGCCGCCAATCAGCGCGACTGAGGGTAGTGCCACTGGCCTGATAATAGCTGTCGTCGTACGTGTTCAAGTAACCCGACTGATAGAAATAGTCATCGAAGATGATGCCGTCCACATCGTAGTGCTCTACCACATCGGCCACCACTGCTGCAATCCGCTCTTTCACTTCGGGCATGCAGGGGTTGAGGATGTAGATTCCGCCGCAGTTGACGAGCCAATCGGGATGGGTGTTGGCGTAGTCGGTTGCGAGTGTTCCGTGAGTTGCGGAGGATGTGCTGTACCGGTAGGGGTTCATCCACGCATGCACCTCGATGCCCTTACTGTGGGCATACTCCACGAGCACTGCCAGCGGATCGTACGAGGGTTGTCCACCACGCGTTCCCGTCAGGTAGGTACTCCACGGCTCGTATTGAGAGTTGTACATTGCGTCACAGAAGCCGCGTACTTGGAAGAAGACGGCGTTCATGTTCGCTGCTTCGAGCGAATCGACGAGTGCTTTGAGTTCGTCTTGCTGTTGCTGCGCTTTGTTCGCATTTCCCCACGATGTAGGCCAGTCGATTGCCCAAACGGTAGTGAGCCACGAAGCGCGGAACTCGCGCTTGGGTTGCGCCTTGAGTGAACAAGGGGCAAGAAGCAGGGAGCAGAGGCTCAGAGCAAGAGCTATATGTAGCGTTCGCTTCATCAGAATAGTTTCGCTTTCGTTGGGTTGACCACCACACCATAGATGGGCGCACCTTCCAGCACAGTCTGTATATTGTTCGTTTCGGGGTTGTAGCGATAGAGGCCTGTAGGCGCATTCGTGGGGTCGTTCTTCGTGTTACGATACCCGAAATAGACGCAACCTGTGTTCTCATCCAGTGCCATCTGACAGATAGCTACGGGCTCGGAAGAAGTGCCTTCCACTGAAGCGGGTGAACCGGAGATATTCGCCTCGAACCCCAGTCCTGTATCGCTCAGAATCTTGTAGGGTGCAAGGTTTGATTTGCTCGTTCCGATTGCGTTCAGCTCGTCCATTGTGCAAGCGTAGAAACCCGCGTAGCCCTCGTCCCAGAGGGTGAAATAGAACTTTCCGAGTTTCTTGTCGTACGCGAAGGATTTGGGGCACATACCGCCGAGCGCTATACCTGCAGCCGGCACGTTGTTGGCATCGCCTTGCGCGATGGAGGACGAGAGGATGTCGGAGTCGGTGAAACGGAAGATGCCGGTGCCGTTGTAGAACTTACACCAATGCCAAACGCCGTCAATCTTACCCAGACATCCGCCGATAGAGCCGTATCCCCAACCGTTGTTGTAGTAGCCCAGATAGTTGTGCTGCACATGATAGGGAAATTCGGCGCTGCTATAAAGCGCGTTGCGCGTATTGATAGGCACGGGGATGATGCCCGTGTTGCGGTTGGCATAATAGAGGATATCGTCCTCGATGTATCCGTAGAACGGGTCGTCGAAAGCGGCCTGTCCGGCGTTGGAGATCATCGTCTCCACTTTGCTACCGTCCTTGCTAATGACGGAAATCTTACCATCGCCAAGCACGCCGTCCTCGTCGTTGACATAGTAGAACTGTTTGCCACAATCGAGCACGAAGAGCGACGAGTCTTTGAAGAGTAGGTTGAAGGGATGCTGACCTGACGAGAGTCCGAGGTCGTATGGCGCTATTTCCATGTCAGCAGGCCGGTCGGCATCAGGCACCAGTTTGTATGCCATGATATGTCCGCCCTGCACGGCGTAATAGAGCGTGGGGACGTCTTGGTTGAAGCCCACTTGTACATTCGCCGAGCCCTCTTCGAGTGTACGCCCGTTCATCTTCACTTGCAGTTTGACTGTCTGTGAGCCGACATTAGTGAACGTGAGGTCACCGGGCAAGCGGTCGGTGCAGGTGGTGATAATTTCTCCATTAGCATTTTTCGTGCCTGCGGGGAGTGTCCAGAGATACTCCAGCGAGTAGTTTTGCGGGTTAGGCACTTCGAGCGAGAAGGACACTTTGGAGGTGTTCACCTCGCAGATACCGCCCTCAATGGGGTTGATGGTAAGCAGTGGCTTGATGTCAGATATCATGATGACCTGGCTCTTGCTGTAATTGCCGATGGTCAGTTTGACGGTGTACGTGCCGGCCTCCTCGAAGAAATGCTCCACCTCGTCACCTGTCGCGGATGCACCGTCACCGAAATCCCAAGCGGGTGTACCCTCTGTGGTTGCGGGCGAGGTGTTGACAAACTTGATGACCGAACCCACGTAGTAGTCGAGCGCGTAGTCTCCCAGTACGCTGTACTCAAACGATACGGCATCTTGCGGCAGTTCCTCCACTTTGGGGACGTTGTCGTAACAACTGACCGCCAGGAGCGGCAGTAATGCCAACATGAGATGATTGAAGATATTGCGTTTCATAGGCTCAAAAATCTGTTTAGTTGATTGCAATTTCTTTGGATTGCGTAGCGGAATAGACGCCGCGCACATCATAGACTTTCATCAGGGCGTTGAGCGAATACGAGCGGTTGTAATCCACGTCGTAATAGCCGTTGGCAGAGTTCTCCACCAGCATCTCAAACGTCACTTTGTTCCAATACAGTTCCATCGAGTCGGTCACCCACGGGAGGGTGTTGCCGTCGGCATCCTGCTTGAAATGGTACACATAGATACCCTCGCCTTGGTTCTTGTCCTCGGTGGAGTCGGTATATTGTGTGAAGTCGTCCATCAGTCCCATACCGATGTACATCTTACGGTAGTCGGCGTACTGCATGCGGGTATGCACCGCTTCTTTGAAGGTCTCCATATAGCCCTCGCCAAAATACGTGACCATTTTCGTGGAGTCGAACTCCTCGGGGTGACTCCACGAGAAGCGGGCGAGTGTGCCGCTGACGGGGAACGTGCCGGTGAAGGTGAAAGCATGAAGCGAGTCGCTCCAATATTCCGCCAGATGGGGATACTCCTTGATTTTCTGCGACACACGTTTCTGCGCTTTCACGTTGCTCGACAGCGAATAGCTGAAGGTGCTGGTCCACGGACAGGTGACGGTCTGGTCAATCGTCTCCTCGATGTCGTACCACACTTCAGAGTGGTCGAGCTCGCTCACCGATGAGTAGTACTGCACGGTGAACTCCATCTCACCACCGGCACTGACGGCGGCACTACCTATCTCCCAGTACGCCTCGGGACCAACGTTGCCGGTGATGGTCGTTTCGTCGAAGAAATCGTGCTTCGCACAAGACGCTGCGGTCAAGGTCATCGCCGCAAGCATCAGTATTTTTGTTCTTAGTTTCATATCTTTATTGTTTACGCACGCGTATATATTAATAAGGTGTCATTAATCCTATTATTAGAATCCAACCGCATTTACATCCACGGTGTGGGGTCGTTGCAAACGGCCTTTCCGCTCGTGTTGTGTGCCCAGATTAGTCGGCGCTTGAGTACGCGGTAGTCCAACACTTTCTCCCCTGCCGCATTGGTCGTGTAATAGCCGATGCGGTCCAGTTCGCCCTTGTTATACTTGGTCTCAGTCTCGGTGTCGGCATTAAGGCGGTTGATCCACGCATTGGGCGACAACTCAGCATTGATGCCATAGTCGTCCGAAGTGCACCAATAGGGTTCGTAGAGGTTGTACGGACGGCGTAGCGAGTATTCGCCGGAGAAGCTGGAAGCATCCCATTTCTTAGAAGAGCCGTTGTGGACGGTGTACACTGTATAGACGAAGCAGTTGTCGTACTGGATGCCGTTGGTTTTGGAGCTATAGTTGTAGCGACGCATGTCTGTCCACTGCTCGGGTTGCAGGTACATCGCCACGTATTTCTGTTGCATCAGATCGCCGATGGTGAAATCAACTGCGCCCGGCAACTTCACCTCGAAGAAACGGTCGTAGCGTCTCTTGGCGGCAGTGGCCAGTGCCGACTCGTAGATACCATAACGCTCCATGTTCTTCTTTGTCGCCTCAACGGTGGTGTTGTAGGCTGCTGCTTTGTCGCCTGCCCAGTATTGAGCCTCGGCCTTGATGAACATCAGTTCTTCGGTGGTAATCAGCGCGATATAACCATTGTTTTGCGTGTAAGGATTCGACATAGCATCCGTGGCATAGAGGTCGGGATAATACGTCACTTTCATCGAGTTGTCCATACCGATGTTGCTCTCAAGGTAACGCAGCACATCGGAGTTGGCGGTAGTACCCATCGAGCGTGGTGTCATCAGCATGTCGCCGCGGGGGTCCAGTGCCGACTTACGGTCTGAGTTCTTTATATCATAGCAACTCATGATGGCGTGTGCGAAGAAGGTGGTGGGGATAGACGATGCGAGTCGGTTGGCACGGCTCTCCCACGAGTTGATGATTGGTGCATACGGTCCCCACGGGCAGTTCTGTTCGGACTTGCCGCCATCGTAGTGGTAGAGAGGCTCCTCCCATTCGGGGTCGTTGAGCACGTCGTCCACCATCGAAATAATCTGTTGGCACGTGCCGGGGGTTGGGAGATGGCATTCATCATCATCGGTGCCCTCGGTTTCATTTGGATGGGACTGTGGATGTGGCTCTATGAGAAGCCCGCACAGAACAAGCGTGTCAATCAGGCAGAGCTGAACTATATCGAGCAAGACAATGATATCGCAGAGGCTCAGGATCGTGAGAATGTGAAGGAAGAGAAGACCATCCCGTTCTTGCAGTGCTTCACCTACAAACAGACATGGTCGTTCCTCGTTGGTAAGTTCATGACGGATGGTGTATGGTGGTTCTTCCTGTTCTGGGCTCCAGCCTACTTCTCAGACCAGTATGGCTACACCTCAGACTCCACCATGGGTATCGCGTTGATCTTCACCCTCTATGCCATTGTGACCATCCTCTCCATCGGTGGTGGTTATCTGCCCACCTATTTCGTAGACAAGAAAGGCATGAACCCCTATCTGGGTCGTATGCGTGCCATGTTCATCTTCGCTTGTTTCCCCGTGCTTGGACTTTTCGCACAGCCTCTGGGAGCCTACAGCGCATGGTGGCCCGCTATCCTGATCGGTCTGCTCGGCGCAGGTCATCAGGCTTGGTCGGCAAACCTGTTCTCCACCATCGGTGACATGTTCCCCAAGTCTACCATTGGTACCATCGTCGGTTTAGGAACGATGGCTGGTGGACTGGGCTCTATGAGTATCAACCTCGGTAGCGGTAAATTCTTCGACTGGGCTGCTGGTCAGGGCTCTGCTTTCACCTTCTTCGGTTTCGAGGGAAAGCCAGCCGCCTACATGGTCGTGTTCTGCATCTGTGCCGTTGCCTACCTGATTGGTTGGTGTATCATGAAGGCACTTGTTCCAAAGTACAAGCCCATCATTGTTGAGTAAAAAAAGAAAGTAGCCTTCTCCAGAAAAGGGAAGGCTACTTCATATGACTATATATCCCCAGACTAATACCCTCTGACCGTCCAAGGCAGAAAACCTTGCCGCTTGAGGGTGTCGATAAGTCCCTCGCTCATAGCTTCATTATCCTTCCGTGTATAACGGATGTCGGTGAAGATCTGAGCGAGGGTCTCTTTATTGTTGATACGGACAAACTCCAGGTTCTCCGGACGGTGTTCTTTCGCTTCGTAGTATTTGTCGATGTCCATTGCCAGATAGTCGGTGTACGTCTCCTCATGGATAAAACTCTCCAGCGGCAGACGGTCACTCTGTGCAGGCTCCTCAGCGGGCCATCCTACCGTCAGCGTTGCCACTGGCATGGTGAGTCGGGGCAGTTCAAGGATATCGATAATCTGCTGGGGCATATAGACCGTAGTCCCCAGGTAACAATACCCCAGTCCCTCCTCGTCCATCAGATTACAGAGTGTCTGGGTATAGAGCAACGCATCCGTTGCCGCATTGATAAAACTGAGGAAGTTGTCATAACCTGGTTCTGCTTTCCTGCAATGAGCCCATGTGGAGGTGCGGTTGAAATCAGCGCATATCGTCAGGATGACAGGAGCCTGTGTCACCATCGGCTGGTTGAAGTGGGCAGGTGCCAGTCTCTGTTTCATCTCCTCCGAGCGAGTGACCACCACACTATATAGCTGGAGGTTGCCCATGGTTTGTGTACGACTTGCCTCTGACAAGAGACGGTTAAGGAGCTCTTGGCTCACTTCTTTGTTGCTGTATTGGCGAATTGTTCGCCGTGTTGATAGATTCTTCATGCTGCAAAAATACATAATCTTTCCCAAAATGGAGAACTTTCGAGCGGTTTTCTCGGAAAATGTTGTCTAAAAAGAAAACTTTATGTATCTTTGCAAACAAATTAATCAAGATATGGAAGGAAATAACAGGAAAGAGACATTACAGGACCAACGCCAAGAAGTGGTGGAGGTACGTCCTCAGGTATTAGAGTGCGATGTGGTACGTTTCCAGAACAACAAGGAGAAATGGGTGGCTTTCGTGGGCTTGCTCAACGGTTATCCCTATGAGATATTCACCGGTTTACAGGACGACGAGGAGGGTATCGTATTACCCAAGACCGTTACACATGGGAAGATTATCAAGCAGGTGAATCCCGACGGTACCAAGCGTTATGACTTCCAGTTTGAGAACAAAAGAGGTTATAAGACGACGGTAGAGGGACTCTCCGAGAAGTTCAACCCCGAGTATTGGAACTATGCCAAGCTGATCTCTGGTGTGTTGCGTTATCGGATGCCTTTGGAGCATGTCATCCGTCTGGTGGCATCGTTGTCACTGAAAGACGAGAGCATCAACACCTGGAAGGTGGGTGTAGAGCGAGCCTTGAAGAAATACTTGCCAGGCAGCAGTGACGAACAGGAGGAATCACAAGAATAGAGAGGTGATGCAGGTTGAGTCAGGGTATATCGTGTTGAAGGAAGTCCGTTTCCATGCTTTCCATGGGGTGATGCCTCAGGAGAGAAAGGTAGGGGCAGACTTTCTCATCACCCTTCGTTTGGGGTATGACCTTACGAGGGCGATGCAGTCAGATGACGTGAGGGATACCCTCAACTATGCGGAAGTCTATCGTGTCGTCCAAGTGGAGATGGAGAAGCCGTCGGCACTCTTGGAGCATGTGGCAGGACGTGTCGCCAATGCGATTCTCAGACAGTTTCCTGATGTCGTGAGTATCGACCTCGAACTGACGAAGCAAAACCCTCCGATGGGGGCTTACAGTAAGGGAGCTGGTGTGGAGTTACATTTAATAAATGATAAAACTCAAGAGTAACGAAGGCTTTTTACGTGGAAAATGCGTATTTTTGCACCCTGAAAAGAAATGAAGAAGAATAGGATATTAGTTTTAATATGGGTAACGATGCTGTTTGCAGTTGTCTCAATGGCTGCAAACAAGAAGTTCACGCTGGTCATTGACCCGGGTCATGGCGGACATGACGCAGGTGCTTTGGGAGCTTTCTCCAAAGAGAAGAGCATCAACCTGAACGTTGCTCTTGCTTTCGGACTTTATGTGGAGAATAATTGTCCAGACGTGAAAGTCATCTATACCCGTAAGACAGATGTGTTCATCCCCCTGCATACCCGTGCTGACATCGCCAATAGGAACAAAGCAGACCTGTTTATCTCCGTGCATACCAATGCGGTACCTCGGGGTAAGACCATCAGGGGACTGGAGACCTACACATTAGGAATGCACCGTGCCGGTACCAATCTGGAAGTGGCAAAGCGAGAGAACTCCGTTATTCTGATAGAGAAAGACTATAAGCAGCGTTATGAAGGCTTCGACCCCAACTCCAGCGAGAGTTATATCATGTTTGAGTTCATGCAGGATAAGAACATGGCACAGAGTGTGGAGTTAGCCAAGTTCGTACAGAAACATGCTTGCTCGTCGGCAAACCGCCAGAACAAAGGGGTGAAGCAGGCTGGTTTCCTGGTGCTGCGTGAGACCTCCATGCCCAGTTGTCTGATAGAGCTAGGTTTCATCACAACCCCTGACGAGGAGCAGTTCCTGAACAGCAAGGACGGTATTGACCGCTTGGGGTATGGTATCTACAAAGCGTTCCTTGACTATAAGCGGAAGTTTGACGGTCGCATCACCGTCCCTTATCAGGCAGAGCAGAAGGAAGACATCAATATACCCTCTGTCGTCCCAAAGGACGAACAACCGCAGACGGTGAAGACGACAGTTCCTGTAAAGGTGCAGAAAGAGCCTGCTGCCCCCCCAGTGAAGGTGGAGGTTGTCAAGGAAGAACAAGCGCAGGCGCAGTCCCAAGACTCCACGCTGGTCTTCAAGGTTCAGATTATGGCAAGTACCTCCCGTCAGAGAATCAGTAAGTCGAAACTGGACGGACTGGAGGCGAAATATTTTGAGGAAGGTGGTTTTTATAAATATACGGTTGGCGAGTCAGAGGATTATGACGAGATCGCCAATGTACGTGAGCGTCTGGTGGGTAACTTCCCTGAGGCTTTTGTCATAGCCTTTAAAGGTACACAGAAAGTAGATACCCGTTCGGCAATCCGTGAGTTCAGAGCTAAAAAGAAAACAAAAGAGTAAAGAAGATATGAAATTTACGAAAGAGATACAGATAGCCTTAGTGGCAATAGTGGCGTTAATCGTGCTTTATTTCGGCTTGAATTTCCTGAAGGGGTTAAGTATTTTCTCCTCAAGCAATACCTATTGTCTTGCCTTTGAGGATGTCAGTGGTATGTCTAATTCCTCACCTGTCTATGCCAACGGTTATAAGGTTGGAGTTGTAGAGAAGATCGTCTATGACTACGAGAATACAAAGAAGATCGTGGCGAAGATTGGTGTTGACAAGGCGATGCGCATCCCCGTAGGCTCTCATGCTGAACTTTCCAGTGACCTTCTTGGCAATATCAAGATTAACCTGGTGTTGTCAGATAATCCCTTGAAGTTCCTCTCAGTGGGTGACACCATCCCCGGCATGATAGAACAGGGCATGATGGGTAAGGCGGCGGAGTTAGTTCCTGCCGTTGAGTCGATGATGCCGAAGTTGGACTCTATCCTGACCAGTCTGAACCAGTTGCTGGCTGACCCGGCACTCCGTAATACTCTCCATAACGTGGAGGGCATGACGGCAAACCTGAACCAGACGAGTGTCGACCTGCGCAGACTCTCTGCAAGTCTGGGTAACGAGGTACCGTCGATGATGAAAAAGGCTGATGGTGTACTGGATAACACCCAGCAGCTGACAGCTAACCTCTCTGCTGTCGATGTGGCATCGATGACGGCAAAGGTGAACCAGACCCTTGCCAATGTGGAGGAGATGACCCGTAAACTCAATAGCAACGAGGGTACTTTGGGCTTGCTGATGCGTGATGCCAGCCTCTATCGTAATCTGAGTGCTACTGCCGCTGACGCAGACTCATTGGTGAAAGATTTGAAGGCACATCCAAAACGCTACGTACACTTCTCCGTTTTCGGCAAAAAAGACAAGTAAAAAAGTGTGTAATTTTTATTTTGTCTAAATAGGAAAGGAGTAGTCAACAAGTTTCAACGAAGGCTTCGGAACTGCTTGATATTAACATAGTTCGGAGTACTGAGAATAATAAGACCGCACACGGATAGTTCTGTGTGCGGTTTTTGCTAAGTGATTGAAATGCAGAAACTTGTAATTCTGCAAGGGCGAAAAGTCTTAAATTATTGCAAAGGAGTCCTAAACTCCCATAAATTAGTAAGTTATGAGAGGTTGGATAATTTTTGTGAATAAATACGGATTTGCATATCTCAAAAAAAAGTACGAACTTTGCATTCGAAAACGAAAACTATATTCCTTATCAAGGTTAGTTTTATTAATAAATAAGTATAACGCCGCATGGAAAAAGCTCCAAAGGCGCTTTGGGGCGACTGCCTTCATCTCATCAGGGAGAACGTCACAGAGCAGCAATATAAAACATGGTTTGCGCCCATCGTATTCGAGAAATACGATGAGGAAAAGCAGACGCTTCTCATACAGGTGCCCAGCCGCTACGTGTATGAGTATTTGGAGCAATACTATGTGACTTTATTAAGTAAGGTGTTATGCCGTTGCTTTGGCAAGAGTATCCAGCTGAACTATCGCATCGTAGTGGACAAGGCACATAAGCTGACGGTGGAGGAAGAGGGTAGCGAGCCTGTCAATATCGAGCGTCCGCAAGCGACCACTCGTGGTAACAAAGCACCAACGACCCTGGATGCAGCTGTCCCGCAGGACCTGAATCCCCAGTTGGATGTCCACAAGACTTTCCAGACCTTCATCGAGGGCGATAGCAATAAGCTCCCACGTACCGTAGGACTCTCCATTGCGGAGCATCCGGGTAAGTCGACGTTCAATCCCTTCTTCGTGTTTGGACCCTCTGGTTGTGGTAAGACACACCTGATTAACGCGATAGGTGTGAAGTGCAAGGAGATGTACCCGCAGAAGCGTGTGCTGTATGTGTCGGCTCGTCTCTTCCAGGTGCAGTACTCCGATGCCACTCGTCAGAATACCGTCAATGACTTTATCCATTTCTATCAGACCATCGATGTTCTGATAGTCGATGATATCCAGGAGTGGGCGACAGCACCCAAGACGCTGGACACCTTCTTCCATATCTTCAACCATTTGTTCCGTAACGGTAAGCAGATCATCCTTGCCAGCGACCGTCCCCCAGTGGACCTGCAGGGTATGAAAGACCGTCTGCTGACACGTTTCGCCTGTGGACTGATTGCTGAGTTGGAGAAACCCAACGTTCAGTTGTGTGTGGATATCCTGCATGCGAAGTGTAAGCGTGACGGATTGCGGATTCCGGAGGATGTCATCCTGTTTATCGCTGAGACCGCCAACGGCTCTGTCCGTGACCTGGAGGGTGTGGTGAACTCCCTGATGGCTTACTCGATCGTTTATAACAGTCATGTGGATATGCGTCTTGCCGAGCGTGTCATCAAGCGTGCCGTGAAGGTGGATAACAAACCGCTGACCGTTGACGATATCCTGGAGCGTGTCTGTGAACACTATAACGTGTCCCAGCAGAATGTGTTCAGCAAGTCCCGTAAGCGTGACTACGTCATCGTGCGTCAGGTGTCTATGTATCTGGCTCAGAAGTACACGAAGATGCCAGCCTCACGTATCGGACAGCTGATAGGAGGTCGTGACCACTCGACAGTGATACACAGTTGCTCCACCATCGAGCAGCGACTGAAGGTCGACAAGTCGTTCTCCGCGGAGTTGAGCAGTATTGAGAATTCTTTTAAATTAAAACAATAGTGAGTAATGTAAGAAGAAAGGACGGTGAGATGCCGTCCTTTCTTTGTTATTTCAGGATGACACCCCCATTGGGTTGCATCACCACTTTCGCTTGTCCTTTCTTGTCGACTTTCAGTTGTCTGAGTTCCGCATAGCCCTTGATATTGTCGGAATAGTAGTTGACCGTCTTTCCTTTCAGCATCGGCAACTGGAGGGTCAGATTCCTCAACTTACTCTCCCCGTTCAGTCCTGCGATATACCATTGGTTGCCATGACGACGGGCGAGGACGACATACTTGCCGGGATAGCCGTCGATGAAGCGAGTCTCGTCCCATGTGGTGGGCAGCGACTTGAGGATATCAAGCTCAGCCTTGGGCAGTTCCTTCAGGTTGTTGGGTTGTACCGCCATACACTGAATAGAGGTCTGGACAGTGATCGCACAGGCGATCTCAAACACATCCGTGGTCTTGCGACGATGACGACTCTTGTTGTCCTTGCTCATAAAACGGTTCATGATGGTGCCACCCCAGTCCATCGAGCCGACGGCATTACGACAGAAGGGGTGCAACGTGAGGTCGAAGGGCTCACGGTTAGCTGCATTCGGGTCGAAGAACACATTCTCTGAGGCGAGTACAGCCTCACTTGCCACGTAGTTAGGATACAGCCGCTCCCATCCGCGGGGGAGGGTACAGCCATGGAAGATACATTGCAGACCGTATTTGTTGGCGTCGCTGAGGATATCCTCATAGAGCTGGAGAGTCTGTTGCTTGTCACCTCCGAAGAAGTCCACCTTGATACCCTTGATACCGATACTCTTCATCCATGCCATCTCCCGCTCACGGGCGATATTCGTGTTCATGCAGTTGAAAGGACCCTGTGGCGCATTGTTGGCATGACCGTTGGAGTTATACCACAGCAGCAGATGGACACCCTTCGACTGGGCGTACTTCGACAACTCAGCGATCTTCTCGCGTCCGATATTCGTGTCCCACCAGGCATCCACCAGACAATACTCATATCCCATCTTGGCGGCAAGGTCGATGAACGTCACCTGGTCGTCGTAGTTGCAGCTCTCGTCCTGCCAGATCAGCCAGCTCCATGTATAGCGTCCCGGCTTATAGTCCTCAGAAGGCTCGTAAAGCGGTTCCAGCGGAGCGAAGGCGATCGTGGTCTCGACGATGGGCTTGAGGGTCTTGCCGATGGTGATGGTGCGCCAAGGGGTACTTGCCGGCAGTGCGATACTTGCTGAGGTGGAGCCGATACCGTTGTTCTCCTCCTTCATAGGGTAGGCGATGGTATAGCCGTTGACCTCATCGAAGTCGCTGAGGTGCGAGCCTACGTATGCTGATGTCACACCTGTCTCACTGATGAGGACCCAGCCTTTGTTGCCTACGTGGAAGAGGGCAGGGAACACAAAGCCATGACCGTATTGTGATGGCTGCGTCATGGGAGCGTCAGCGGAGTACACCTCCTCGTAACTGGGTTTCGTCTGTGCGAAACCGATCATGGCGTCACTCTGTGGGGAGAGGAATGCCGTTGTCTCGTCAGGCAGTCGGAAAGCGGTCTTCTCCTCCTCGATGACGATGCTCCTCGTCTCGTTGCGCCATTGGCGAAGCACGGTGTATTGGAAGGCGATGTCATGGTCGGCAACGAGGAACGTCACCACCATCTGCTGTCCGTGGGCGTTCTTTATCGTCATGTCCAGACGGTTTGCCTTGAAGTCGACATGCGATGTCTTGGTGCGTGTGATGTCGAATTGCTTCTCCACCACGTCCTCCTTGTCCGACACGTAGGAGAGCGCCTCCGTGAAGTCGCCGAAGTTCGATTTAAGACCCAGCCGTGAGGGTTGCAGCATCTCCACTCCGTCGTACGTCACCGCGTACATGGCTTTTCCGTTCTCCACCTTCACCTCCACGACCATCTTGCCGTCAGGTGAGCTCACAAGCTTGCTCTCTGCCATCATCAGCAGCGGGCAGCATGCCAATAGTAATAGTAGTTTTGTTCGCATAGTTTAACCTGTTGTTTTGGTTGCTTAATTATTTGATGGTGTCAAAGGTACACATTATAATCGGAACTACCAAACTTTTGTTGAATAAAAAATCCCACGGATGTAAATACCTTCCTTGATCTTCTTGCCATGCTAAGATGGGGCTAATGAGTAGTCAGGATGGGGCTAATGAGTAGTCAGGGTGGGTCTAATGAGTAGTCCGAATGGGGTAAAAGGGTGGTTCCCACGGAGGAAACCGATGGGTTC
>CALAUY010000048.1 GCA_937892015.1 uncultured Bacteroidales bacterium | reverse complement strand
GGCGACCACCGAGATCTACACTCTTTCCCTACACGACGCTCTTCCGATCTAAATGGAATCGTTCGGAATGGGCAAAACTACTGAAAACCAATACAACCAAATATCCCAGCATAAACGATAGCGGCATAGCATGTTTGCGCCAATCGCCGGTAAGAAGGAGCACAAACATAGCAAAAATAGTTAGTCCGGAGAGCATGTTTTTGACGAAATTGCCGCCATGAATGAGGAGTTGGTTTTCTTGTTCGGGCGTGGCAACGAGTGTAGAGAAAGGTATAGTAAAAATCATTGGAGCAAAGACTGCCGAACCGGCATATTTGGCAAACTCGTTTCCGTTGTCGCGTTTGGCTCGCCATTCCATGTTAGCTTTCTGTCCTCCTCCTTGCACGTTTTCCACCAGTTCTTTCGCATTTTCTTGGATGCGGTTGCCGACAGTGACTCCGATGAGAGCGACTGCTAAGACACCCATTATGAGTCGTTTGGCCCAACTCATCACTTTGTCGGAAGCGAGCACAATCGTGAAGAGTAGCGCGAGAATAGCGACAATGGCCAATGCCGTTCGCATGGTGAAGAGTCCAGCTCCGATAAGTAAAACAAAAAGTAGCTGCTTGAGGGAAAAATCGGGGCTTCGGAGCATGAGGTCGGCTTCTTCGACGAGCAGCACTGTGAGACAAACCATCTCTGTTTCTTTGAGTTGTAGGCCGCAATAAAAGATGAGGTTCGGCATCAGCATGCAGAAAATTCCGGCGATGCGTGCTGTGGGTTCGCTGAAATTGCGTTGTGCGATGTGATAGATTAGTGCAGCCGTCATGGCGCTGAGGATGGCCTTGATGATGCGTGTTACCAAGATACTGTCGCGAGTAAGGAAATAGACGACGCTCAAGTAGGCGGCATAACCGGTATCGGAGATGTCAGTGCCCATGTATCGATTGAATTCGGGCCAGAAATCCCAGACATGTCCGTCGCGCAGCAGTTGTGCTCCGTGGAGCGCTGATGTATGGTAGAACATCGAGTCGGCCACGTGATACTCGAAAGGCAATCCGGTCATCTCGATATAGAACCAATAGGAGAAGAGGACGTAAACGATGCGGATGGCGAGTGCGGTCAGGAAGAGTCGTTTGGCAAAGACCTGATTGCGCACATGCTCGACCGACCATTCTTTGGAGAAATAGTTGGCGTAATAGAAAAAGCCGCAAACTTCGACGAGTCCGAAGAGGATAAAATACCACGCCATCATGTAGTCACGGAAGAGCACTCCGACCGCGAGAAGCAGTCCGAGATAGATAGCGATGGCCCTTTCGGAGAACCATCTTGGAACGAATGTGTATCCAAGCGGTTTGAGCATATAGTAACGTTTTGGGCTGCAAAGATACTGCTTTTTTTGAAAATATGCAAGAAAAAAGGGAAAATAAATGCGATTTTTGTCATTTTATTTGCAAATATGGAAAAAAAGTAGTATCTTTGCAGTCCAAAAACGAAAAAAGAATGCGACAACTAACAGAAATTATGTGCATTGCGGCGTTGTTGCTCTGCGGTTGCACAAAGAACAAGAATGAAGACGCTATTCGCGTCATGTGCGAAACGATGTGTGAACAGTATCCTGCATCGACCCTTCAGGACGTGTATAAGACTTGCTTTCAGGACTTTTTCGGAGGCAAACACATGCAGGCGGAGTTGGTTATGGCTCGGAAGTACTTGGATGAGGAGTTGGCGAGTTGTGCGGGTGAGGACTTGAGCAGTATGCCGGAAAGAGAAGAGACGGGTTTTAGGCATCGTTTTGTTCGGGTGAACCTCTCGCAAGTGCTTGAGGGCAAAATGACGGCAGATGAGTTGTTTAACTTGTTTGTCGATGCAGCGGGGGACGACCATGCCTATGGTGACGACTGGCCGTCTGAATGGGCTGAGATAGAAGCAGTTGCGCTGCGTGTACATCCCGAATGGGCAGATGAAGAGCTGCAAGGGCAATTGCGTGAAGCGGCATCGCTTAATCGTGCCGTTCGCCACAGTGATGCGTTTAGGGAGGCTTATCATCCGCATTACCGCCTCGCGCGGCGATGAAAAGCGGGACGAAAGAGGACAAAGCATCTGTTGAGCGAACGAAATGAAGTTTAGCGTAGTAATACCGGCGTACAACGTAGAGGCATACATAAACGCGTGTCTTGAGAGCGTGGTTTCGCAGTCTTTTGGAGACTGGGAAGCAATCGTTGTAGATGACGGGAGTACGGACGGGACGGGTGCATTGTGTGATAGTTTTGCGGAAAAAGACAATCGTTTTCGGGTAGTGCATCAAGCGAATGGAGGTTTGAGTGCTGCAAGGAATGCAGGGATGGACTTGGCGAAAGGCGAGTATCTCGTGTTTGTAGATGGCGATGATTGGTTGGAACGAGAGGCGTTGACCGTGCTGGCAGATGCACTGCATGATGAAGATGTATTGTGCTTTAGTGGGAGGCGTTTTTTTGAGGAAAGCGGGCGTTACGAAGAGGCAGACTGTTTGGAGTCGAGAACGTATGCGGATGGATGGGAGTACTACTGCGAAAATGCCTTAAAACCAAGAATGTTTGCATTTGTGTCCGTAGTACTACGAGCCTACAGAAGAGCGTTTTTAGAAGAGACAGCCTTGCGGTTTAGAGAGGGCATTTTTCACGAAGATAACTTGTTCACCCCATTGGCATGTTACTATGCAAGGAAAGTGCGGGTGTTGGATACATGCTTGTATAATTATAGGGTAAGAAACGGTAGCACAATGACAACACCTACTTTGGGTAAGTTGTTCAACAAAATAGTAGTAGCCAATGAGTTGGCTGCTTTTTTTATTCCCAAAGAAGGTATAGAAAAAACGACTGTTTATCGCTATATCACGCACGTGTATCAAACGGTATTCTATGAGCAGGATGCGGGCGAGAAAGAGCTACTGAAAGCAGTGGATTGGCGTTCGTATTATGCAGTCAGTCGCACGAAGTTGCGTCATCGCGTACTGTATGCGGCATTGAGAATGAGTCCGAACCTATTTCGCAGAATCAACAAAATGCTGAGCAGATGAAGCCAAAAGTAAGTGTGATAATGCCATTGTACAACAAAGCGCCGTACGTAAGGAAAGCGGTGGAATCAGTTGTTCATCAGTCATTTAAGGACTGGGAGTTGATTGTGGTGGATGATGGCAGTACGGACGGAAGCGACGATGTGGCGAAACAGTATTTGGATGAGAGGTGCAGGCTGTATAAGCAAGATAATCAAGGTGTTAGCATGGCGAGGAACAGAGGCGTTGCGTTGTCGGAGGGTGAGTTGCTGGCTTTTTTGGATGCTGATGATTGGTGGGACGAGAGTTTTTTGGAGGAGATGGTACATTTTGCAGAAGAGAACCCCGATGCGGGTCTTTGGGCATGCAATTATTGGTATGAAAAACGTGGAAAAACTCGGGTTGCGGTGGAGCAAGAGAGCGGGTATTTCGATTACGCAGAAAGTTACCTAAGGAATGAGGCGATGCCAGTATGGACAGGAGCCGTGCTGATGCAAAGAGATGTGTTCGACGAGTCGGGCGGATTTCGTGTCGGGATACGGATTGGTGAAGATTTTTTGCTGTGGTCGAGCGTGGCGATGAGATATCGATTCGCGTTTTTGAATAAGGTATTGGCATACTATAATAATGATGTACCGGCATCTGCAAGGGCAACGCGAAATTTGTACTCTCCGGAGCAACATATGTTGTTTCATTTGGGACACTTGGACGACTCAAGCGCAACGTGGAAAGCCTTGTGCGACAAGTTGCGGGTGAATGGGCTGTTGAATTATTGGTTGTCAGAGGAATATCACGAGAAAGCCGAGCACGAACTCCGGAAAGTGGATTGGACAAAACAGAGTAAGCGGGTGTACCGTTTGTATCATATGCCATGCAGTTTCGTTCGCTTTCGGGAAGGACTGTTGCGTATTGGCAGTAAGTGCAAACAATGGATAATGAAATTGATATACAGATGATACCGAAGAAGATACATTATTGCTGGTTTGGTGGAGGCGAGATGCCGGAGTTGGCAAAACGATGCGTGGCGAGTTGGCATGAGAAGATGCCGGATTGGACGTATGTGCTGTGGAATGAGGAAAGTTTTGATGTGGGCAGTGCACCCAGATATGTGCGGGAAGCGTATGAAGCGAAAAAGTTTGCTTTTGTGAGCGATTATGTACGTTTGCATGCGTTGGAGAAAGAAGGAGGGGTGTATTTGGATGTGGACGTGGAAGTGTATAAGTCGTTTGAGCCACTATTGATGAATCATGCTTTCACCGGATTTGAAGGCAATAAACGTTGCTCTATCATGACGAGTGTACTGGCATCTGAGCCCAACGGGAGGTGGGTGAGCGAGGCTAAACATGAATATGATACGAGACCTTTTGTCATGGCGGATGGTTCATTGGATTTGACGACCAATACGGCGTATTTCACAGACAGAATGGAGGAACAGGGTTTTGCGGCAGATGGTAAGGAGCAGGATTTTGGTGGGTTGCATATTTATCCGGTGGAGTATTTTTGTCCGATGCAGACATCGGGCGAATATTTGCGGACAGAGAACACATATTGCGAGCATACGGGGCTGCATTCGTGGAGCACTGATGAGAATTGGAAATCAAGGCTTTTGAAGCATGTGAGTCCTGCTATGCGGACAAAGATTATTTTGCTGAAACGGAAAATAGAGGGAGGCAGATGGTGTGGTCGGGGACAAAGAAAACGAGGACAAGAATGAGTGAGAGGGAAAAAAGCGGATACGCCAATGAGATAGAAAAGAATAGTATTGTTGCGATGAAAAGTAAACAAAAACCAATAAAACCCTTTGAATGCTTTAGTAGCATGGCTACTATGCAAATTGCTACTAAAACCTGCTCGTAAGCAAGCTTACCGGCAGCTTTTACTATCCATTTGCTTAACTATACGAGTAAAAAGCATTCAAAGAAATAAACCCAAAAATCAATCTCAAATCAAATCAAATCAAAAAGGCAGCAATGGATAGATAATATATCAACAGGACACAGAACCATCAATATAAATTATCGAAATAGTAGTAATAAAACAATAAAAAAACAAACATAGAACGGGCTTACAAGAAAAAAAAATGTATGTGGAAATTGTTAGTTTTTTGTGAGGATGGTCGTGCAGAGTGTGGAAAAAAGTGTCGTGAGCAAAAACGAAGGGGGAGGAAGAGGGATGAGAATTAGCGGGAATGCAAGGAAATGCTTGGGAAGATGGAGATTGGGCGTTGGGAGAAGGGTGGATTTTGCTCATCGTTCGGAGACTGTAAGGAGACCGTTCGGAGACCGTTCGAAAAAAGTATGACGATTGTTGCATGGGTGGGCATGTAAATTTATAAAATTTTTTCTCGTAAGCTCGGACGATTACTGCGTGTGGTAAATAAATAATTTTGGTTCATCCGACATTTGTGTTGGTGCGGTCGTGTAGTCCGAGTAGTCTTAGGT
>CALAUY010000047.1 GCA_937892015.1 uncultured Bacteroidales bacterium | reverse complement strand
ATAAACCTAAGCGAAAGCGAGTTCTTGGTCTTCCAGAGCCGGCATCCACGACACTTTCACGGTAGTGGCAGACGTAGAGAGCTCGCCGGTCAGGTTAACCACTGCCGGGCAGTTGGCGAGCGTTGTGATGGTCGTCTCTACCCATGTAGATGTACCCTCATCCACGCTGTCGGCCTGACAGATGGCACGCACGTAGATATGGTACGTGGTCTCAGGACGGAGGATGTCAACCGATAGCGAGTCGCTTTGGACGTTCGCATACGTCGGAACAACGCTGTCCGGAGCAAGAACGACGCTGTCGCTGACAATCACGTCGAAGCCGCTCAAGTAGTCAGCATCCGAGATTGTCCAACGGAGCATTGCCTCGCGGATTCCTGCGCCCAGCAACTCTGCATCCAGAGATGTCACGGCCGGACAAGCGTCCAGATTGTAGCAATAACCGAACTGCACGTCATGGCGCTGACCGTTGATACCTTTCGTCGTGAAACTATCATACGTGTTGTTGTCATCGATACTGCTATCTTTGCGGATGTAGAAGTGGTTGCTGGCATTCGTGCCGGTGCTTGTTGTGTAATAAGCCTGTGCCGATGCACCACCGGAGCCGGTTACGTCTGACTGAACAAGAATCATCAGGTTGTCGCCGGTGTATTCAAACGGCGTAATCTCGAACAGATTCCATCCCGCCGCAACATTCACTGTGCCATCGTACACCAACGTAGCGTCAGCGATGATTTGATTCCAAACGAGCGTGCTTACGAACGCCGTGGCAGTGGTGTTCTTCAGATAGATCTTCACCGGTATGGGTTTCGCCGCTGCAGTGTTATAGTTCCAAGCAAGCGATCCGATGCGCCCTGCTGTCAGGTTGTCGCTCGGGGTAAAGATATAGCCGTTACGCTCGTAGCCATAGTAGCCGCATATAGGTCCATACGTGTAGGAAGTACCTTCACCGACACTCTTGATGTCATCACATGCTGTGAGGCTTTTGGTCGTGACAGACGTACTAATCCACTCGCTTGTACCTTCCTCTTCACTGCAATAACTGCGTGCGTAGAGGTAGTACGTTGTCTCGCGGTTCAGACCGCTGATAGTATAATGGCCGGTGGTGTCAACCGCGATTTTATCGGCTGTATCCAGTGCAGCTACATCCGGTTGTGTGTCGGCATAAACCAACTCGTAGTGATTGGCCACAGCACCTGCTTTCGGCACGAGCTGTACGTCGATACTACGACGCGTTGCGGTAGTGCTGATGTCGGCCAACGGACGGCAGGTAGGTGTAGCAAAGACGTTGATGGCGTCAGCATAGACATAACTGTAACCTGTTGTTGATGCCAAGTACGGGGTCACTGTCGTCAGCAACGCGATACGATTGCCCGTACCGGTGTAGTTGCTGAACACGATTTCATAGAGCTCGTACGTATCGCTGAGCGTCAAGTCCTCTACCAACTGGAACGTACTCATGTCTTCGTCGGTAACGACACCCACTTGCAGGTGCTTGTAGTACGAAGAGGTGGAGCCGTAACTGCGTGCTTGGAGAGCCAGCGTATGTCCACTCAAGCCTTTCGTGCCGAAGTCTATCATAGGAAGGATGACGTAAGCACTATCGGCATTCGTTGAAGCAGATGCGCAACCATATATCTTCAGCGCACACGGGCCATCGTAGAGATAGGTGCTTGTGGTTACCAAGCTCGGAGTATATGTAGAAGACGAATTTTGCATGTTGCCTACCGTGAAGCAGTCGAGCACATCGGTATTGTCGAAATTCTGCACGTACGGGATAGTCTCCGTGCCGCAAGCTGTGCGGAAATAGGTGTACGTTGACCAGTTTGACTGCTCATCGCCGCACAGAGCGCGGATGTAAGCGTAGTACGATGTGGCCGGATGCAGACCGGTGATTAGCAGCGAGTCAACCGATACGGTGTCGATGAAGGCAGGTGCTACATCTGCGAGCACGTCAGGATTGCCGCGCTGAAGCATGAGTGCCACTACATACGACTCGGCACCCGTGCCGTCCCAACTGAACTTAGCACCGGTAGATTCGATATCGGAGATGACACCCTCGCCCACTTGCGGGCAAGCGGAGAGCATGTGCACATCCACATTGTCCACACCGATGGCGTTGGCCGCATCGTTCGACTGCGCATAGAAGGTGATGTACTTGCCATAGTCGCCGTTATAGTCGCCCTCGTAGTTGAGGAAATTGACGGTGTATTCTTTCTCCGATGCACTATCGGCCGCATATTCCAAATCGAACGAACGGATAGACGTGAACGTGGCGAAGTCGGCCGGGTCGGTAATAACACCGATGGTCAGTTTGCCCGCATTCGTTGCGACTGTGGAGGTCTTGAAGGCCTTGAACGTCACCTCGCACTTGGTGATGGTGTCGATATCCAACTTCTGCATGATGGCATACAGACCATCGCCGCGAGTGATTGTGTCGCTTGTGGTGGCCGTTTTGTTGAAGTACAAGTACTTACCCCGAGCAGCTAACGACGTGATGGTCGGATTGGCCGTTGTCTGCTTACCAGGGATGTTCACTCCCACTTGCCAGCAATCGAGGTCACCGGTGTTCTCGAACGTCTGAACGGGGAAATCGTCCGGCGCAACAGCTGCGCATAGCGTCTTCACGGTGGCCGTCTTCCATTCTCCCTCGCTGTCGCACGTCTGCCGTGCACGCACGTAGTAAGTATGGTTGTCGAGCAGCGAATCAATCACGAACGGAAGAGTCTCAACCGCCGAGAACGTCAGGGCGTTGTCGAACGAAGCGGTGTCAGACACCTCTACATCAACCGGCAGGTTGAGCTCAGATGCCCATGAGATTTGGATTGCCGAACCGGAAGCAGCAACTGCTTCGAGCGTAGTAAGACCCGGACAGCTGAAATCGACAGTGCTGAGCACGATGTCATCGATACCGACATAGTAGTTGTTGCTCTGTGTGCCACCGCCGTAACGGAAAGCGAGCCGTGCAGTAGAGGCCACCGAGCTCGGGATGCTTGACAGCACGAACTCTTCGTCTTGCCATGCGTTGAGGCGCTCGAACTGCTTGAGTGCCACGAAAGAGGTACTGTCCGATGGATCCGTCATGTAACCGATAGCAAGGTATGCACTGTTGGTTGCGTTCTCTTCTCTATGTGAGAATGCAATACGTAGCGTGTTCAGCGGTACACTGATAGCGGGGAAGATGGCATACGCATAGCGCGACTTGCTCGATTTGAAATACAGCGATTTCACGCCCGTCTTCACGTACGTTGCCGAGTTGTTGATATACACTTGCGGATAAGTGGATGACGTGCCGTCGTTGGCGTTCAGCAACGACCAACAGGTGACATTCGGCGAGCTGTACGTACCAACTTCGAACGCCTCAAAGCTTTCGCCCCACGGCATCGATGCAATCGTTCCGCAGTCGGTTGTGAACGTAGCTGTTGCGGCGTTACTTTGCTCGTTGTCGGAGCAATACGCGCGCACGTGAATATTATAAGAGGAGCTGCCGTTGAGTCCCGTGAGTGCTACTGCCGGCGACGAAACCGTGGCAGCGTTGCTCCAGTCAATCGACTGACCGGGAACGGTAAGCACGTACTGCCATTGCGTCTCATCACCAATAGGTGTCCATGCGACATTTGCCGTCGAAGCGGTGACATCGCTGACGATGAGCGACTGCACTTTCTTGCAGGTAGGCATTACCTCTACTAAGATGTCGTCGATGGCCAGCACATATCCGTTGCCCGTGCCGCCACCATAACGGAAGACGAGATAAGCGGTGCTTGCCACTTCAGCAGGGATGGCACTCAGGTACAGTTCTTCGTCTTGCCAAGCGGCCATATGGTCGTAATGTGCCAGCGAGACGAACGTGGCCTCGTCGGTTTTGTCGGTCATGTAACCCACATCGATGTAGCCGTAAGCTGCCGTGTTGGAGCCCTCTCGGTGCGAGAACGAAAGCATCAAGGTGTTCAGCGGGTCGGTGAACTTCGGAATAATCAGGTAGCCGTATCCGGCGTTGCTCGCCTTCAGGTACATCGATTTGTCGCCACTCTTCACGTACGAGGCGGTGTTGGACACGTAAGCCTGCGGATAAGAGGTTGAAGTGCCGGCGTTCACGTTGAGCACGCTCCAGCAGTCGAGCGGTTGTGACGAGGACGAGCCGGTCGAGTAATCCTCGAAGCCCTCACTCCATGGCAGGGCAGTCGGCACACATTCGGTAGTGAACAGCACTTTGTTCTCTCCAAAGAGGGTATCTTGTCCGCAGAGCGTGCTCACGCGGTAGTAATACGATGTCTGAGTGGTGAGACCCGTGAATGTAGCGGCCGGTTCTGACACGGTCTTCGCCTCTATCAGCGAGTCGGCGTTAGTGCCGGCAAAGAGTTCGACGAGCCACTGACTCATGCCGAGACTGCTCCATGTCAGGTTGAGCACCGTGCCGGAGTCGTGACCTACCACATCCGCTGCTTCGCGGCAAGTGGGGACAGTCTCTATATGCAGTGCATCGATATGATTGACAGTGCCGTATGTGGTGGCGGGTTTGGCCGGTTCGAGCGACACGATTGCCACGTAATGACCTAACGAGTCGAGGCCATCCAGTTCGACCTCACACTTGCGATACGAGCCCGTAGGTCCGTCAAAGACGGCCAGTTGCGTGAACGTGCTCAGATCGTAAGCGTCGTGCATGATACCCACAGCCACGCGAGACTGTCCCGCTGAAGCTGCTGCCAGTCTGAACGAGACCATCTGCCCCGCGAACGAATCGACATAAGGCAGAGCCACCCAGCGGTTGAAACCCTGAAGCAACATGTGCCCTCCATAGTACGATGGCGCTGCGGTCGATGATTTCGGATAGAAGTTCACGAAATCCGACAGCGGGAAATACAAGCCAGGGAAAGTCTTCACGGTGGAAGCAGCATGAATCTCGTTATCGAGTGACTTCAGGAGCACGCTGGCATCGGCCGTTTGGTCGAACTCGTATGCGAGTGGCAACGTGGCACGACCCGGGATGAGCAGAGTCGTCGGGAACGACCATTCGCTGGCGTTGCCGCCCGATACTCCTTGTGCATATACACATACCACCATATCGCCAAACTCACCCGTGACGTGATAGGTGTCGGAACTGATGCCGTCTTGACTCACGAGGAACGTGCTCGGCAGTGCGTTCAGGTGACTATAGTTACCCGACTCGGCCACGCGGAGATTCCACGTCTGGGCGTTGTGTTTGTTGACCGTCACATCGAATCCGTCGGGCGTGGCGTTCGTGATGCGCACATCCGTCGGAGTGAAGACGCTCGGTTGGGTGATGGTCAGATAATCGACATAGAAATACGATGAGCGAGTCGGGTTACTAACGATGAACGCTACGTACTTGCCCGTGCCCGTGTAGTTCTCAAGCGAGATGCTGAAATGTTGGTGCTTGTTCGCCACCGTTATCTCCACAGAGTCAACAATCACGAGCGATGAACTGTCGTACGGGTTGTCCATCACGCCGATATACATCTGTGCGATGTAGGTGTTGTGCGGCGTACGGATATACGTGCCGGCATAACCCCAGAAGCCCAGCTCAACGCCTTGCAGAGAGGGAACGTTAATCTCGGGCGTGACAGCGCATGCGTATTTGCCGGCCGTCACGGCAGAGAACACCATGGCGTTGGTCGAGTCAACCGAATAGCTAGAGAGAGTTGATGTCGGGAAAGTCGGCCTGGCAGTGGTCATGTCGGTAGCGCTGAGCCATCCTTCGGGCAGTGCTGTCGAGAAAAGCTCGGTGTAAGGCACTTCGGCGCGTGCCATCGTGCGGAACGTACCCGTTGCCCAATCGGTCCAACCGGCATCATTGTCGTTGCACTGCGACCGTACGTAAGCGAAGTAGTTGGTCGAATGGTCGAGTTCGGTAATATCTACCGAGTAATTGTCCACCACAAAATTGTGATAGGCAGCGATGTAGTTGTCCCAGTCGGTGACGGCCGTTTTGGTCAGCACCACTTCGAACGTGTCGGCCATCAGGTCACCTGCCCATGTGAGGGTCACGCTGGTCGTACCCACTTCCGTAGCGGAAACCTGACTCGGCGCAACGCATTGCGAGGCGTTGACGATGCCGATATCATCTAACACGATACCACGGCCCATGTTCTCTACACATTCGAACGCCACTTGATAGGCCGTTGCACCGGCATATCCGCTGAGCGCAATCGTGTCGAGCGTCCAGTTATCCGTGCGTGTCTCGTACGCCTTCAGCTGTATCCATGCTGCCTCTGCGTTCTGGCGGTAGTACACTTTCAGCGTGTCGAAATACTGCGTCGCGCCCACTTGAGCGTGACGGAAAATCAGGCGCGGCTGAAAAACGTCAGTCGTAAAACTGATGACAGGCGATACCAGTTTGGTTACGTAGTGCTGGTCCTCACCGGTTGTGTTGCGCAGCGCAACGTAGTAGTTCGACTCGTTGCCCGTGGCGGGGTAAGTAGCCGCTGTGGTCGCTTCTACGGCCCAGTTGCCCACATTCGTCGAAACGACTTCCTGTGTCCAACCGGCGGGAATCTGTCCGGACTCGAAGTCCTCCTGAAGCCACCAGGTTGCTGCGCCGAAAGAGTTTGTCAAAGCGAGTAAACTCGCTGTTAACATGAGTAAAAATTTCTTCATACGCGTATAGTTAAAACGTTTTATTTTGCTTCATTATGTTTCGCTACCGTTTCCTTACCCCTACCCCGTTTCTCTTCCCATCATTTTGTTTTACTACGATTCTCTACCCATACACTCCACTTCTTTCATTTTGTCTTACCCCGTTACTCTACCCATACAATCAACTTCTTTCATTTTGTCTTACCCTGTTACTCTACCCATACAACCGACAGCCCCGCAGAACGCCCTCTTTTGGCGCTACGGGTACGTTTGAGCCCGCAAAGTTACAACATTTTTTTGATATATGCAAATTTTTTAGCAAAAAAATGTAAAAAAAAGTGGTAAGATGTAAAAAAAAGTGATGAGAAGTGTGAAAAAAGTAATAATAAGTGAAAACGAAGTGCTTTTTAGGGCGTTTTTTTCACGAGACCTTACGGAGCCCGTTCGAAGCCCGTTCGAAGATTGTCTGACGATTGGTTAACGATGTTTGAGGTTGTTTGAGGTTGTTTGAGATTGTTTGAGGTTGTTTGACGTTGTTTGAGGTTGTTTGAGATTGTTTGAGGTGGTTTGAGGTTTTTTGAGATTGTTTGAGATTGTTTGAGATTGTTTGAGATTGTTTGAGATTGTTTGAGATTGTTTGA
>CALAUY010000046.1 GCA_937892015.1 uncultured Bacteroidales bacterium | reverse complement strand
GCGGCTTGGAGAATATCTTTGCGGAGAGTGTCTAATTTCTCCGGGGAGAAATTAGAATTAATAATTTGTAAATTTGTAAATTTGTAAATTGGTAAATGTTCATACCCCTCCCCCGCAAGCGGGACCTCCCCTACCTTAGGGGAGGAGTCAAGCAAGTCCTGAGAGCTGAGGGAAGAGGGGGTAGGACTAATAGGACTAATAGGACTAATGGGACTAATGGGACTAATGGGGTCGGTAGGGGCGAGGAGCCATTTGCCGAGTTCGGCAGCGGCTTGGAGCTGGAAGAGTGGCCAAGAGGGCTGGGGGCTGGAGTAGATGAGGGAGTCTTCATTGAGGGCGAGACTGACGCCGTGGTAACGGATACTGTCGGGGTCGGTGAAATAGTCGCGTAGTGCTCGTGCGACAGGTATCTCGGCTTCAGGCTCTTCGCTGAGACTGACGCGGATAGTGTCGCCTATGCCGTCGGCGAGCAGCGCGCCTATGCCGACGGCGGACTTGATGCGTCCATCTTCGCCCTCACCGGCCTCGGTGACACCAAGATGGAGGGGGAAATGCATGTCGGCCTTGTCCATCTCGGCAACGAGTAGGCGTACCGTCTCCACCATGACGCGTGTGTTGCTGGCTTTGATAGAGAGGACGATGTTGTAGAACTGCTCCTCGACAGCCACTCTGAGAAACTCCATGCAGCTCTCGACCATGCCTGCGGGCGTGTCGCCGTACCGAGACATGATGCGGTCACTGAGACTGCCGTGGTTGACACCGATACGGAGTGCAGTATGGTGCTGTTTGCAGATGTTGAGCAGCCGAGTAAACCGTTCCTTCAGCCGCAGGAGTTCAGCGTTGTACTCCTCATCGGTATAGTCGATATGTTTGAATACGCGTGCAGGGTCGATGTAGTTACCCGGGTTGATGCGCACTTTTTCGACGTACTGTGCAGCGAGGTCGGCCACGTTCGGGTTGAAGTGTACATCTGCCACCAACGGGATGGTATGATGGTACGCAGAAGTATCGGAGCTCCCTTCACCAGGTAGCGATAAATGTTTATATAAGAGAGTATGTATTTCATGTAGGCTCTCGGCCTCTCGAGAACCTTGAGTAGTGAAGCGGATAATCTCAGCACCGGCCTCGATGCATCGCTGTGCCTGACGGACAGACGCGTCGATGTCGTTGGTGTCGGTGTTCGCCATGGTCTGTATGCGAATGGGAAAATCAGAACCAATGCCGACGGAGTCCACCATCGTAGTCGTGGTACTCCGTCGGCATTGTGTAAGTGCAATTTTCTCCATGAGATGAGTGGTGCGTTAGGTTGTTACCACCAGCAAACGAGTCGTCGTCCGTCCACATCCTCTTCGTACCAGTCGGAGTGGTTGGTGCCATTGGAGAGCACCCATTCCTCGTAGTGCGGGTAAGCGTCGGAGAAGTACTGTTTGTTCCAGACGTGCTTGGTGAGAGTGGGGCACTTGAACGCCCATACATATCCCTCTTTGGAGACATACGGGTCGGATCCGAGCACTGCATCTGCGCCTTTAGCTACATCTGCGGCCACGTTGGCATCCAAGATATCTTTGTAGGTGTAGCCTGACCCGAATCCCTTGACTGCGAAGTCAGCGGGGCGATAACCCTTGAGGTGCACGGGCACATAGTTGTCGCGCATGGTACCGTTTATCTCGATACGTCCGTTCTTGGCGATGATGTAGAAGTTCTGGTTGGTGGTGTTAGTGACCGTCTCAATCATGTTCTGCTTGACAGCGTCACGCTCGATGGGGTCCATGTCTGCCCGTGCTTTCATGTGGTAGATGATGGTATAAGTGTAGAGTCCTCCGGCTACGTTGATATAGCCCGGGATGGAGTTGTAATAGGTCTGTCCCTGTACGCTTGCGAGCGAGAGGGGATAGGTGTAGAGTGATGCAAGCTCGGGGCTGTATTGGCTCTCGTGGGCACCACCCCAAGCCTCGTATTGCTTGAGTGCGGGGTTGAAGACATGTTCAGCCGAGACGTCGTTATTGGTGTAGATGTACGTCTCTGTACCTGCTCCACTGCCTGCATCGCGATAACGGAAGATGGCGCCAATCTCTGCGAGCGGGCGGGTCGGGTCCACTTCGTAATGGAGCGAGTTGGCTTGGAGGGTGTTAACGGTCCATGAGGGCAGTTCGCCGTGTGCGTTCTGCCAGCTGTCGAGAGTCTTATAGACATCGATATAGTCCACATTGCTCTGGTCGAAACCTTCGAGGATGACGCCGACACGTTCGGGCTTGTTGCTACCGACAGCGCGGACATGCATCACCACCTTGACCTCTTCGCGCCATCCTTCGCTCTCAAGGAGCTCGTCAGCGACTGTCTTGGTCTCGATATCATAGTCGATGATGACGTCATCGAAATCGGTGTCGTACGCGCCATTGCGGTCAGTACTGGGCCAACTATCCTCGAACATGACAACGCCACTGGAGTGGTAGAACGTCTGTTCTTGGTCGGAAGTGACGTACGGTGCGGGTTCGGGCAAGTTAACCACCACCACGTCTTCAGGAGTCGTGACGGGCACTTGTGACTGAGAGCCACCGGTAAGGTCACCATTGCCGACGAAATCCGGATTGGTGGAGTTGCATCCACACGAGCAGCCCCAAGGCATGCAATACGGGCAGTTGCCGCAACCACCACAGTAGTTGTACTTCTCGCCGGTTACGACATAGTCGTTAATCTCGTAGGCATCGTCGAGGAAATAGGCAGCCTGGTTACCTCCTTCATACGCGAACTTGTAGCGAAGGGTGTGGTTGTGTGCCGCATCGTAGAATACGACATCTTTCGGGAACGACTTGGTGTTCTGCCAGTTGGTACTTTCGCTGTTGTACCACGCAAAATCCCACGGCATAATGACGTAACGCGTTACTCCGAACTCACCGAAAGTAATCTTGTCAATGGGGAAATCGCTGAGGGAATAGACTTCAGAGGTGACAGAGTCGTCTTCCTCTTCGGTGAGGACGTTCATCGGGGCGCGTGCGACGCGGCGCTTCTCGGGTGCGGGCACATACGTGTGCGCGCCATCACCGGCCACGTAATACACGGCCACCATCGTCTGTGCAGGGGCTTGGAAGAGCAGCTTAACCGTTCCGAAAGGCTCCACATCCTTGCCGTCAGTCGGGGTGGCAACCACGGGGTTGACCTGCATGGGGGTAATCTTCAGGTTCTGCTTGTGTCCCTGAGCATCAACGCCACTGTAGTTCTCGAGATAAACGGTAGTGACTCCGGCAGGGACGGAGATTTCGGCATAGCCGTAGAATGATTCGGCATAGCTTTTGTCGATGGCCTTAATCGCCTCAGATGACGACGATCGTTGTTCGGGCTGATTGTTGCAAGCCACAAAAGCTACTGTTGCAAGCATCATGCTTGCGAGGTAAACAAACCTTTTCATAATAGATTGTAGTTATACGTGTTATTTTTTGTTTTCTGCTTGGTTGAACTTCTGTTTTCTGAACCGTTGTGTGAGCGGTGTCGCTGTTTCGGGAGCGTCCATGTAGGCTTGTATCTTGAGCCACCACGGTGTGTGTCCGAGATGCGTGTGTGGCATGATGGTGCGTAACCATCGTCCCCAAGCGTTGTCTTTGCTCCCGAACCAAAGCAGTGCGTACGTGCCCCAAACGAAGAGGATGGCAGTTGCAAAGACTATGTAGAACTGAGCGTCAACCGATGCGCCGAGTCGGTAAGCGATGAACCAACAGAGCACGATGAGTGCGTCAATCATTATCTCGGAGAGTGCCGTGATGCTGTGACTCATCCCCACCTCGATAAAAGCGTGGTGCAGGTGCGTTTTGTCGGCTCGGAAGGGACTGATGCCGTGCAGGAGTCGTTGCATCATGACTCGCAGTGTGTCAAAGACCGGAAGGGCGAGGATGGCGAGTGCGAGTGCTACGGGGTTGAGTCGGTTGTCGATGGTTGCCCCATCGGCACTGAGCAAGGTTATCATGAACCAACTCATGAGTGCTCCCATTATCATCGTTCCTGCATCGCCGATGAACATGCGGCTACTCTTGCCGAACACGTTGTGGAGGAGGAACGGAACGAGTGCCGCCATCATGGCAAAAGCGAGCATGGCGTTGGCGATGTCGCCTTGCCGGAGAAAGACCACTCCGAACAGTCCGGCGCACGTCAGGCATAGCCCGCTACTGAGTCCGTTGACTCCATCTATCATGTTCATTGCGTTGATGACGCCGACGCATGCAAAGACTGTGAGCGGAACGGCCATCCACCACGATAGTTGGTTGATGCCCCACAAGCCGTGGAGACTATCGACGCACTTGCCGCTTGCGAAGATGAGTCCGATGATGACGAGCGTCTCAGCCACCAGTCGCGACAGTTGACTCATGCCCACGATGTCGTCCATTGCTCCGAAATAGAGCAGCACGACCATGCCCAAAACTGCGGGCAACAGGCAAGTTGCGTCAACCAACATACTGCCGACCAGAACACCGCAGACGACACCAAAAAAGACGGCAATTCCCCCCATGACGGGTACAGGTTCTGTCTGGAGCTTGCGGGCATCGGGGCTGTCAACGAGGTTCTTCGCTTTAGCGATGCGCAGTATCTTGAAATAGAACCAGCGAACCGTTACCAGCGCAACCAATGCGGGCAACAGTGTTTGCCATAAAGGCGTGTACAGCTGTTCTATTTCCATGTTTTTACTTTGTAAAAAATCGTGCAAAGTTACTGCTTTTTTTTGAGATGAACAAATATTTGTGCCTGTTTTTTCGCAAAAAAATGTTCTTTTGACCGGAAAAATGCAAATAATGGTGCATTTCACGAATAGAGACGTACCAAATGGCGGATAAAAAAACAAGCAGGGAGGGCATCCCTGCTTGTGGAAAAACGGTATGTGAGAGCGTTATTTTTTCTCTACCAATTTGCCGTCTGACGAGTAGATTTGTCCATCGGGACGGATGATGTAGATATGGTTGTCACGAATGACTTTGCGTGCAGAGGCTTCATCGCCGTCAATGGCAGACGTATTGTTGCCACCGATGTACTCGTACGTGGCTTGAATCTGGATGCCGTTATCAAGCGAGCCGCCGACAACCTGCCAGCCAACGAAGATGTAGCCGTCGTAAACCGGCGGAACGGGCACGTTCAGGTTGACGTTCTCGGTGTCAATGTACTCGCCATCTTTGCCTGCATAGGTGATGGTGTAGTTGCCGGCCGAGAGCGGACGATATTGAGCCACGGAGATACGAACGGAAGTGATGTTCTCCAAGTTGTCGCTCCAACCGATGAACTCGTACCCCTCGCGTTCGGGCTCGAATGCGTCCATATTGCTTACATAGTGGCCATAATAAATCTGTCCGGAAGCGATGATAGTTCCGTCCCAGTCAACCAGATAAACCCAATAAGCCAAGAGTTGGTACATCTCGTCAATGAGCATGTCCGTCGTGATAGGCTCGTTGCCGGTGTACTCAGCCCCTGTAGCTGCATCTACCCAGTAAAGGAAGGAGATGCCTTCATGTTGTGGGATGAATGGCGAGTACTCGAAGGTAGAGCCATGAGCCACTTGACCAATAAGGAGCAGCTCGTTGTTGTAGTCCATGTCAACGAACGCAATCGTGTGGTAATCAGCGGGGTTGACATCGCAGTCGAGCAACTGTGCAGTGGTGAATCCGATTGAGTCTTTGCCGTACAGACGATAACAAGACGAAACGCTGACGTTCTCGATGTTTTGCGTCTGGTGCGTATAACCTTCTCCGCTGATACCATCGTTCCAGATGATGTTGACGAGCGAGTCCTCGGCGAACGTGTATGCATGCCATCCGAGACTGTCGCGTGGAATGAGGACTCCCGGCCAGCTACCAAGCGGTTGGTGTACGCCGCCTACCGAGTCAATGGTCCAAGAGTAGAGGTAGATGTTCTCCCAACCATATCCGTTGGTTGAGAGCAGTTTGACGGTGAGGCCGTCTCCCGATGCGCCATTGAATTGATAGACAGGATGAACATCCATCTGTTCGGTTACGTGGCTGAAGTCTTGATCCCAACCAACGAAAGTGTAGCCGGGAACTTCGGGAGCCACCGGTGCAACAGCCTCCTCGCCATCTGCCACACGTACTACTTTCAGTAAGTAGCCCTGCATGTTATAGAAGTAAACCAAATGGTACTCGATGGAAGCATCACAAGCAACCTGTACATAGTTGTGGAAGTACATATCGTTATAGTAGCCGAGACCATTGCTTACTTGGAAGCAAGCATCCTCAGTTACGTTCATGATATTAACTGTCTGCACGCCATTGTCGGTACTGAAGATGATGTTCACGTTGTCGTACTGAGCAGGGAAGGTGTAGTTGTACCAATTGGTTGTGCTGTCAAAGGCCATTTCTACGCCCGGCCAGTTGCCAAGGATAGGTACATCCGTGCTGTCGATAGTCTGCCAAGCATAGACGAAATACGTGCCGTACCAGCCGCCGTAGGTGTTTTCCTTCATAAGGCGTACGGTAATGCCACCGATAGTGTCCTGCGGGATGGTGTCAACAGGCAGCGGGGCGATAGTGTCAACGCCCTCACAGTCAGCGAGATAGAGGATATGGTAACCGATAGAGTCGAGCGGTGCGCCTATTTGCAGGCACTGACTGGCACATAGTCCATAGATATCGTTCGTTTGGTTGCCTAAACCCCATTCGCCGTTGTTGAACAACAGGTCAAGGGAGCTGATACTACCATCCAACGTGTAGGTGTACCATCCGTTTTCGTCGAGCTGCATCGGAGCGCCATAGTTGCGGTTGAGCGTAGAGTCGCTGACAGTCCAAGAGAAGATGTTCACTTGTTGCCAATCCTCGGGCACGCTCGATGCTTTCAGACGCACGGTAATGGGTCGTTCACCCATATGCGTGCTGTCCATAATGAGATAATACGTAGCAAGCACGCCGGTTACTTCGTAAATATGGCTCATGTCAGCATAATAGTCCCAGCCCATGAAAGCATATCCCTCGTGTACGGGTACTTCGGGGAAAGTAGCCGCCTCACCGGCGTGCACGTATTGAATATCAATGAAATTGCGGGTGAGTTGGTCGTAGAAATAAACCGGGTAGAGACTGGTGTCCGGAACGATAGTATCCACAACATCGCAATCGACGAGTGCAACATTGTAGTTAATCTGTCCTTGCCTTAGGCTATAACAGCCGTCTGCAGCAACGCCCCGAATATCTATTGTTTGGTTGAGCCCTCCGCCATTGTGGCCGTTACCCCAAATAATGTTGAAAGGAGCGTAGTCGGCAGAGATAGAAGCCGAATACCATCCGTTACTGTCAAGTTCTACTATTTCGCCCGGCCAAGTGCCGTGGATAGAGTAGTTCTGAAGGCTGTCGTTCCAAACATAGAGATGCACGGTGTCCCATTCAGCAGCCTCAACGCTCGCTTGTGAGAGGCTGAGTTTGTAGTACTCTACCGGTTGCGGGTTGATGGTATCCTGCGGGATAGTGTCAACAGGTCCGGGAACAATCGTGTCCTGCGGGATAGTGTCAACAGGCACGGGAGCGACAGAACCGCACTCGGCGAAAGAGGTTACGTATATGCCTGGAGCCGAAAGACCGCCGAGTCGTTCGCACTTGGAGACTACTGCCGTTAGGTCCACCGTTTGTACGCCGTTTCCGTTGTTCCAGATGTAGTTGACTGTATTGTCATTGGGGAAAGTGAAATAACTCCAGCCGAGACTATCCTGCCCCAACTGTACACCGGGCCACTCAACAGCATCCAGTGACGTGTTCCAATAGTAGATATAGACACCATCCCACTCTTCAGGAGCTTGGAAACCAAGAGTAATGGCGTTGGCAACGGGTTGGGTGAGCTTCATAGCAGTACCACCACTGATTTCAATCGTTCCGTTGTAGTTCTGTAGTCTGCCGAAAACTTGTACATAGTCACCGGCTTCTACGATGTCACCTTGCATGGTTGCGTTGTATGCCGTGAAGAAGGAACCGGCATCACATCCCATTCTGAAGGTTTGCATCGTTGAGGAGGCATTGGTGTAAGTGACCGTGTCAACGATACCACTGACGAAGTAGTAGTCGGTTGACATCTCCCCAGAGACCAGATTGGCAGCGGCACTGATTGCACCACAAGGATCTACTGCGATGGTGTCTCGCACTATAACTACTGAATAGCGAGATATGCTTTCAATATAGCCCGTGTACACCTCCACCGTGGTGCCGCGGTAATTTTGCAACGGACCGACTACAGTAACGGTATCTCCCTCGTTAGGCATGTCTTGAGAGGACATGTCCGAGTTGTTGAGCCACTTCGTACGGAAACATGTAATGATAGTGCTGTTTGCCCCCGTAGGGTCAGCGATTTTGAAGTCGCAGTTGTGGTAATTGTCCACGTTCGTTGAACTGGTGACAACTTGGTTGACCACACCTGTCGTGCGATACGTAGTGGAGGATGTCTCATTGCTGCTTAGGGCTTGACATATAGTCACTGCTTGATCAAATGTCACCGTTTGAATTTGAGCCGTAACGAGACCCATTCCTGCTGTCAGCATCGCAGCAAAGAAAAGAAGAAGTCGTTTCATGTTCATTGTGTTTTAAATTTTAAAATGGTTAATTAATATTCTCGTCTTGTATGTTGAGTATCGATTTGATGTATTGTTCGATGTCGGCAGGCGACACATCGTATGCGGGCTGTAGTTGCGCAAAGCGACTGTCTTTCCTGAATCGGTCACCGTTGGTAAGCATCATGAGCAAGCTCTTTGTGTGAAGCATATGCCCTGAATACGACAACGCCAACTGCATCATTGCGTCGAAAGAAACGCCATGTTGGAGCAACGAATAGATGTCGTAGTAGTCGCGAAAAGTACTGCGTCGGAGTAAGACCTCCATCTTCATCGCACCTATAGCTGTCAGGTCAGCAGCATAGAGGTTGTGTTGGATGTGAACAGGTTGCGTGACGGGCGAATACTTGGGTGACGCATAGAAAGACAATTTGACTCCATCGAGGATAAACTCAACGTGGTCGATGTCGAGTAAATCCATGTGTTCGATGGGTGCAATACGCTCTAATTCCTTTTTGATTTGCGCCCATTCGACCTCCATCGTCTCGTTCTTTCCGGTACGCCAACGCATAAAATCGAGGTCTTCACTCTGCCGATTGCCAATCTGTAACGACAATGCCGTTCCTCCAACTAACACAAAATCACGAATACATTCCATTCGTGAAACAGAATCGAAAATGCGGGCCGTATGTTGAGCCAATGCGTTCATACTATACGTTTGTGCAGTTGTCTGCTCTCTTGCTGTTTTAAGTACGTTCGGGGTTGCTTGATGCCAAAGTAATACCAAGCAATAAAACGATTCAGACTATACAAATAGTCGCCCTGCGGAACCATCTGATGAAGCCACACCTCTTTGATACGTTTGGTTCCATAGAGGTCGAACAGGGCCTTGATGTCCGGCAAATCCAAATGGATAAGGGTCTTCTCTATGAGCATGTCGTCGGAAACAGTGTTCTCATCCACATCCGCGTACGACCAAAAGCAGTTGGCTGCTTTCAGTTGTTCAAACAAGTTGTGTTTCAATAACGCTTTTTCCATACGGGTATTTCGTGCATTTTTGGGCGCAAAGTTAATACTTTTTTTTGAATTATGCAAATATTTTTTGGGAAAAGTGCGGTTTCGGGTGTAAAAAAGTGTATTTTGAGGAGGAATAGTGCACTTTCGGGCAAAAAATAGTGCACTTTCTGGGTGTGAAAAGTGCGTTTTAGGTGTGAAAAGTGCACTTTTTGGTGTTCTTTAGGGGACAATTTTGTATATACATTTTTCGAACGGCCTCCGAACAGTCTTCGTACCCTCTACATTCATTTACTAATTCTTCATTTACTAATTCTTCATTTACTAATTCTTCATTGATAGTTTCATACCCCTCCCCCGCAAGCGGTCTCCCTCCCCTACTTT
>CALAUY010000045.1 GCA_937892015.1 uncultured Bacteroidales bacterium | reverse complement strand
TTTAGTCCCCGGTCTGCAAAACCGGTTAGTGCGGTTCGACTCCGCAAGGTACCTCTCGATTTGATTGCGTGGTTTATACTGCGCAAGTTACCTCTCGGTTTGAGAGGGTTTGTTGTTTTATGGAGGATGTGGTAGAAGACATAAAGAGAAGAGTATAGGACAAAGTATAGGACGGAAAGCGTTGCTGTATGGAGGATGTGATACAAGACATAACGGGTTCGGAGTACAAGTACGGGTTCACGACAGATATAGAGACCGAGATTATAGGTCGTGGTCTGAACGAGGATGTGGTGCGTCTGATATCGGCGAAGAAAGGCGAGCCTGAGTGGTTGCTGGCATTCCGTTTGGAGGCCCTGCGCAAATGGCAGACGATGCGTGTCCCCACGTGGGCTCATCTCCATATCCCCGACATTGATTTTCAGGACATCTCGTATTATGCAGCCCCGCAGACCAAGAAAGTCAAGAGTGCGTCGGACATTGACCCCGAACTGATGAAGACGTTCGACAAGCTGGGCATACCCCTTGAGGAACGTGCTGCGCTCAGCGGGATGGCGGTGGATGCCGTGATGGACAGTGTGTCGGTGAAAACCACTTTCCGCGAGACACTCGCCAAGCTGGGCATCATCTTCTGTTCTATCTCGGAGGCCGTGCGCGAACACCCCGACCTTGTAAGGCAGTATCTCGGTTCGGTGGTGCCATACACCGATAATTTCTATGCGGCACTCAACTCGGCCGTTTTCTCGGACGGCTCGTTTGTGTATATCCCAAAGGGCGTGCGTTGCCCGATGGAGTTGAGCACGTATTTCCGCATCAACGCAGCGGGTACGGGTCAGTTTGAGCGAACGCTCCTCATCGCCGACGAGGGGGCTTACTTGAGTTATCTTGAGGGGTGCACGGCTCCAATGCGTGACGAGAACCAACTGCATGCTGCCATCGTGGAGATTGTGGTGCACAAGGATGCTGAAGTGAAGTACTCGACCGTGCAGAACTGGTACCCGGGCGACAAAGAGGGGAAGGGCGGCATCTATAATTTCGTTACGAAACGGGGCATCACGCATGAGAACGCACGGTTGAGTTGGACGCAAGTGGAGACAGGTAGTGCGATTACGTGGAAATATCCGAGTTGTATTCTCCGCGGCGACAACTCGTCGGCCGAGTTCTATTCTGTGGCCGTGACGAACAATTTCCAGCAGGCCGATACCGGCACGAAGATGATTCATTTGGGCAAGAACACCCGCTCGCGTATTATATCCAAAGGAATCAGTGCGGGTCGTTCGGAGAACAGTTACCGCGGTTTGGTCAAGGTGGTTCGCGGCGCTGACAATGCGCGCAACTACTCGCAGTGCGACTCGTTGCTACTGGGCGACCAATGCGGAGCGCACACTTTCCCCGACATGCAGATTGACAACCCCTCGGCGATAGTGGAGCATGAAGCAACCACGAGCAAGATTTCTGAAGATCAGCTCTTTTACTGCCTGCAACGCGGCATCGGGATGGAGGATGCTGTAGGACTTATCGTGAACGGATATGCCAAAGAGGTGCTGAACAAACTGCCGATGGAGTTTGCAGTGGAGGCGCAGAAACTGTTACAAGTAAGTTTGGAGGGAAGCATTGGGTAATTGACAATTGGACGATTTACGATTGGACAATTGATTGACGATTGGACCACACGGAGTGATTGTACCCCTTGCGGGTAAAGAATTTACGATTGGACGATTAGGGAATGAGTACAAAGTACGAAATAATGGCCCCTGTGGGCAGTTGGGAGAGTCTGTCAGCGGCGATAGATGCCGGTGCTGACAGTGTTTATTTCGGCATTGAGCACCTGAACATGCGTGCCCGTTCATCGGCCAATTTCACCACAAACGACCTGCATCTTATCGCGGAGCGTTGCAGTCAGGCGGGCGTGAAGACCTATCTGACGCTCAACACGGTGATGTATCCGGAGGACTTACCCTTGATGCGTACTATTGTCGATCATGCCAAGCAGGCGGGTATCTCTGCCATCATCGCGTCGGATGTCGCCGTGATGCGTTATGCCAACGAAGCGGGCGTGGAGGTACATCTATCTACGCAACTGAATATCGCCAATACAGAGGCGCTGCGGTTCTATGCGCAGTTCGCCGATGTGGTGGTGTTGGCGCGCGAACTCAATCTGGAGCAGGTGACATCTATCCACCGCGACATCGTAGAGCAGCATATCGTCGGTAGGAGCGGCGCTCCCATCCGCATCGAGATGTTCTGTCACGGCGCGCTATGTATGGCCGTGAGCGGCAAGTGTTATCTGAGTCTGCACAACTACAACTTGAGTGCCAACCGCGGTGCGTGCGTGCAGATATGCCGCCGCGGCTACACGGTGGAGGACAAAGAGACGGGCATGCAACTCGACATCGACAACCGGTACATCATGTCACCGAAAGACCTGAAAACCATCCATTTCCTCAACAAGATGCTCGATGCGGGCGTGACAGTCTTTAAGATTGAGGGTCGTGCGCGCGGACCTGAATACGTCAAGACGGTGGTGGAGTGCTACAGAGAGGCCATCGAGGCGTACGCGAATGGCGAGTACAGTCGGCCGGAGATAGTAGAGCGCATTGCCGCGTGGGACGAGCGACTGGCGCGCGTCTTCAACCGCGGATGGTGGGACGGCTACTATCTGGGGCAACGACTCGGCGAATGGACGCATGAGTATGGAAGTCGAGCAACGCGGACGAAAGTATATGTGGGAAAAGTGACCAATTACTTCAAGCAGATTGGCGTGGCGGAGTTCTTCGTGGAGGCGGGTGATATCCGGCAGGGCGACGAATATTTAGTGACGGGTGCAACGACCGGTGCGTACGAGGGCGTGGCGGAGGACTTGCGTATCGATCTTGCGCAAAGTGGTATGGAAAACCGAGATATCCCTGCGGATACGGCCGTCAAAGGGGTATATTTCTCGCTCAAGACTGACCGCCCGCTTCATCGCGGCGACAAACTATACAAACTGGTGGCAGGTCATCCGGAGCAGGCGAACAGTTGACGACTCGCGGGTTACTGATCCCAACCAATGCCCTTGTATTTGTCCAGATCCCACTCTTCTTCCTCCTCATTCATATAGACAGTGTGCGGCTCGTCGGTTTCGGGCTCGGTCTCTTCGTGCTCGATGCGCACAACGTCAATCGGTGCGTGGGAGATCTCTATCACTTGGTTGCACTCTTTGTTCAGTTCGGTCCAGAGCGCATCTTTCAGTTCGTCTAATCCTTGATGTGCCACCGAAGAGAAGAGGCACACTTGTACACGTGCAGCGTGGTTGCCCCATTCGTCCGTAGCTTCAGGCGCATCGGGGTTGTCGATAGGATGGGCGGCAAAATAGTTCCGGAGATTGTCGAGAGTTTGCGCATCGGCCGTGTCACATTTGGAGATGCCGAGCACACGTGCTTTAGAGAGTAGTTCGGGATTGTACTTACGAAGTTCGCCGAGCAAGATCTCATATTCGCGCAAGATGGCCGCGGGTGTGCCCGTGCCACCCTCGAGGTCGTACGTAGAAGCGGGCACGACAAACAGGAGCACGGCGTTGCGCTCTATATGCCGAAGAAAACGCAGTCCGAGCCCTTTCCCTTCGGCAGCCCCCTCGATGATGCCGGGAATGTCTGCCATGCAGAACGACTGCTCGTTGCGGTAAGAGACGATGCCGAGTTGCGGCGTGAGGGTGGTGAAGGGGTAGTCGGCAATCTCCGGCTTGGCGGCACTGACCACTGAAAGCAGCGTCGATTTGCCGGCATTGGGAAATCCGACGAGTCCCACGTCAGCAAGCACCTTGAGTTGGAGGATGATGTTGCGTTCTTGACACGGTTCGCCCGGTTGCGCGTAGCGCGGTGCTTGATTGGTAGATGTGCGGAAATGCCAGTTGCCGAGTCCGCCTCGTCCGCCCTTGAGCAGCACGACCTCCTCTTTGTCGGCTTTCACCTCGCAGATGAACTCGCCCGTGTCGGCATCATAGACGACCGTGCCGCATGGCACCTCGATGATTTTGTCTTGCCCGTCTTTGCCGAACGAGCGTGACTCACCGCCGTGCCCACCATCAGTAGCGGTGAGATGCCGCTGGTATTTGAGGTGCAACAACGTCCACAGATTGCGATTGCCGCGCAAGATGATATGCCCGCCGCGGCCACCATCACCGCCATCAGGTCCGCCTTTAGGCACATACTTAGCTCGGTGGAAATGGAGCGAACCCGCACCACCCTTGCCCGAACGGCAATAAATCTTCACATAATCGATGAAATTTCCGGACACAGTTTAACGATTGAGTGTTCAACAATAGATGCTGTCGAGGATGGCCTCGATGCGTTGGGTGATGTCGGCAATTGCACCTTGTCCATCCACCGCCGCATATAGGTCGCGTGCCTTATAGAAAGCGGCCACAGGCTCAGTCTGTTCATGATAGACAATGAGTCGCTGCTTAATTGTTTCGAGGTTGTCGTCGGCTCTGCCGGAAGTCTTGCCACGCAACAGCAACCGCTGAATAATCTCGTCTTCAGGCACCCTAATATCGAGGAGCAACGCCGTCTTGTCGCCGCGTTTGGCCATCAGTTTCTCCAGCTCTACCGCTTGGTTCTCCGTGCGCGGAAAGCCGTCAAAAACGAGCCCTTTGGTGTGTGCCGGCAGGTTGTCTAAATGTTTCTCGAGCATCCGGATGGTTACGTCATCGGGGACGAGTTGCCCCTTGCCCGTATATGAAGAGATGAGCCGGCCGAGTTCGGAACCGGATGCCACTTCGGCGCGCATCATCTCGCCGGTGGAGAGATGTGTTAGGCCGTATTTTTCTACGATTCTGTCTGATTGTGTGCCCTTGCCGCAGCCGGGTGCACCGCATAAAATGATGTTCTGCATAAATATGGCGTGTTCGTTTTAAGGTCTTTATTCGCCCAGTTCGTACACCTCAGAGAGGTTGCGCGCATGGCCGTCAATGTCGAGTCCGTAACCGATAATGAATCGGTCGGGGATATTCATCCCGATATACTTGGGTCGGGCGTCCTCGTACTCCAGTTTCATCGCTTTGTGGACGAACGTACAAATCTGTACGCTTGCTGCGCCCCATTCTCTCAATTGCTGCATCACGCGGTGCATGGTCAGTCCCGACTCCACGATATCTTCCACAATAATCACATCCTTGCCGTGCACATCTATCTCCAGCCCAATCAGTTCTTTCACTTTTCCGGTCGATTGTGTGCCGCTGTACGACGCCAGTTTGACGAACGAGATGAGGTTGTCGAAAGTGACCTCTCTCACCAAGTCGGCGGCGAACATGAACGCGCCGTTCAGTACGACCAGAAAGACAGGCTCTTTGCCGGCGTAGTCACGGTTCAACTCTTCGGCCACGTGCTTGACAGCGGCTGCAATCTCTTCTTTGTTGATGGCGGGCACAAATGTGCGTGCGCCGTACGTAACACGCTCTTTCATTGCATTAAAACGACCTCCTCGTCGTGAACCACATAGACACTGCCCTTGTCGAGCAGTTCGGGGTATTGTTTTTGTATAACGGATATCAGTTCTTCTATCACCTCGTTGGCATCGGCCTGAGTGCGGTAATTGCCGAGTCGTACGCGCCAGAAGGGTGCGCTATAGGTGCGATAAACTTCCAGCCCAAGATCCATCTCGCGCATTTTCTCCGCAACGTCCGACGACTCTTTTGCCGCCATTTTCAGGTTGTTCGACGAATAGACTTGGATGCGGTAACCGTTCTTGACCGTCTCGAAAGCGCGATCGTTGCCGAGTGTGCGACTTATGAGCAGTGCGCGGATGTCCTCACTCTGATGCACAACGACTTGCGGTGCCAGTTCATCGAAGAGCGGCAGTGTGGGCTGGGCGGGCAGGGTGTCCGTCTGGGCACTGACAGCTGACGTGATGACGGCCGTCACGAACAGCAACACGAAGCGTATTTTCATTGTATGTTTCATGCCGGATAGAGTGCTTGTGGTTAGTAACGGAACGAAGAGCCGCCGACGAACTCACGCAACATCGATGTGGGCGGAATCTCTTTTTCGGGTATCTGTTCGACGTATGCAAGCAGACTGAGCAGTCGATGTGCCTCTGAATACTCACTGCACGATTTCGGCACCTGCGACAGGAGCGGCTCGGCGTGCCTTTTGAGGACAGAGAGCTCGAATATCAGAGCCGAGTTGAACATCGCGTCGGCATTCTCTTGGAAAGGATAAATCCACTTCTCCTCGCCGCGTACCACCGACTCGCATCGAGCGATGGTTTCTCTGGCCGAGTAGCCGCGGTAACGGTAATCACGCACAACGCGTCGGATGAGGCGTGTGTCAGTCGTCGGAATCCAGTTGTGGTTGTCCACATTGATAGTGGTGAGTGCCGATACATAGATGCGGAACGTGGTGTGGCGAGGGATGTTCGGGATAAGGTCGGGATTGAGGGCGTGGATGCCCTCCAATATAATGATGTTGTCGGACTCAATCTTCAGTTTATTGCCGAGAAAATAGCGCTTGCCGTCCTCGAAATTGTACGTCGGCAGCGACACTTCTTTGCCGTCCAAGAGGTCTTGTAGTTGCTGGCGGAACAAGTCCAAATCCAGCGCATGGATGTCCTCGAAATCGTAGTCGCCCTTCTTATCTTTCGGCGTGTCGATACGGTTGACAAAATAGTTGTCCATGGATATGACTACCGGGCGTATGCCGTTCACCATCAGTTGTATGGTCAGTCGCTTGGAGAACGTGGTTTTGCCGGACGACGAGGGACCGCTGATGAGGATGAACTTCGGCCGTCCGCCCGGGCGATGGGTAATCATGTCGGCGATGATGCTCACTTTTTTCTCGTGCAGTGCCTCGGCCAGTTTAATCATCTCGAAAGCGCGCGGAGTGCGGCAGAGCGCGTTCAGTTCGCCGATATTGCTGACCCCTAAGAGCCGGTTCCACCCGACGTATTCGCTGAAAATCTCGAACATCTTGTCTTGCGGTATAGCATCTTCGAGGCAGTCTGGATGTCGTCGGTTGGGTATGCGCAGCAACATCCCGTCGAAATACGGCTCTAAATCGAAGATGTTCAGGTATCCGGTGCTCGGTGCCAGCGCATCGGCGTAGTAGTCGATGTAGTCGCCCATCCGAAAATAGCGGATATACGGGTTACTGAGCGTCTTGAAGAGCCTTTGCTCACCATCCAGTCGGTTCTCGAACAGCTCAATCACCTTGTCCATCTGTTTCTCTTCCACCACTATCTCTTCGTTGGCATCCACTATCTCCTGCATGCGCGCTTTCAGTGCCGCAATCATGGTGCTCGTCAGCGTCCGATCTTCGCCATGCGGCCATTGTATGACGCAGTAATAGCCCTTGCTGATGGGGTGTTCTATACGCAAGTCGGCCGTGGGGTACAGGTCGTGGATGGCGCGCGCCAACACCATCGAGAGCGTGCGCACATAGCAACGCATGCCCGTGGCACTCGACGCATCCACAAACTCAAGGTCTTTGGGTTTATACACCGTATAGCCCAGATCCTCCAACTTGTAGTTCACCACACATGCCAGACAGGTGTAGGGTAGCGACAGCTGTATGCGGTCGTAAATCTCCTTCAACGTCAGACCACGAGGCACGTCGTAGTACTGCCCATTGTTGCGGCAAAACACTGTAATCAACTTACTCTGTCCCATAAAAAAACGAATTTGGGTGCAAAGTTACAACATTTTTTTCAAATATGCAAATAATTTGGCAAAAAAATGCATTTTGGAGTGATTTTTTATGTTTAGACCTTACGGAGCTGTTAGCAAGAAGTATGCAAGAAGTAATGAAGTATATGTTGGTATATGTTGACGCAGTACGAGGCTCAACCAACAAGATTGCATTTTCACCCACTATATAAAAATATGTGTGAGTCCATTCGTAATCGGCACGTCCTTTCGCCCTCCCCGCAACTTTCGGTGTTAATGAGGGAAGGAGTGCTGAACTCAAAATAGTGCCACATAAACGGACTCAGGATATTCTCACTCACGCAATTTTGTTTCTGTTTTTCTCGCATAAACGCCCGTTTTTCCGCCCAAATGGCGCATTTCTCGTATGAAAAGTGCATTTTTTCGCCCAAATACTTGCACAATTCAAAAATTATTACTACCTTTGCACCGCAATTGCAATAATGACCAACAAACATTTGATAATATCGACATCGAATGACCTGCTGCGCATAGCAGCAAGTCATATCCTGTACATTTCGTCCGATGGAAATTATTGTAATTTCTTCCAAACGGGCGGAGAAATGCGGTTAGTCACATACCAGTTGGGGCAAATCGAGCGCATGATTGCCGCTCAACTGCCCGAACTCAGTCAGAACTTTGTTCGTATCGGAAAAAGTCTCATTATCAACCTCAACTTCGTTTATTATATTCACGTGCCAAAGCAGCAACTCATCCTTGTGGACAACCAACAGAACCGATACACACTTTCTGCCAGCAAGGAAGCACTTAAAGCACTTAAAGAATTGATAGAAGGCGACAACCTATGATGAAAGAAGAAAACATATTGGAAAGTGAAATCCGTGTTATTGGTGGCAATCAAAAGCCGACCAAAACACCTTTCACATGGCTTCTAATCGCCATTATTATCGTTGTGATAGTTATCACCGCTCTCATCGTTTGGTGGCAATGGCCGAAAACTTCTGATAAGCCTGCCGAACCGAGCTTATTCGAACAGGAGCAACCTATTGCTCAGCCCCATCCGTTAATTGATTGGTTTGCGTCAATTGATACCATCCTGACTGTCGGAACGGTCACAACGGATTTTACCATCAATGATATCCCTTTGAGAGTTTATGCTCCGCTTAATAGCAAACCACATCTTGAGATTGGTTACAGTATTGCTGACAATTGCGAGCGCAGTATTCTCTTTTTCCAAGCAGCAGATGTTCGTGCAGACAATGGAAAAATAGTCGGCGCGTTTGTCTTGCACGGGAAACCACTCTGCTGGGGATTAAGCAAGCGCGGATTTTGTGCTATTGTGAATGATGAAGTGACCATCGGAGTGGCAGATAACTCTCCGTTGTTCGAAAAAGCCACTGAAACTAATGGCGATTTCTTCCGGCAATATCCTCTCGTTGATAATGGGAAATTGGTGGAGAACGAATTAAAAAGCAAGGCTATTCGCCGCGCATTATGCGAGCTTGAAGGACACGTTGTCGTGGTCGAAACGCAGTCTATTGAGTCAATGCACGATTTTGCCCAGGCACTTGTGGATATCGGAACATCCAATGCTATTTACCTTGTTGGTAGCAGTGCTATGGGCTGGGCGATGGATGCCGCCGGCAACGGCACCAAAATGGGACTTTGGGATCCTCGCAAGATTAAAAACATCAGCTTCATAGTTTGGACAAAATAACCATTGTCCGCTGTATGAAATAGCGTGTGTGAGTGAACTTCATACACGCTGTTTTCTATTTCATACATCCGCCCGCGAATCGCTTGCATACGCGAAGAATTTTTTGTAACTTTGCATCAAAAATCAAAAATTTAATGTAATAGTTATGAACCGTTTTTCTTCATTTTTCGTCCGTCTCTGGACGGGCTTTGCAGCCTTCTGGAAGGCTCACTCCATCACATCACGAGTAATCCTCGTTGGTTTGTCTGTCGTTCTCATTGCTGTCTGTCTTGCCCTCAGCCGAAGTTTCAAAACTGCCCCTATGGCCATTGAGAAACGCCTATACGGAGAGGAAATTGGTCGCGATGGCCTGCGTTACAAGCATGGTGCTCACATCTATAATCCGGAAACCGGAGAGATTCTGGTGGACAGCATTGAATGGCTTCATGTAACGCGCGGCGACACCATCGCAATTCTTGCCAAAAACCATCGTCGGGCATTCATCAATCTGAACAACGCCCAACTTATCACGCCGCTTGATTACGACAAGGCTTGGGAGTTCGCTTGCGACCGTGGTATCATGTCCCGGCATGATTCACTGTTCATCTTCCGCCGCGATGGATCTCAGGTTAATGCTACCGGTCTTTCTGCTCGTAATCAGTACGAGTATTTGTTTTATAACAACACCCTCGTCCTAAATGTGGATTATGAGCATGTCGGCTTACTTGACACCGCTGGAAATTGGGTGCTTGAACCCATCTATTCCAAGGTGGAAACTAATTATAACAAGCGTCTTTATAACACCAAATTAGGGGATGAGTGTATTGTTTATGATTTTGACTTACATCCCGTCTTGCGGGGTGCTTATAAAGCCATTGAGGTTGATTGGTCTGAAGGCCTAATCGCCACCGAGCATAACGGCATTCAGCGACTTTTTGACTATGAGGGGCAATTGGTTTACCATGTTATCTACAAGCGTATTGAGGAGTTGTCCTACAACACGCATCGCAAGGATAAAGACGATAAGGATATCTACGAGGATACAGATTGCTATATCTATGTGGACTACAATAACAAGCGTGGCCTGATGGATAAGCACTATCACGTACTTACCCCTCCTTTGTTTCATTCTATCGAGGCACAGACTAAACATGTGTTTTTCGCTTCATTTGGAGAGTATTCTGACCGCTTTGGCACTTTGATTGACGACCATGGGAAGGCGCTTCGTTAAGTTCTGCGCTGTGTGTGCAGCTATTTTCTTCGCATCGAGCATATCGATGGTGATTATCTATCGCTTTGCTCCTGTTAGGTTCACTCCTCTTATGCTTATCCGTAAGGCCGATGCCATTAGCAGGGGCGAACGACTTATGCTATGTCAGGATTGGGTGCCGATTGAGCAAATCTCTCCGAATCTAATCTGTGCGGTCATCGATGCAGAAGATTCTCACTTCTATGAGCATGGCGGTTTCTCGTATAACGATATGGTGGATGCTTTCTATCGTAACAGGCGCATGGGGCGTATTGTTGCCGGTGGAAGTACCATTTCACAGCAGACCGCCAAGAACGTCTTCTGCACTCCTGCTCGCACCTACACTCGAAAGCTGTTTGAGGCATACTTCACGATGCTTATCGAACTCTTTTGGGGAAAGAAACGCATTCTTGAGGTATATCTTAATGTGATTGAATTGGGGGATGGTATCTTTGGTGTGGAGGCTGCTTCGCAAGCGTATTATGGAACTTCTGCTCTTCGCCTTGATTATCGACAGTCAGCTTGCCTTACGTCCATTATTCCAAGTCCCCGATTTTATACTCCTTGTGAAGCATATTTGTGGGAATAATGTGTCTTTTTTTAACAAAAAAGGGTAAATAGGCCTTAAAATGCAAACAAAAAGAATTGGGATGGGGGGCGCAAGTCATTATGCAACTATCTAACGACTTGCATCTTCGTTTTCCTAATGACGATGGTTATTCAGATCGCAACCTGCGTAATATGAAGCGTTTTGCACAAGAATATCCTGATTTCCCATTTTTGCAGGTCCCGCTTGCAGAATTACAAGAGGACGAATTTTGGCAAGTGGCGCTTGCCGAAAATACGCAAACACCAATTTGGCAAGCGCCACTTGCCAAATTAGAAAAAGATGGTGAGATATTTATGCAAGTGCCTCTTGCACAAATTACTTGGTATCATCATATCTCGTTACTGCCTAAGGTTAAAACTCTCCCTGAACGCGCGTTTTATATCATGGAAACAGCCGCACAGGGATGGAGCAGAGATGTAATGTTAGCCAATGTAGCTGCGGGATATAAGAATGCAAAAGGCAAAGCGATAACCAATTTCACCGGTACGTTGCCTCCTGTTGATTCTGATTTCGCACGATACGCGTTCAAAGATCCATACAGTTTTGGGTTCTTAGGCACACAAGAATTAAAGAACGAGCATGCGATAGAGGATAAACTCACAGAACATATGGTCGAGTTTCTTGTGGAAATGGGGCGTGGCTTCGCATTTGTAGGAAGACAATACCGCATTACAGTTGATGGTGACGAATATAAGATGGATTTACTTATGTACCATCTCAAGATGCACCGATATGTTGTTATAGAGTTAAAAGCAGTAGAGTTTATACCTGAGTTTGTGAGCAAGTTAAATTTCTACATTTCTGCCGTTGATGAATATATCAAAACGCCACAAGACAATCCAACTATCGGTCTGCTGCTTTGTCCAAACAAAAGCAATGAAAAGGTTCGGTTCTCGCTCCGTGGTTTTAGCCAACCGATGGGTGTCGCGGAGTACGAAATCAAGCAACTGATTGAAGAAGTCCAATCTGCCCTTCCTTCAATAGAGGATAAAGCATAAAATGCACGATTTATATCCGTAGTGCAAATAGGTTGCACAACAACGCAGTACCTTTGCACCGGATTTGAAAAACAAGTGTTCTTTGGCATACTGATTCTAAGAATTTTTGAACGCTCATCGAGTATGGGCACGTCCGATGTATTCTATCGGACACAAAAACCAATGTTTGGGCTGTTTCGCTCTGCTATCTTGTCAAGTAGCACTTATCAATAAGTACTACTTGACTGACCCAGAACTTAATAATTGAAATTGACCTATACGCCTAAATTTATCGCAACAATATTGATAAATTTAGGCGTATAGGTCAATTTCAATTATTAAGTTCTGG
>CALAUY010000044.1 GCA_937892015.1 uncultured Bacteroidales bacterium | reverse complement strand
CCTGCCGATGCTGTGGGGCGTTGGCGCAAGTTACAGCTACAATGGCCGTTTCACAATAGGGATCGATTACATGGTCACTGCTTGGGGTGACGCACGCTATCTGGGCACAAAAGGCGCGTACCGAAACCGCAGCAAACTGTCTGTGGGCTTCCAATACATGCATAACCCCCTCGGGCGCAAGTACATTGACCACATGCCATGGCGCGTGGGGTTTGCTATGACCGATGCCTACTCTACCGCTGTACCCGGCAAAGAGTTTACCGTGAGCATCGGAACGGCTTTTCCTCTGCACAACGTCGGGTCGGTCATCAACACTACACTGGAGTACGGACACCGTGGAACGGCCGACAGACTGAACGAGAACTTCATCCGATTTACCCTCAACGCATCTATCTCGGAGAACTGGTTCTTCAAACGCCGATTGTAGTTTGGCACGGCATTTGTACAGGATAAAACAAACGAACGACAAACATAAAAATACTACATCATGAAAGCTAAATCACTTATCATCTTAAGTCTGTGTGCCGCCCTGCCAATAACGGCACATGCAGACAAGAAGAAGAAAGCCGCCCCTGCACCCCAAGTGCAAGAAACGGTAGAAGAGGACAACAACGTCATCACCGAAGAGTGTCTGACCAACGTGAGTCTCTTCCACGAATCGACCAAGAACAAACAGTTCGCCGATGCATGGGAGCCATGGTATGCCGCCTATTCGGAGTGTCCTTCAGCTTCTGTTAACATCTACATCGATGGCGACAAAATCGTAGAGTGGAAAATCTCGCAGAGCAAACCCGGAACGCCCGAATACGACCAGTACCGCGCGTTGCTGCTCACGCTGCACGACAAGCGCATCCGCTATTTCGGCAACGACCCTAAGTACTCGAAGAAATACCCCGTTGCCTTCATTCTCGGGCAGAAAGGTCTCGACTACTGCACGTTCTACCCCGAAGACCCCGTCAAAGACAGGGCTTATCCATGGCTCAAACAGTCTGTAGAGGAAATGGGGCAAGCGTCATCCATCAACGTGGCAGTGAAATTAGCCGATGTATCGTACGATATCTACAAAACCAACCCCAACCAATATGCAGAGCAGTACATCGCTGACTATCAGTTGGTTTCAAACGTACTGGCTGCTATGGCTGCTGACCCTGCCAACAAGAACGCCGGAGCTGCCGCCTCGAACAAAGATTATGTCGATCAACGCTTCGCCGCGTCGGGTGCTGCCGATTGCAGCAAACTGGATGAGCTGTATGCCAAGACCGTTCAGGACAACCTCAACAACCTCGACATGCTCAACAAGATTATGACACTCTATCGCCGCATCGGTTGCAACAACGAGAGTGATGTGTATTTCGCAGCTGCCGAGTCGGCACACAAGTTGTCACCTACTGCCGAATCGGCCGCAGGATGTGCTTCGATGTGCAAAAAGAAAGAAGATTGGTCAGGTGCCATTGAGTACTACAACCAAGCGACCGACCTCGCTGATAATGAGCAAGATAAGGCTGACTATCAGTACAATGCCGCTTTCGTGTACTACAACAACCTGAAGAACTACTCGGCCGCACGCTCCAGTCTCTACAAGTCGCTCGAGTTCGTGCCTAATCAGGGGCGTTGCTACATGTTGATGGGTGTTATGTACGCCGCCTCAAAGCCCTACACTGCCGGAGATGCCAAATCGGCCATCCTCAACAAGACCGTGTACTGGGTGGCGGTAGATAAGTTCGTGAAAGCCAGAAGCGTTGACCCCACTTGCGCCGATGATGCCAACAAACTGATCTCAACCTACAGCAAGTATTTCCCCTCTAAAGAGGAGCGTTTCGACTTGCCTAATGAGTTCGGTAGCGGCCAGTTCTGCGTTGCCGGATGGATCAACGAATGTACCACTGTTCGATGAACAAAAACAGCGCAAATAGCTTTCTCACTATGAGCATCAGTACCGTTTGTGTACTGATGCTCATTTGCCTTTCTGCGTGCGTGCACCACGACAAGAAACAAGTGACCGATGCAGTGGAGAACCGCGCGGCCATGCCGGTCCTCGATGCTCGCGACGTCATCACGCTCATCTCCGACTCCGGCATCACACGATACCGTATTTTAGCCGACTCGTGGCAGATTTACGACAAAGCCACGCCGCCCTATTGGGAGTTCCCTGCCGGCATCTACTTGGAGAACTTCAACCAAGACCTCTCTATAGGAGCTTACCTTGAAGCCGACTATGCGTACTACGACGAATCGACGCAGATATGGCGATTAGACGGCAACGTGCGCTCGCTCAACCAAGTGGGTGAGAAATTTGAGACTCCCCAACTCTTTTGGAGTCAAAAAGATGAGCGCATCTACTCGGATTCGATGATTACCATCACCCGCGAAACGAGTATCATCCAGGGCATTGGTTTCGAAAGCAATCAAGAGATGACCAAATACACTATCCGCAAACCCACGGGCATTTTCCCCATCAAAGACGAATAGCATAATGCCTCATCCTATCAAGGACGAATAGCATAATGCCTCATCCCATCAAGGACGAATAGCAAAAGACCTACGGTCGCAGTTACTTTTTCAGTTTGACAATCAAGCTACTCAAGCCAGGGACGGCAAGTCCCTCACCAAGTGAGATGTGTTGACCGGTTAGCACGTCTGTGCCTTCTGTTCCGTAGATGTCAAGCATTTCGCGGTAATGGTCAACCGGCACTTTCTCAGAGTGGTTCGACGCATTGACGAAAACAAACACCGCCTCGCCTTCCAAGTAACGGAAGAAAGCGTACGTGTTATTCTCCGAGAAAAAATGGCGCGTTGCCCCTTTATGGATGACACGCTCGCCTTGTCGCCACGTGAAAAGCTTACTATGGAAATCGAGCAGTTTTTTCTGTTCGGGCGTCAACTCAGACTCTTTTGCCAATGGCCGACGCAGCCCGCTGTGTCCGCGACTCATGTCAGCACTTCTCTGACCGTACTCATCGCCTTGAAACACTTGCGGTATGCCGCGTACTGTGGCAATCAGTACATCAGCTAACGTTATGCGGCGGAGGTCGTTCTCTGCCACCATATCAGCGATATGGTCCATATCGTGATTGCCTACAAAAACGAGCAGATTATTCACGTCACCGTAATACATGTCTTGCGAGAGGACATGGTAAACGCACGAGATACGGCGATCTTGATCATCCCATCCATCTTTGACATCACTCGTAGCGAGTCCCGCACGGATTGCCTCTTCGAGCGGAAAATCCATCACTGCGGGCAAGTTACTATTGAATCGGTCAGGATTCCTCGCTCCGGCTTGCCAATACGCCACTGCTGTCGATGGACGTGTCCAACACTCGCCAACGATATTGATGAACGGATACTCGTTGCGAACGGCCTTACACCATTCGCTCATCGGCTCTTTCTCATTGTACGGGTACGTATCTACACGCAGCCCGTCGAGGTCAGCGAACTCAATCCACCAGATAGCCCATTGCTTGAAATATTGCAGCAAATCGGGATTATCGAGGTTCATGTCCGGCATGTGTGTGTCAAACCACCCATTGTCGTGCATGATGCGGTCGTAACGACTCGCATTGGGGTCGTACGCTGTGGTGAACTGATTGATACTGCGCGTGAACTCGGGGAACTGATGAATCCAATCCTGATATGGCAAATCTTGCATCCACCAATGGGCAAGACCGCAGTGGTTAGTGACGATATCCATAATGAACTTTAGGCCTTTATTGTGCGCAATACTTACCATCTCGCGGTAAAGCTCATTGCTGCCAAAACGCGGATCGATATGGTAATAATCACCGCAAGCGTAACCGTGATACGACCAATCGGGCTCGTTATCAAGGAGCAATGGCGTGGGCCAGACAGCTGTTGCACCCGTCTGCTTGATGTAGTCGAGCGAGTTGATGATACCCTGTATATCCCCTCCCCAACGACCGTCAAGACTGTTCTTGTTGCCTTTCTCCAACGTATTCGCGGTAGAGTTGTTCGATGGGTCAGCATCAACGAACCTGTCCGACATAATCAGATAGATGCAGTCGGCCGATGAGAACGACGGACGCATTGCACTGCCCGGGCGACGCTCATCAATTACGTACTCCCACACTGCTTGTTTCTTCCCTTTCTTGAGAACAAAACGATACGTTCCCGCCTCTTTGACGGCCACATCCACGAAGAGGTAGTTCGGCGATTCAGCGTTGTGTTGACCGCGTACTTGCAGCCCTTCTGTGGCAACGAACTTCTTCTTCGCAACCTTTTTCTGAATGGTCACTTGTGCATCTTGCAGGTCTTCACCCTGAAACATGAGCGTCAGCGGCAGTTTCATGTCAGTCCACCAACTAAGAGGTTCAACCCGACTGATTGTCTGTGCACTAAGCAGCATGCCTGCTGCCAAAAAGAGCGTGGTAAGGATAGACTTTTTCATGTGTATTATGTTTGGTGTTTTGGTTATTGTTTATTGAATTTTTATTTGTCGTTCATCATATCTTTGACGAGTAGGTTGTTGAAGTCGTAGTCAGCTCGTTTGATGCGCAACCAACGTTTCCAGAAAGGCGACATCTCTTTGCTGACATTGCGGAAAAACAGTTCACTTCCGCCCTGCTCAATGCGCTCTAACACGAGTCCCACGCTCAGACGATTGATGTCCATTGCCGGTTGATAACGCGGATGCTCTTCGCCATCGCTAAGGCGAGTCTCATTAAGCACATGCACCTCTAATAGCCGCCCAATCAACTGATTGACAACGCGAAGCGGCAGATGGGTCTCTTGCGCCAATGCGTGTGAAGTATATGCTTCTTCTCCTGTCTCAAACCGCTTGACGATACGGTAACAGATATATAGGGTCAAGTAGTCTTTGTACCGGCGCGACATGCGGTCGATATCTACCTGAAAATCAAAATGTTCATTGTTCTGAATGGAGTAGCTCAGTTCAGCACCGAAAAGGATAAGCAGACTCAACCATTGCACCCACGTCAGCAACAGCGGCACAATCGCGAACGCACCATACACGATACTCGTCCTACCCAACATCATGAAGATATACACGCCCAACATCTGAAGCAACTGCGCGAGTGTTCCGATAAAAACGCCCGCGATTATGGCCGCCAACGGACGCACTTTCGTATTAGGAATGCCCCAATACATCAGTGCAAAAAGAAACCACATCGTGAGCCACGGGATAGACTTCACCACGAACTCGTGGAAGGCACTCATATCGATAAAGAACTGAGCGTCTGACACTTTCGTATTGACGAGCAAACTTATACCAGACGACACAATCATCAAGATAGGAATAGCTATTAAGATCATGATATAACTGGTGAACTGCCGGAGTACGTTACGACTCTTCTGCACCTGCCAAATCTTGTTGAACGACGACTCCACATTGCGAAAAAACGAATACACCGCCCACAGCAAGATGAGGATGCCTATTCCGAGGAAGAGTCCGCCTTGTGCCGTTTCTAAGTAACGTTGCACGAAACCCATGATGGTCTCTACGATGGCCGGGTCGTACTGTCCGAGGAACGACTCTTGCAGTTTGGTTTCTATCACTTGCTCAAAACCCAGTCCACGCGCCACGGCCAGGAAAAGAGCGAGGATAGGTACGACAGCGAACATGAACGAATACGTAAGTGAGTTTGCGCGCATCGAGATGTCATCCTCGTTGAAACCACGAACGGACAAGACGAGCGTCTTGAGTGCCTGAATGCCTAAACGCTTGCCTTTACCCATCCCTTCACTCGTTGTCCTCCACAATCCGTGACGAACGAAATCGAGCGCTGTTCGTATGTTCTCTTTCAAACCCATCGTTTTGTGTTTTTACGGGCGCAATCAGCGCGCGAATATCTCACTTGTGGGCGTATCGCACCCATTCGCGCTCATATGCGACACACAATTACACAACATACAATTACATAATGTACGCGCGACATGTGCCCGTGTGCGTGCTTATATTGTGCGCGCTTACATAAAGAAGAGTGAACCTATAAGCCGGGTTCTGTAATGGTCGGAACCATCGTCTGTCATTAATCTCGAGGTCAACATTACTGCTGCCTTCTCTCGCACTCTACCCGCCGACATCGGACGAGCAGCCCTCAAACGTCGGTTTACTTGAGCTTGCAACCCGTGGTTCAGTCGTTTCACCCGCCAAAAGGCGACTCGTCTCTGTACTGTTGACGTAACATCACTGCCACCAGGTCGTTAACCTGCACGGTGCTCTGCGTTGCCCGGACTTTCCTCTCTCACTAACGTGACATAGCGACAGACCGGTTCGCTTTTCTTTATGTGAAGCCGTACGACTTGTTACGTGGTGCACGAGCTATGCCTGCCTCGTCCTTCACCGCTTGTTGCTCCTCGATACTGAGGCTGTTCCACCAACGGGTGCAATCAGGATAAGGCTGCTTGGATAGTAACTCCTTGTCAGTGATACGCAGACTCGTCCACCATTTAGCAAGTTCAATCATTTGGTTGTTCATCGTTCTGTAGTGTTTATGCTGCCATGGCAGCCGTGATTTGACTTATCAGCCGAAGCAACTGAAGCTACTATCCGCCAAAGTTGTCAAAACGGATGTCCTGATCTTCTACGCCAAGCGAGTGTAGCAAGTCGAGGACAGTCTTTGCCATCATCGGAGGACCGCAGAGATAATATTCGATATCTTCGGGTGCTTCATGCTGCTTGAGGTACGTATCGCCCATCACCGGTGCGATGAACCCCGGCGTATATTTGACGCCCAGTGCATCTGCTTTCGGGTCGGGACGGTCGAGGGCCAAGTGGAAATGGAAATTGGGATATTCTTTTTCCAACGCAAGGAAATCTTCCATGAAAAAGACCTCGTCGATACCACGTGCTCCATAGAAATAATGCATCTCGCGGTCACGTGTATGGAGGGTCTTGAGCATGTGCATGATCTGTGCACGTAGTGGAGCCATACCTGCACCGCCACCAACCCATATCATCTCTTTCTTTGAGTCGAAAACGGGATGGAAATCGCCGTAAGGTCCACTCATTATCACCTTGTCGCCGGGTTTTAGTGAGAAGATGTACGTCGAGGCAATACCGCACGGTACGTCCATGAAGCCCGGACCTTGCTCTTTGGGTTTGAACGGTGGTGTAGCAATACGCACGGTTAGGGTGATGATGTCACCCTCATCGGGGTAGTTGGCCATCGAATACGCACGGATAGTAGGCGTGTCGTTCTTCTGGTGAAGTCCGAAGATGCCAAATTTCTCCCACGTAGGCACGTAGAGGTCACCTATCAACTCACGGTCGAAATCGTTGTAATGGATGTCGTATGTAGGAATCTTAATCTGCGCATACGAACCCGGGATGAAGTCCATGTGCTCTCCCGGGGGCAGTGCCACCTTGAACTCTTTAATAAACGATGCCACGTTCTTGTTAGAGATAACCGTGCACTCCCATTCTTTAACACCAAGAACGGACTCGGGAATCTTGAGCGAGAGGTCTTGTTTGACTTTCACCTGACAGCCGAGTCGCCAGTGGTCTTTCTGCTCCTTACGGGAGAAATGGACGGTTTCTGTGGGCAAAATTTCGCCACCACCTTCCGTTACCTGACATTTGCACTGACCGCAAGACCCTTTACCACCACATGCAGACGGCAGGAAAATGCCGGCATTGGCCATTGTACCAAGCAATGTTCCGCCTGCAGGCACTTCCACCTCTTTGTCACCATTGATTGTTACTTTCACGTTGCCTGAAGCTACAAGGAAACGTTTAGCCACCAAGAGGATGACCACCAGCAACAGTATAACAACCAGAAACACTGCAACTGAAAGTAATATTTGTGTCATATTCATAATTTACAAATTTACAAATTTCCCAATTATCATATCTTCAGTCCGCTAAAACACATGAAAGCCATGGCCATCAGTCCCACGACGATGAACGTGATACCAAGACCTTGTAGAGGTTTGGGGACATCGTTGTACTCCATTTTCTCGCGAATACCGGCCAGTGCCACAATGGCGAGTAGCCATCCGATGCCCGAACCGAGAGCGTACATCAGTGCATCACCGATGCCCGTGATGGCTTTGGGGTCGGCAGCATCGAGGAGGATACGTTGCTGCATGAAGAGCGATGCACCCATGATGGCACAGTTCACCGCAATGAGCGGAAGGAAGATGCCCAGACTGGCGTACAGCGAGGGAGAGAAGCGTTCAACGAACATCTCCACAATCTGCACGATGGCAGCGATGACAGCGATGAAGAGGATGAAAGAGAGGTAACCTAAATCGAGCGGGTCGAGTACATACACTTGCAACAAGTAGTTCACCGGCAAAGTGATGAGCAGCACGAACGTAACGGCCACGCCCAATCCGAGCGATGTCTTCACGTTCTTCGACACAGCAAGATAAGAGCACATTCCTAAGAATGTGGCGAAAATCATGTTGTCAGCAAAAATACTGCGAACAAACAAACTAAGCATGTGTTCCATTATTTCTCCTCCTCTTTATTAAGTCCGCGATGAGCCCAGATGACACATCCTACAAGAATGAGTGCCATGGCCGGCATAACCATCATTCCGCAGTTCTCATAAAAACCGCCGTTGGCCACGTACCAACTCTCGGGTATGATACGGAAACCGAGTAGCGAACCACTGCCGAACAGTTCGCGCACAAAAGCGACAACGACCAACACCCACATGTATCCGAAACCATTTCCCAGACCATCCAAGAACGAGTCTAATGGTCCGTTGCTCATAGCGTAGGCCTCAAGACGCCCCATGAGAATACAGTTAGTGATAATCAGTCCGATATACACGCTCAATGCCACACTCACATCATAGGCAAACGCCTTAAGAATGCCGCTTACGAGCGTCACAAGAGCAGCAACCACAACGAGTTGTACGATGATACGAATGCGGTTAGGGATAGTGTTGCGAAGTGCCGAGATGACTACGTTCGACAACGCTACTATGATTGTTACCGCAATGCCCATCACGAGTGCTGGTTTGAGTTGCACCGTCACGGCCAGTGCCGAACAGATGCCCAAGATCTGCACTACGACAGGGTTGTTCTTATTGAGAGGACCAAGAAAGGCCTCACGTGTTTTTTCTGAAAGAGCCATACTTTATTCCTCCTCTACATTTAATGGTTGGTTTTCAGGCTGTTCCTGACACACAGGAAGAGCCGAGTCAAAGAATCCCGCATCAACGAAAGCGTGGAGAGAGTTGATAATCATCGTTTCTACACCTTTCGATGTGATGGTGGCACCGCTGATTGCATCTACTTGCTCCATTCCATCGGCCGTCTGTCCGGCTTTCATGATACCGATACCGACGAAACGACCCTCTGCATCAAGGATATGTTTGCCGATGAACTGCGTCTGGAACGCTTCGGTCTTAATCTCGCCACCGAGACCCGGAGTCTCACTCTCGTGGTCGAAATAGGTGCCATAGATTGTGTTCTTGTCGTCATTAAGAGCTATATAACCCCAGATGCCGCCCCAAAGACCGGCCCCGTGTACGGGCAAGATGAAATGTTCGCCGTCCTTGCGTGCGATATAGAAGGTCAGTTCACCCAGTTGTGCTTCGGACACAAGGGCCTCGTACGTCTCTTCCGAACGTTTGTCGCCCAGACCACGTTCGTTGATAGAAGCAAGGATCTGTTTCTTTTGGTCGAGTGCCACATTGGCTTCTTGACGAGGCTTCAGGGCAGAATTGACGACTGCGAGCAGTACCGCCACGATAATTACCAATATCGTAGCATAGACAATGGTGTACACATTGCTGTTTGTGTTAATCTTAGCCATATTGATAATCATTTGATAGTCGCGCGTTTGGCACGCTTGTTAATATTCACTTGTACAACGCACCAGTCGATGAGCGGTGCAAAACAGTTGCCGAGTAAGATGGCAAGCATCATTCCCTCAGGATATCCCGGGTTGAGAACGCGGATGACGATTGCCATACATCCGATAAGCAATCCGTAAATCCATTTGCCGCACTCCGTACGGGCAGAGGTAACGGGGTCAGTGGCCATAAAGACGGCACCGAAACAGAACCCGCCGGTTACGAGGTGCATGTACCATGGCATGTTCGCAGCGGCATTGTCGATTCCGCCGATGTTGAAGAGCAGTGCCGTGAGGGCACCACCTGCAAACACAGCCGTCATCGTCTTCCAGCTGGCCACACCTGTCAAGAGCAACAGACATGCTCCGAGCAAGATGGCAATAACGCTCGTCTCACCCACAGAACCCGGGATGAGGCCACAGAACGCGTTCCAGAACCCGATAGGTTCGCCCACAGTGTTCACCAACTGAATGGATGGTTCGGTAGCTACTGCAATCTGTCCGAGAGGTGTAGCCCCCGAGAAACCATCTACCAGTGTCTGTCCGTTATCCCATCCCCACGTGCCATCGGTGCGCACAAACGCCTTATCGCCCGTCATGTGCGTGGGATACGCGAAGAAGAGGAACGCACGCGTGATGAGTGCTACGTTGAAGATATTATACCCCGTACCGCCGAACACTTCTTTGGCGAAAATGACAGCGAAAGCTGTGGCCACTGCCACCATCCACAGCGGCGTATTGATGGGCACAATCAGCGGGATAATGAAACCTGTAACAAGGAAGCCCTCAGCAATCTCTTCGTGTTTACACTGCGCCACCGTGAACTCAATGCCGAGTCCTACAACGTAGGAGACGATGATGTAAGGCAGTACCGCGAGCAGACCAAAAGCAAACTTCGCCCAGAACCCGGCATCCGTGCCGGTGGCAAGGAAATGCTGATACCCCACGTTGTACATGCCGAAAAGCATGGCAGGAATGAGGGCCAGAACAACCATAATCATAGTGCGCTTTGAGTCGTTGGCATCGTGCACTTGCGCCCCTACTCGCTTCGCTGTGGTATTAGGCGTGAAGAGGAAAGTGGCGAAACCATCATAAACCGACCAAAACGCATGCAGCTTGCCGCCTTCTTCGAAGTGCGGACGAAGCTTTTCTGAAATGTCGTATAGTTTATTGAACATAGTTTACTCCAATTCGTTTTTCATATTATCAAGTGCCTGACGTACAATAGCTTGCAGCGGCATCTTGGAGGTACATACATATTCGCACAGCGCAAAATCTTCGGGCGCCACCTCGTACGCACCAAGTGCTTCCATGCGGTCGAGATTGCCCGCAATCATGGCTTTGATGAGGTATTCGGGGAAGATGTCCATAGGGAACACTTTGTCGTATTCGCCGCTCGTGATGATGGCGCGTCTGCCACCAAGCAGACGGGCATCGAAATCGAATTGTGTCCAATGCCTCTTTGCCATCCATTTGCCCATCACGGCGTTGTTGTCGGAGAAATTCGTGAACCGCGGCATTATCCAGCCCAAGAAATCGCGCGCTTCCGTCCCTTCTGGGATGACGGTCAGTTGGTCGCAGTCAGGCTCGATCATCTCGTCCATCTCTACTTGGTGTCCACTCAACACGTTGCCTTCAATAAGCCGCACAGCTTCACCGCTGAGCACATTGCTCTTGAGGATGGCACTGACCGGCATGCCCGGCAACATCTTGTAGTACGCTTTCTCAACAGCCAGCGGACCGGTGAGTGCCACCAGCCGCGACATATCAACGATACCTTTCTGCATCAATCGGCCGATGATGAGCAGGTCTTGCGGACGAATGACATAAACGGTCTCGCCCTTGTTCACCGGCATCACGTGGTTGATTTGTACGCCTGCATTGCCCGCCGGATGCGGCCCGGCAAACTCCACGATGGTGCAGTTCTTTAGGAGGCGCCAATCCGTGGCTGCGGCTTTGTATCGTACGCCCACATAGACCGGTGCAATCAGTGACAACGCGTTCACAGCCGCCTGTAGAAGCGACTCCTGACCCTTCAGAATCCATTCGTAGTTAGGAGCCAACGGAGCCGTGTCGAACGACGAAATCCAGATGGCTTTCGGACTCTTCGTCGGGTCTGCAATACAGTCGTACGGACGCTGCTTGATGTAACTCCACACGCCTGCTTTCAGCAGCAGTGCCTTCACTTCATCGCCCGACGAAACGCTCGTGTCATACGTTTGGTAGGCAATCACCGCATCTGCCTCGATGGTGATGGACAACACTTTTCTGCGTTCACCGCGGTTGATGCCCAGCACCTTCCCGCTCACGGGTGAAGCAAAGTTCATCTCGGCAAACTTCTTGTCGTAAAAGAGCGGAGTACCCGCTTTGACGACATCCCCTTCATGAACCACCACTTTGGGCTTCACTCCGGCGTAATGATCCGGACAAATCGTAAAGACATCAGGCCTCGACACGCTCTTCAGCTCATCTTCCGCCCTGCCTTCTATCGGCAAGTCCAAACCTTTACTTAGCTTAATTACTTTGTTCATAAATATTTATTGTTTATACTTTTTCGCTATTTGCTTTAATCGTTATCGTTATCGTTAACGTTTTCGTTTTTCGTTATCGTTATCGTTATCGTTATCGTTTTTTCGTTTTCGTTATTGTTAACGTTTTTTCGTTTTCGTTATTGTTAACGTTTTTTCGTTTTCGTTATTGTTAACGTTTTTTCGTTTTCGTTATTGTTAACGT
>CALAUY010000043.1 GCA_937892015.1 uncultured Bacteroidales bacterium | reverse complement strand
CCCTGCCGCAACGTACTACAACGTGGAAAGTGACTACGTGATAGAGGTGGACATCACGCCCAACCGTTCGGACGGGGCGAGTCATTACGGTGTGGCACGCGACCTCTACGCCTACTACAAAGCGCATGGAACCGACCTCACCCTCAGCAAACCGCAAGCGTCATTGCCCGCTAAAGGCGCAGAGTTGCCCATCGAGGTAGTGGTGGAGAATGGTGACGCTGCACCGCGTTACTCGGCCCTATGTATCGCCGGCGTGCATGTACAGGAGTCGCCCGAATGGCTACAGAACGCACTGCGAACCATCGGATTACGCCCCATCAACAACGTGGTGGACGTGACCAATTTCGTGCTGCATGAGATGGGTCAGGCTTTACACGCTTTCGACTACGACAAGATTAAGGGGCACAAGGTGATTGTGAAGAACGCCCTCGATGGGCAACACTTCACCACGTTGGACGGCATCGAGCGGACGATGAGCGACAAAGACCTGATGATATGGAACGCCGAAGAGCCCATGTGCATCGCGGGCGTTTTTGGCGGACAGGACAGCGGCGTAACGGAGAACACCACTAACATCTTCCTCGAATCGGCTTATTTTGAGCCGGTTACCATCCGCAAGACAGCGCGCAGACATGGCCTGTCAACCGATGCATCGTTCCGCTACGAGCGAGGTTGTGACCCGAACAACACACTATGCGTACTGCGCCGTTGCGCCGAACTGATTCTTGAGACGGCCGGAGGCACCATCGCATCCGATGAGATAGACGTGCAATCGGCCGATTTCAGTCCATGGCGCGTGACTCTCGCGCAGAAAGAGCTGAACGACCTTGTTGGCAAAGTTATCCCTGAAACGACCGTGAAGACTATCCTCAATGCGCTGGAAATCAACATCGTCGAGGAGCAAGTCTGCCCCGACTGCGGACTAAAGGTATGGGAACTGGCAGTGCCGCGTTACCGAGTCGATGTGCAGCGACCATGCGACGTTATCGAGGATATACTGCGCATCTACGGATACAACAACGTCGAACTGACAGAGACGCTGCACTCTAACCTCTCGTACTCCGTGAAGCCGGACACCACCGTGCTGCAACGGCGGGTGAGTGAACAACTGACGGCACAAGGGTTCAACGAGATACTCAACAACTCACTGACCAAAGTGGCGTACTACGATGGTAATCAGTCACTTCCACTCGAGCACTGCGTACGTATCATGAACCCGCTCTCACAAGATTTGGGTGTTCTGCGCCAGACGTTACTCTACGGCGGGCTGGAGTCCATCAGTCGCAACGTCAACCGCAAGAACGCAGACTTGAAGTTCTACGAGTTCGGCAACTGTTACCACTACGATGCTGCCAAGCACGATGCGGATAAACCGCTGAAAGCGTACAGCGAAGAGTTGCACCTCGGACTGTGGCTCACAGGCAATAAGCAATCGCCGACATGGACCGGCACGCCCGAAAAAGTCAGTTTCTACACGCTCCGCGGATATGTGGAGACTATCCTCCGACGTTTGGGAGTGAACGTAGAGCGTTGCACCTTCGAGCCGCTGCAAGACGCGATGTGCTCTGATGGACTGATTATCAAGTCAGTCAACAAACAGACGCTCGGCTGCATATGTATTGTTGACCGCAAACTGCGTAAACAGTTCGACATCGAGAACGATGTCTATTTCGCTGACCTCATCTGGCCCGAACTTCTCCGACAAAACAAGATGTATAAACCCGTCATCAACGACTTGCCGCGTTTCCCCGAAGTGAAGCGTGACCTCGCTCTGCTGGTGGACAAGAGCCTGCCGTTCGCTGACCTGCTCGCTGCTGCCAAACAGACCGAGAAAAAGCTGCTCAAGGATGTGTATCTCTTCGATGTCTATGAGGGCAAAAACCTCGAACCGGGCAAGAAATCGTACGCCCTGTCGTTCATCTTACAAGACGAAGAGAATACACTGAAAGATGCTCAAATAGAGGCTATTATGGCCAAACTGCAACGCACGTTCGAGGAACGATTCGGAGCGAAATTGAGATAGTTTAGAGTTTAGAGTTGAGAGTTTAAAGTGAACTATACAGACGAAATACAGCGACGGCGCACGTTTGCCATCATCTCTCACCCGGATGCCGGCAAGACGACGCTTACCGAGAAACTGCTGCTCTACGGCGGTGCTATCCATGTGGCAGGAGCCGTGAAATCGAACAAGATACGCAAGACCGCCACATCGGACTGGATGGAGATAGAGAAACAGCGCGGCATCTCCGTCGCCACATCGGTGATGGGTTTCGAATACACCCCCACGCTGAGCGGCAGCGATGCGCAGTCGTTCCACATCAATATCCTCGACACGCCCGGTCACCAGGATTTTGCGGAAGATACGTTCCGCACACTCACGGCCGTTGATTCGGTCATCATCGTCATCGATGCGGCCAAAGGGGTAGAGACCCAGACGCGGCGACTCATGGAAGTGTGCCGCATGCGCAAAACGCCCGTCATGGTCTTCATCAACAAGATGGATCGTGAGGGCAAAGACCCGTTCGACCTGCTCGATGAGGTGGAAAGCGAACTGGGCATTCGCGTTCGGCCGCTCTCGTGGCCCATCAACATGGGACAACGGTTCAAGGGCGTGTACAACATCTTCCAACGCACGCTCGACCTCTATACGCCCAACAAACAGGTGGTCACCGAGTCCATCCGTTTCGACGACGTGAACGCGCCGGAAATAGACGCGCTCGTCGGCGATAACGATGCCGACAAACTGCGGCAAGACCTCGAACTGATTGAGGGCGTCTATGCGCCGTTCGACAAACAGGAGTACCTGTGCGGCAATCTGGCGCCCGTCTTTTTCGGGTCGGCACTCAACACGTTCGGCGTCAAAGAGCTGCTCGAATGTTTCGTGCAGATTGCGCCATCCCCGCAACCTGTCGAGGCAGTGGAGCGCCGCGTAGAACCGTTAGAACCAAAGTTCACGGGGTTCTGCTTCAAGATTCACGCGAACATGGACCCCAACCACCGTTCATGCATCGCTTTCTTCAAGATATGTTCGGGTGTCTTCGAGCGCAACGTCTATTACAAGCACATCCGCAAGGGACAGATGATGCGTTTCTCCGCACCCACATGCTTCATGGCACAGAAGAAAGAGACGGTAGATGAGGCGTTTGCGGGGGACATCATCGGATTGCCCGACACGGGTAACTTCAAGATTGGCGACACGCTCACTGCCGGCGAAGAACTGCATTTCAAGGGCTTACCGAGTTTCTCACCCGAGATGTTCAAGTACATCGAGAACTCCGATCCCATGAAGACCAAGCAACTCAACAAGGGGCTTGAGCAACTCATGGACGAGGGCGTTGCCCAGATGTTCATCAACCAGTTCAATAACCGCAAGATCATTGGCACGGTGGGCCAGTTGCAGTTCGAGGTTATCCAGTACCGACTGTTGCATGAGTATGGAGCCCAGTGCCGATGGGAACCCATCCACCTGTACAAGGCCTGCTGGATCGAGAGTGACGATGAGGAGGCTCTCGACGCATTCAAGAAGCGCAAGCATCAGTTCATGGCCCTGGATACCGAGGGACGCGATGTTTTCCTGGCCGACAGCAACTATGTCTTGCAGATGGCGCAGCAGGATTTCCCCAAGATCACGTTCCACTTCACAAGCGAATTCTAATATCATTCACAATAACACCAATAAAAAAGACAGCAATGGAAAGACTGAAAGAATTATACAAGCAGTATGTGGGCAGTGAACCCACCGAGGTCGTGCTCATGGACAAGGCGGGCTCCAATCGCCAGTACTCCATCACCCATGCCTTCACCAGCGAGGAGAAGGAGCTGCTGCGTCGGGCCATGCGCGACCTGGTTGACATCCAGTTTCGCGGTGCACAGGGGTTTGACTACAGCAACTGCTATCCTGCCAGTTGTTTTGATGAGCGTTCCATCAAGTGGGACCTGAACTATTTCAAGTATTGTTTCCTCAAGGCAACCGGTATAAACTTCAACGAGGCTAAACTCGAAAATGACTTCGAGCGCTTGACGCAAGATCTGTTGACGGTGCCCAGCGACACATTCATGTACCGTGACTTCCAGTCGCGCAACGTCATG
>CALAUY010000042.1 GCA_937892015.1 uncultured Bacteroidales bacterium | reverse complement strand
GACGAGTATGTCAATCTGCCTGAGAGTCATCCTGAGAGCTACCACTCGTTCATGTTCACCAACCTGTTCAACCACATCGACTGCCCAAAGGAGAACATACACATCCTGAACGGCAACGCCACCGACCTGGCTGCTGAGTGCGCACACTATGAGCCGATGATTGAGGAGGCTGGCGGCATCGGCCTGTTCCTTGGCTTCGTCGATGAGGGCCGCGAATGCAGCAATGCCCTCGTCGATGTCGTCGTAGTCGGCATGACCTATCCCCGCGGTCGTGATGGGCTTGAACTGCCCCGCTCGGGTCTGGTAGCGCACGAACTCGTTCGTCGCATAGACCGTAGCACCGAAATGCAGCCATGTGTTGAACTCCTCCTCGAACGTAGCGGCCAACGTGTTGCGGATGGTCAGCGCATTTGCCGTGTCGCGCGTTGAACTCATGTTGAGGTACGTCGCGTCGTAAAAGCCCTGACGGCTCGTCTTTTCGATGTACCGTTTCTGGTGGTTCGTCACCGCAAAAGTGTGGGCGAACGTAGTCACCGGTATGTACTCTACTATAGTGGTGTCGCGAGGCTCTTCGCCGCGTTTGCGGATGGTCTGTCGACGTTCGCGCTCCACGCAGATAGAGTAGTGGTGGTTCAAGTATCCGGAGATGTACTTGTACCCCGACATCGCGTACAGGTTAACCGGCAGGTCTTCCGCGTTCAGCAATCCCCCTAAATCGTCCGGGGTCGTCAGACCACCGTTCTCGAAATTGCTCAACGTGTTGAACGTCACCGTTGCCGCCAAGCCGTAGTGGTCGCCGTCGTAACTGCCGAACAGTGCGCCACTGAACCACTTGCCCTGTTGGTTGGCATAATGACCCGGGGCATTGATGTACTTGAGTTGCGCGCCCAGATTAACACGCTTGGTCACGTTGCCGGTGAAGTGAAACCCAATCTCCGTGTCTTGGTGCTCGTTCGTGAACCCTTTCTCCCAACTCACGCCCGAATACGCAATCGTCGTGTGGTAGAAACGTACATCGACCGGCGTGAGGATGTACGGCGTGTAGGCCGACGCGAACAGGTTATCCACTCGCGGGCGAACCAATCCGCGGCGCATCCCGTTGCCGTCACGGTCGAAATAGATCTTCGCCTGAACGGGCGACATCGCATTGCCGTTGTAGGCGTTGGCGATTGAGTAGTCGTTCAGCACCGAACGCATGGGCATATTGAGCCAACTCGTATCTACAACTGTCGTGTCCACCAGGCCGTAGTCGTACAGCAGACGCCAACTCTTCACCACGCCCGCCACGTTGGCTTTCTTCGCACCCAATGCCGGCACAACCGTCAGTATGCATACCAACCATGCCGTCAGTATCCGTACCGACCATGCTGCCGGTTTCTGTACCGACCATGCCGTCAGTATCCGTACCAACCACGCTGCCGGTTTCTGTACCGACTGCAATGTACAACACCCTATGTTCCAACGCTTTTCGTGCACGTTCAATTAGTCTTGCTGTTCGCTCGTTTGTCCTTTCAGCGCAAAATGAGCCTGCAAAATTACAAAAAAATTTTCATATATGCAAGAAAAATCGTAAAAAAGTGCAAATTAGGGTGATTTTTTAGTGTTGAGGGGTTACGGAGAAGGTATGGAGAAGGTATGGAGAAGTCCTCACCAGGTAGCGATAAATGTGTAATCTATATATTAAGCCATGCGGAGGGGGGGTATTTTCGAACACGAATCACACGAATCGAACGAATAGGAAAGGAATAAAGAGCAAAGAACGTTTCATACCCCTCCCCCGCAA
>CALAUY010000041.1 GCA_937892015.1 uncultured Bacteroidales bacterium | reverse complement strand
ACGATTATTGTTAAGCACTTTTGTGTGCTTACTGAATTTGCAGAGCTTATTCGGCAGTTGGTTCAGCAGTTTTTTCCTCTGCGGGGGCTTCAACTTGTGCTTCCTCAGCGTCGGCTTTAGCGACTGCTTTTTTAGCGGAGCGGCGAGTTGATTTCTTTGCTGCCTTCTTAGCGTCTTTGAGCATGTTCTCGTTGTAGTCAACGAGTTCGATGATGCACATCTCTGCTGCATCGCCGAGGCGATATCCTGTACGGAGGATGCGAGTGTATCCACCCGGGCGGTTAGCTATTTTCTCTGCCACATTACGGAAGAGTTCTGTTACCACTTCTTTTTGTTTGAGTTCAGCGAAGACCAAACGGCGGTTAGCAGTTGTATCTTCTTTAGCGCGTGTGAGCAATGGCTCGACATAGATGCGCAGAGCTTTAGCCTTGGCAGTGGTAGTAGAGATGCGTTTGTGCATAATCAGCGAGCAAGCCATATTGCTGAGCATAGCTTTGCGGTGAGCTGATTTTCTGCCGAGGTGATTAAATTTCTTATTATGTCTCATTGTGATTAATCGTTAACGTTTAAGTATTTAGAAATATCCATACCAAAAGCGAGGTTATGGCGTTCCAAAAGGTCGTCAAGTTCGGTGAGCGATTTCTTACCGAAGTTGCGGAACTTGAGTAAGTCGTTGCGGTGGAACTTAACGAGGTCGCCTAATGTCTCCACTTCGGCTGCTTTCAAGCAGTTGAGTGCGCGCACGGAGAGGTCCATCTCACCGAGACGTTTATTGAGCAGGTCGCGCATTTGTACGGTTTCTTCGTCTTCGTCTTCAACTACCTCTACAGGCTTCTCTTCGAGAATAATCTTCTCATCGGAGAAGAGCATGAAGTGGAAGATCAGAATCTTAGCAGCTTCCTTGAGAGCGTCTTTAGGTGTGATTGAGCCATCGGTAAGAATTTCGAGAGTCAATTTCTCGTAGTCGGTTTTTTGTCCGACACGATATTGGTCGATAGCATATCTCACGTTGCGTATAGGTGTGTAGATGGAGTCGGTAGGAATGAGTCCTATTTCGTCGTTTTCGCCATGATTTTCGTCAGCGGGCACATAGCCGCGTCCTTTATTAATACGAATCTCGATGTCGAAGCGAGCTGTTTCATCCATCTGACAAATCACCAGTTCGGGATTGAGGACTTCGAAGTTCTTGAGATAGCTGTCAAAAGCTCCTGCAATAAGTTGTTTGCAGTTAGATACGCTGAATTTGATAGTCTCTTCTTCTGCCTCAAGTCCATCCTTCAGTCGGAAACGCACTTGCTTGAGGTTAAGGATGATGTTAGTAACGTCATCAATAACACCGGGTATTGTTGCAAATTCGTGATCAATACCGCTAATTTTGATTGCGCAGATGGCATATCCTTCGAGAGAAGATATGAGTATGCGTCGGAGTGCATTTCCTATTGTGATGCCGTATCCGGGTTCGAGCGGGCGAAATTCAAACACGCCTTTAGTCGAGCTGGACTCAAGCATTACAACTTTGTCTGGTTTTTGAAAATCTAAGATTGCCATGAATGTTATTATTTTGAATAGAGTTCTACGATAAGTTGCTCTTTGATGTTCTCCGGTATTTCTTCTCTTACGGGAACATTCAGATATTTGCCTGCCTTTTCAGCTTCGTTCCATTCGAGCCATGGGTATTTGCCATGGTTGAATCCGCTGAGCGATTCAGCAATAACCTCGAGCGACTTACTTTTTTCGCGAACTGCTACTACCTGACCGGGTTTAACGCTGTAAGACGGTATGTTAACCACTTTGCCGTCAACGGTGATGTGTCTGTGGCTAACCAACTGACGTGCAGCTGCACGTGTAGGAGCGATACCCAAACGATAAACGATGTTATCAAGGCGTGATTCGAGCAATTGCAGCAGAATCTCACCGGTGATACCTTTCGAGCGTTGTGCTTTCTGGAAGAGCAAGCGGAATTGGCGCTCAAGAACGCCGTATGTATATTTGGCTTTTTGTTTTTCAGCTAACTGAGTGCCATACTCAGAGTTTTTCTTGCGGCGGTTAACGCCGTGTTGACCTGGAGCATAGTTGCGTTTGTTGAGCACTTTGTCGGGACCGAAGATCGGCTCTCCGAAACGACGTGCAATACGCGATTTAGGTCCTGTATATCTTGCCATAGTTGTTAATTTTTTTAGTTAGTGTTTTGTTAATACTTACAGAAAGTGAATTATACTCTGCGGCGTTTAGGAGGACGGCAACCGTTGTGCGGAAGCGGTGTAACGTCAACTATTTCGACTACATCTATTCCTGCTGCCACGCATGCGCGGATAGCAGACTCACGTCCGTTACCAGGACCTTTAACGTATGCTTTTACTTTGCGCAAACCGAGGTCGAATGCCACTTTAGCGCTATCTTGCGCTGCCATCTGTGCAGCGTATGGTGTATTTTTCTTTGAGCCACGGAAACCCATTTTACCGGCTGAAGACCAACTGATAACTTGACCGCTACCATTAGCGAAAGTAACGATAACGTTGTTGAAGGACGACATTACATGCAATTGTCCTACACCATCAATTTTAACAACGCGCTTCTTGGCTGCTACTGTTTTCTTTGCCATAGTTATTTGATGAATTAAGTTGTTAATTACTTAGTTGCTTTCTTCTTGTTAGCAACAGTTTTCTTTCTACCTTTACGCGTACGCGCATTGTTTTTTGTGCTTTGACCACGCACGGGCAGTCCGAGACGGTGACGCACACCACGGTAGCAACCAATATCCATCAAACGCTTGATGTTCATTGCAA
>CALAUY010000040.1 GCA_937892015.1 uncultured Bacteroidales bacterium | reverse complement strand
AAGAACACCCCAGACAAGGGGGACCGCTTGCGGGGGAGGGGTATGAAATAACTTAATTTGTAAATTAACAATTAGCAAATTTGGAAATCAATCGTCCAATCATCTCAATCGTAAATCAATCGTCCAATCGTAAATCGTCAAATAGCCCGTAAGGGCGGTCAATATCGTAACTTGTCCAATCGTCCATTTTCTTCCCCGATTTCTTGGTAATTTTGTGCGAAGCAACCACAATCCCCTCTGTATTGCACTTTTTTACCACTTTTTTTGCGGATTTTGTTGCGTTTCTCGCCCCAAAAGTTGCCTATATCAAAAATATTAGTGGCTTTGCGTCTTAGGGTGGTCGTGTCTGTAGCCGCTAATAGCAAGGGCGAGACAGGTGGTGAGGAAATATCCGCCGGCAAGAATCCACAAAGCGATGTACTCACGTGCGGTGGTGGCGAGAGTTGCTCCCATGGAGTTGATATGCAGGAATCCATGCACGCCCCAAGTGTAGGGGATGATGTAACTGAGATACCTCCACGCATCGGGCAACATCTGTTGAGGCCAACTGACACCGGCGATAAAGAGGAAAATGAGTGAGGTCGAGATGAACAGCACCATCCCACTTTCTCTGTTCGTGGTAAAGACGCTGGCGGTCATGGAGAAATAGATGACGGCAAGCAGGTACGGCACGAGGAGTTTGAGAATGGCGATAGGGTCACCGATATGTGGCAGGTGGAAGAGACGCGGAACGCCCAGTAGTACCAGTGCGCCCAACGCATAATAAATGAGGAAATAGGCGGCAGACCGTCCGAGCGTGATACGTAACACGCTGTAGCCGCGTCGGCGTCCCGGCAGCAGGAACAGTTCGCCGTTCTCCTCACGTGCTGTACCGCCCAGCATACAAATGCCGAAAAACAAGGTCTGATGCAGGATAAGCATGAGCACGGCAGGAATGAGGAAAGAGGCATATCCGCCACTCTCGCAGAAGAGTGCGGTCTCGGTGTATGGAGCTGCCTGCACCAGTTGCCATGAGAATTGTTTGTCGTAGCCCATGGCTTCGTATCGGTCAACCTGAATGCGGCTCATGTCCTCAAGCATGACTCGGTTGCAACTAAGAAAGACCGCCTTCATGTACAGGAACGAAGACATGTCACAATAGAGGGAGATATGGGCGGTTTTCATGCCGGTGTTCAGACATTCGGCATAGTCGGACGGGAAGAAGATGATGCCGTGTACCTTCTGTGCGCGCATGAGTTGTTCTGCCTCTGCCATGGAGGTACAGTAATGCGTGATGGTAACGTCAGGAGTGGCGTTCCATTTGTGCAGAAATGCACGACTTTCCTGACTACAACTCATGTCCACAACGGCCACCGGCACATTCTCTACATTGTCTTTCCAATAGATGAAATTATACAGAATCGGATAGGCAAGAGTTGCGACAAAGAAGATAACCAGTACACCCGGGTCGCGAAAGATACGGCGTAGTTCGTTGACGAACACATCCCACATCTCTCGCGCTTTTATCCATTTGCTATGTAGGTATCTTTTGAGGTTCATTTGAGCGGATAATTATTATAAATGAGAGCATTGTGCAGTCGCGGCGAAACGGCAAGTGCAAACAGGAAGAAGGCTGTCAAGCAAAGCATGGGGATGATGGTGTTCTCGATGGGGCCTGCCATGAGTGCCTCGTTGACGTATATCTTGTAGTAGTGTCGCAGGGGAACGAGCCAAGTGAGAGTCTGAAACGGTGGCAACATGTTCATCACAGGGTAGGTGAACCCCGACAAGGAGAAGCCCAGCATGCCGTACAAAGCACCGATAGACAGCGCGTCTCGCAACGTCGGCAGGGCACCGATAAGGGTGATGGCCATCGACTCCATAGCAAAGACCAACAGCACAATGGCAAGCATCATTCGCCATGACGAGCCCAGAATCGGGAAATGCAGAAATCGGAACAGAATCACGTTGCAACCGATACCCAGGACCACGTACAAAATAGTGTATGGCAGCAGTTTGCCAATCATCGCCACGGTGTAGTTGCCACCGGCTGTTTGCAACCACTCATGAGAGGTCTGCATCTTCAGTTCGAAACCTATGGCAAAGATGGTTACCATCAGGGTCACCAGCGCCAGAATGCCCGGTAGAATGGTAGAAACCAAATAGATGGTGTAATTGCTCCACGGGTTGGCTATGAAGTGAGAAGAGATGGCCACGGGCTGTATCCGTTCCATGATGAGATAGTCCGGCATTCCCTTCTTGCGGAGCACCTCGCGTTGGAAAGCACCCGAGGTGAGGTTGCACATCGTCAGCAGCTGTTTATAGGCAGTGTTGGCTCCTACGGTATAGGTGTTGTTGACGTAGAAATGCAGGGTGGGTTGTTTGAAACTGACAATGTCAGCGTAGAAGCCGTCGGGGATTTCCAGAATGCCATACACTTCGCCGCGCTGCATCGCAAGGCGTGCTTCAGCAAAATCGGTCGTCACCAGAATAATCTCTACTGACTGTGTAGCGTTGGTCTCGTGACACAAACGGCGCGAGATGGTCGATTGGTCTTTGTCCACGACTGCTACGGGCATGCGTTCGGGAGCACCGCGTTTCATGATGCTCAAGAAAAAGACGGTACTGAGCACCATCACACCCACGGTTGCGAACATGTACAACGGACGTATGAACATCCGCCCGAATTCACGTTGTGTGACTCGACATATGTTACGGAAAATCTGTTTCACGACACAGTGGAGAACCTATTTTTGAATCACAATAGTAGGGTGTGAGGACGTCTTCTCACGAACAACTATCGCTGTCATGCCGGGGCGCAGGTCAGCAATAGGACTGAGCGGGCGTGCCTTCACGTCAAAGGTACGTACGTCATACTGACCATTTTGCTTGGTACTGCGCCATGTGGCGTAGGTCCCCATCGCCTTGATATACGTCACCTCTACGGGGTAGAGATTGTCGCCCAAGGCCGGAATGCGAACCTGCAGCGTAGTTCCCACTTTGATGTCCTGTAGCATATCTTCGCGAACGGCAAAGGTGAACCACGCATCATTCAGGTCAACGACTGACATGACAGGACTGCCCTGACCAACCAGTTCGCCGGTCTTGGGGAAACGCTCTGCCACTTCACCATCGATAGGAGAGGTCAGGTAACGCTCAGAACGCGCCAACTCCACTTCCTGAATGACACCGTCCACCTGCGCAACTTGTGCCTCGGCCGCAGCCTTATCTTCCTTTCTTGCGCCGGAAACCGCCATTTGGTACTGACTATGAGCGGCTTTCGTGGTGGCAACTGCGGCTTTGTATTGCGCTTCTACCTCATCTCGTTTTTGGGCACTGACCACTCCGCGTTCGTACAGGTGTTGAGTGCGCTCATAACTCTTGCGGTAGATTTCTTCGCCTGCGAGGGCTTTTTGCCAAAGTTCATAGGCTCCTACTATCTGTTCGTGACGTGCTCCATTTTGCGCCTTCACATTCACCGCTTCTGCCATGGCACGTGCGGCCTGTGCTTGAGCCATCTTCGCCTCCACTTCCGGCGAATAGATGACAACCAACGTGTCGCCCTTCTTCACCTGATCACCTTCCTCGGCAAGAAACATCTCTATTCGACCGGGTACTTTGCCCGAGATACGATATTCTGTCGCCTCTGCCTCTCCGGTAATCAGCACTTCTTCTTCATGCAGGGCAAAGACGCCCACAAGTGCAACGATGATGACTACCGCCAACATAGCAGCCAAACCCAATAGCAAGCTGCCTTTCTTTTCTTGATTCATATTCTGTTATATGTTTATTCCAACGTATTTGTTACACGTTTATAATGCGTTTCTGCCACTTGAGCCTCTACCTCGGCATCAATGTGGTCGGTGCATGCGGCCAACCATGCCGTTTGGGCTTGCATTAGGTCGGACGCTGTGGCAACACCCGCCTCAAAAGACTCTTCGGCAAAACGAAGCACCTCCTCGGCGTTCTTCACCTGCAGTTCAGTCATCACCACCTTCTGTTGCGCCTCCATCACTTTCTGCTTCGACTGTGTTACTTGCAGGGTGAGCAACTCTTTCGCCTCGTCGCGTTTGATGGCAACAATATTTGCCTCGTGCTTGGCTGCTTTTAGGCGAAGAATATCATCCGCATGCACTATGGGGATATTCACCACCACTCCGGCAGTGAAGAAGCCTGTCCCTTTCCAATTGTTAGAGAAACCGTTGTCGAAGTTAGGATTGCTGTATATATAGTGCGCTTGAGCTACGATATTCGGCTGCAGACCGGCAGACATCATGCGCACATTGGACATTGCCATCTTCTCGGCAGCATCCAATAGTTGTATCTCCGAGCGCGCGTTCAGCATCTCATCGCTGACAACCGGCGTGTCATGCAACCGGAGGTCTTGCAGATGGTTGTCTGCAAGTGTAAAATCCGACTCCAAGGGCAAACCAATGAGTTGACACAGTGCCATCTTCGACAGCACCAGCCCGTTCTCCGCCTGCAGCTTTTTCACCTCTGCCTCGCCTCGCTTGGCTTTCACTTTCAATAAGTCCGATTGTGTGACAATGCCCTCGTCAACCAACTCTTGCACATTCTCCTCCAGCGTAACTAACAAGCTGTAGTATTGATCTGCCAGTTGTTTTTTGTGCTCTACGTTCACTACACGCCAGTAGGCTTCATCAACACCCACAATCAGCTCTTTCTGCTTGCTGTTCGCCTCTATTTCTGCCACCTCGCGCGCTGTGGTGGCAATGTCATACATGGCTTTCAGGCGTCCTCCGACGTAGATAGGTTGGGTGACGCCCACCTCTCCGACGACGACATGCGTCAGGTCGGGGTGCAATGCCTGATATAGTCTCTGGTAGCTGTCTGCAATCATCTGACCGCTTTCATTACTAATGCTTTGCACCCGTGCGTTTACATCGGGCAGCGAGCGTGTGTCTCGATACAATTGGTTCATGGCAGAACTCTCGCTCCACTCGAACGCACCCATGCCGTCTGCACCCACTCGGGCCGTGCCGAAATCAAACTGCATTTGGTTGGCAAGCAAAGCGGGAGACTTGCTGTTCCAATTATATGAGGCGTTGGCACTCACTTTGGGGAACATCGATGCAAGGGCCGCCTGTTGGTTGAGTTTGGCAGCTTCCAGCGTCTCCTGACGCATCTCGCTGTTATGGGAGGCGTCTTGAGCCATCTGACGACATTGCTGCAAGGTGTATGTCGGCAAGTCCTCCGTCTCTGACGCTACTGTCATGGCGGAGCAAATCAACAGCAAACCGATTATTCTACTCGTTTTATCTACGCGTTTCATCTCAATTCTTTTTGGCCAGACAACGGATGCCCTTGCCGCGCAGCGTACGTTCCGTACTTTGCGATTGACCATCATATTCCATGTTGAATATCAGGTTGTTGTCATACACATCCGCATAACCTGTTACTGTTATATCATATACCTCCAACACCCTACGCTCGCGCACAATGATTGAGTCCACCAGCGTGAGGGCACCTATACTCACTTGCACCGTGTCGAAGTATGTCATTTCTGTCGGCACCTCCAAGGTGCGGGTGTAACTATTGAAATACAAACGGTTTCCATCTGCTTTGCCGCGCGTAACCATTACGTCTCCGTTCAGTTGGTCGATGGTGATGAGCAGACTATCACCGTTGTGCAAACTGACCACTTCCATCGTGCCGGACTCGTTTTCCAGATTAGCTACCAGCGTATCTGCTTTGGTCGCACCTGCGTAGTTCTCCTCCAATGTTACCTTGCCCGTTGTCTTGTAGCGATACGCTCCTTTCACATCGCGTACTGCACTGCTGTCCGTGCAAGCTGCCAAGCCCAGAACAGCACCTAATAGAATAATTATTCTAATTTTCATCGTTTTGAATATTTAATAGTTTCTTTGTATTACTTCGTTGCAGTAACTATTTTTTTGGTTTCTCTCATTACAAATTACGTGCCAATATGTCCTTTTGATGTCATTTTGTCAGTCTCTCTGCCATTTCCTGCCATTTTGTTCCATTCGTTTTTACGAATTGGTATTGTCTCTGTCCGGCAGATGCCATCCTACTTCTTCACCTCTCTCCTATTATGTGGATTTTCGCCGCAAAAAGGCATCATTCGCCCCACAACAGATGTACCTTGGCACCTTGAAATGGCGTCAAGCAAAATCCATAATAAAAAAAACGAATACGAATACAACCAACGCTCGTATCACACGAAAGCATGTGCCAATTGGTCCGGAGTGATTTCGCGGAGTTCAGAACCTTTGGCAACGGATATTTTTCCGGTCTCTTCAGAGACGACAATGGCCAGTGCATCGGTCTTCTCCGTGATGCCAAGCGCAGCGCGGTGACGAAGGCCGAAATGTGCAGGGATGTCCGTATCTTTAGAGACCGGCAGGATGCACGCAGCGGCTACAATCTTATGATCGGCAATGATGAGTGCCCCATCATGCAAGGGCGTGTTCTTAAAGAAGATGTTCTCAACAAGGCGCGCCGACACATCTGCGTTGATATACTCGCCGGTATCCTCGAACTCGCGGAGGTTATTGCCATGCTGAAGGACGATGAGCGCACCGGTCTTGCTGCGAGACATGTGCAGGCAGGCGGTGATGAGTTGTTGACGCATCTCCTCATCAGCAGCACTGGCACGCGCACGACGGAACTTACGGAACGTCAACTGCGAACCGAAACGATAGATGAGGTTACGCAACTCCTCTTGGAAGATGACAACCAGCGCGATGGCACCTATCGAGAGGATATAGTTGAAAATAGCACCCGTGAGTTCAAGGTCGAAAACAAAGCAGACGAGAAACCAGATGACGACAATCATCAGTATGCCCCAAAAGAGGTTCACCGCGCCCGAACGTTTGAGTAGTTTGAACGCCCAATAAAGCATACCTGCCACCAGCAGGATATCGACGATATCTTTAATGCCGATTTCGAAAACTCCAAATTCAAATAGCATAATGTGTGTATAGTTTGATGAGTTGTTTGGCTTCTTTTACGTCATGTACGCGCAAGATATCTGCACCGCCCACGAGTGCCAACGTCTGCAGCGCCACCGTACCGGCCAATGCTTCTTCTGCCGTGATATCCAGCACTTGCGTAATCATGCTCTTGCGCGACAGACCAACGAGAACAGGCAGGCCGAGTACCTGCAAAGCATGAAGATGACGCAGTATAGTGTAGTTCTGTTCGGTCGTCTTGGCAAAACCGAAACCCGGGTCGATGATGATGTCGGCTACGCCGAGTTGGTGCAACCTGTCCACCCGCTGTTGCATATAAGCGAGCATTTCGCTCATGAGGTCATCGTAGTCGGTATGTTGTTGCATCACGTCGGGCATCGCGCGCGTATGCGTGAGTATATAAGGTACGTGCGCGTTGGCCACTGTAGCGAACATGTCGGGGTCGAACTGACCGCCACTGATGTCGTTGATGATATCCACTCCATAGTCGTCCACCGCCCGTCGAGCCACGGATGCTCGCCATGTGTCAATCGACAGCACTGCGTCTGGCCACTCACGACGAATGGCCGATACCGCCAAACGGATACGCCGCCACTCTTCCTCTTCCGACGGCGGAGTAGAACCCGGACGAGTACTGCAACCTCCCAAATCGAGAATGTCTGCTCCCGATGAAAGAGCGTCCGATGCCCACCGAAGAACCTCCACCTCGGTGATGTTCGCACAGTGCCGCACAAAACTATCCGGTGTGACGTTGATAATGGCCATCACTTTCGGCATCCGAAGGTCCAACAATCGACCATTTATGTTCAAAGTTTTTTGTCGCATTTGCATCTTATCTCAAATCGTCTGCAAAGTTACAAAAAATTTACGACTTGACCCAAAATTTTGCCAAAATAATGCATTTTTTGCGTTTTTTTTAACAAAAATGCACTTTTTTTGCATTTTTTCCTCTAAAAGTTAGATTTTTTGAAAAGTTTTTTGTAACTTTGCAGTCCGAAAGCATATTTGCACAATTATAGGCACTATTATAGTCACTATTATGAGGAAACAAACTGGTATTGTTTTAGTATCTGTTGCAGTGCTCGGACTGGTGTCATGTTCGCAACGCGAATTGAACACCAAAGTGTCCAACACAACAGGCTGGAATTATTTTGACGAGAAAACTACCAACTTCGAAGCACTCGAAGGTCTTGGTAACGCCAATCCCGTTGGTATGGTACCCATTCAGGGCGGAACATTCACCATCGGCGAGAACGACGAGTTTATAACCGCGCCGCGCAACAACGCCAAGCGCGCTCTCACCGTGAGCTCGTTCTTTATGGACAAGTACGAGGTGAGCAACCTCAACTGGCGAGAGTACGAGCACTGGATGCGCGTGGTCTTTGGCAACACTGCACCCGAACTGGTACAGGCTATTCTGCCCGACACCACCGTCTGGCGAGAAGAGATGGCGTACAATGAGCCCTATTTAGACAACTACTACCGTCACCCTGCCTTCTCGTTCTACCCCGTTGTGGGCGTGTCGTGGGAACAGGCGATGGCGTACTGCCAATGGCGTACTGACCGCGTTAACGAGCTGGCACTCATTCAGGCAGGAGCTATCGAGTATCCTAACTTCCAAGACCTGCAACCGCAAGAGGAAGATTATTGGTCAACCAATTTCGGCGAGAACGGTGACCTCAGCTTCGAGGACGCCTATCCCGACTACGAGCTGGAGGAGAAAGATGTCATCATCGACGGCGAAGACCGCACGCTGCGTTATCCCAATCACGCATGGGTGGCCGATAAGTTCGTCTTCAACACCGAGAAATATCTCTCCGTGCCCGACTACATCCCGGCATATGGACGTAAAGCCAAAACCGACTACACGGGCGTAGAGCGCAAAGTGAACCGCGCTGACGGCATCCTCGTCCCCGGATATCGTCTGCCGACCGAGGCCGAATGGGAATTCGCGGCTTTTGCACCCATCGCCGGTGAAGACGGTTTGACCGTTGAAGGCAAAATCTACCCGTGGTCGGGTTACCATCCGCGCAATCTGTCCAAGAAACAGGCGGGTCAACTGCAGGCCAACTTCGTCCGCGGACGAGGCGACATGATGGGCGTGTCCGGCGCACTCAACGACCGATACGTCATCACCGCTCCTGTCGATGAGTACGCACCCAACGACTTCGGACTCTACAACATGGCCGGCAACGTCAACGAATGGGTGTTAGATGTATATCGCGAGACGTCGTACCAAGAGACATCCGAGTACAACTCTTTCCGCGGCAATATCTATACACGCCCGAAGAAAACGCTCAACGACGAGGGCATTGAGGTGTACGTCATCGATTCGCTCGGACGCGTTGCTGTTGAATATGCCGGCGCAGACGACAAACGCGACTGGAAAGATGGAGACCTGCCATCACGGATTGACACCGACTACCCGCTGGACACCACCGCTCTTGCAATGCTCGACGACGACGAGGATGCAGTCATTAGGTTCGACCCGACCGACATACTCGCGCCCAAAATCACCAAGCAAACGCGCGTTTACAAGGGCGGCTCATGGCGAGACCGTGTCTATTGGCTCAACCCGGCCTCGCGCCGCTATATGGACCAAGACAAGAGCTCCTCTACTATTGGTTTCCGCTGCGCTATGTCAACCGTTGGCAACCAGATAGACAACGGTTCAAGCTTGAGATAATAAAAAGCAATGATTATGAATATACCTGCTGATTTGAAGTACACCAAAGAGCACGAGTGGATTCGTGTTAAGGGTGCAGAGGCCTTTGTGGGCATTACCGATTACGCCCAGTCGGAGCTGGGAGAAATCGTGTTTGTAGATGTGGATACTGTGGGCGAGACGATTGCTCAAGGCGACGTGTTCGGTTCGGTCGAGGCAGTGAAAACAGTCTCTGACCTGAACATGCCCGCAACGGGCGAAGTGCTTGAGTTCAACGAGCGCCTCAACGACGAGCCCGAGTTGGTCAACAACGACCCATACGGCGACGGATGGATGGTGAAAATCACCGTCAACGACCCTGCCGAACTCGACAACCTGCTCGACAGCGAGGCCTACAAAGCCCTTCTGTAAACCAAAGTTAATCTAAGGGTACTTCTAAAAACTCCACGTTTAAAAGGTCAAAAGCCTGAATACACAACCTCCAAACGCATTGGGTTGTTCTTAATATTAGCGCTGCGGATTGCCGTGGCGCTGATTGTTTGTTTATGCTTGACGGACGTGATTGTTGTGGTCGTGCTCGACGACGAGAGTGTGCCGGACGTGACATCAACGGGCACAAGAACCATCTTGAGCGTGTCGGGCAGAACGACGGCACGGTCGGAAGCGTCGCGCAATTGCTGCGTCAGGAGCGACGAGAGGTCGTACGAGTAGTAGTAATGCGTCTGTTCCAGCGTGTCAATCGATACCGTCATCGACTGCAGCAGAGCACACGTGTCCGACGGCAACTCATTGGAGGTGAAGAAACGTTGCAGAGCATCGGCCTTGATGAGCAGCATGTTGTTGCTCGGCTGTGGCCAATCGTCGCGCTTCATATCGTCATCATCTCCCTCGTAAACGTTCAGTATCTCCACCTCAATGAGAGCTTGGTTGATATACGCACGTTTGGAGCCTATCTCGCCGAGGATAGAGTCCGTCAGACTCTTCAGCGGGATTCTGAGTTCCGTGAAGATATACCCGGGGGAAACGACAAAATCCACCTCGTCTTCCAGCAGTTCAAGGATGTCCAACTGCGGATTGATTAGGTCGTAGTGGTTGATCTGCCGCACTTCAGTATTGGCGTAGAAACCCTTGATGTCGTCCTCATAGTACGTCGTGGTGTCGTACAGCTGCTGATAGGTGTAGTGATAATAGACGGCCATACTAATCTCCGACACGTGCAGGATAGTAGCTCCTCCGAACTCAGAAGTGATGTATAGTCCCTTGAAGAGCTCATTGAAGCGGTTCTGGTCAGAGAAATCCTTGATGGCGAAGAAACGGTCACGAAACTCGTCCGTCAGGCGGAACGTGACAAATGGCAGATACGCCCCCGTGTTGCTGTTAATCACCGAGTCGGTTGGACTCTCTGCCACGATGATGCGCGGCTTATCCACAAGGCATTTCTGTTTGCTACAGAAACGTGCCACCGAGTCACCACTCGAATAGATGCCGTTATAGTCCAGCACCTCGCCGTCCATCTCATAGATATTGAGGCTGAGCGGCGTGTGGCCGTCACCGTGCCACGAGCTGTAATACAAGAAAACGCAAACGGAGTCCACCTCAGCACCTTCGGGATAGGCGAAACCCTCGGGGCAAACAAGCTGCGTGAGGATGTCGGCATGAAGCGTTCCGAAGATCGTCTCGCACTCACCGAGCAAGAATGAGTCGGGTGTCGAGTAGATGTACTCACCCTCGCGCAACATAGAACTTAACGGAAACGTGTCGCAACCGACGAGAATCGTCTCGTCATCGTTCAGAATCTCATCTTCACTGCCCCGCACGCAGCTCGTCAGCATTGCGAGCACGAGCGGCACTACCCACAAAAGAATATTTCGTTTGCCCATTTTTGGCTGTATATCTAAAATAATCGTTGTTTACTCGTTGTTTCCCTTCTTTCTGGTCCTGTTGGTTTTGGTTGGCGTCATGCGTTTAGACGTTGCCTTCTTTGCCGTTGCGCTCTTGGCGCGCTTGGATAGCGGCTGTTTGGCATCCGCTCGGCCACGCCTTCTCGTCGGCTTGGGCTCTTCAGCAGCTGCTTTGCGCCGCCTTGTCGATGGTTGCTCTATAACCGTAGTTCTGCGCCTCTTCGTTGTTGGTTGCACCTCAACAACCGTTCTGCGCCGCGATGCCACCCGCTTGTTTGCCTCAACAACCGCGCGTTTAGGCATCGGCGGTGTCTCTACAACGCTGTTCTTCGCCAATTCGGCTTGCTTTTCAGCCTCTTCTCGCATTCTCACCTCCATCTCTGCCAACATCTGACGATACGTCTCCACGTATGCTGACGTGTCGCCTTTATAGTCCAGCACCTCTTTCCCCAGTTCGTGCGCGTAAGCAATCAGTTCGGGGTCAACACCGGGAGTCTGGATAGTAACAGCATCGGCGTACTTAATCGACAGCTTCATCAGCGTTTGGTAACTCACCTCCTTGTCGAAGAGCGGAGCAATGGCATCACGGTTGACACCCTCGAACCGCGTCTTGGTGGCAAAACTCGGACTGAAGGGTTTGGAAAAACGCTCGTCGGTCAAACCTACCACTACTTTAGTCCGCGCAAAGAAAGGAGTATCCTTGAAAGCCGTTCGCAAGTAGAACGGCACAAGGGCCGACATCCAACCCGAACACTGCACTATGTCAGGCAACCAACGCAACTTCTGTATCGTCTCCAGCGTTCCGCGAGCGAAGAAAATGCAACGCTCTTCGTTGTCGGGATATTCCGCACCGTTCTGATCGACTACACCCTTTCTGCGATTGAAATAGTCGTCGTTGTCAATGAAATAGACCTGAATGCGCGCTGACTGGATAGATGCCACTTTCAGCAGTAACGGATGATCAGCCTCGGCAATGATGATGTTGATGCCCGAAAGGCGAATCACTTCATGAAGTTGATTCTTGCGCTCGTTAATCTCTCCGAACTTCGGCATGAACGTACGCGTCTCATAACCCGCTTCTTGGCAGGCTTGAGGGAGTTTTCTGTTCAGCATGCGAAGAGGGGTCTCCTCTGCCAAAAAGGGGTAAATTTGCTGCGATACAAAGAGTATGCGTTTGGGCTCTTTCATGATTCATCCTTTCTTTTTTAAGCGTTTCCCGCTGCAAAGTTACAAAAAATTTTTGACATAACCGCGTTTTTTTCGAAAAAAGTGCATTTTTATGGTGCATTTTTTTGCTTTTTTGACCTTTATGCGCACATTTTCAGTGGTTTTTGGGGCATTTTTTGCACAGATAGAGAACGTTTTGAATACTCTCTTTTAAACTTTCTTTTGATACTTTCTCTTGACTATTTCTTGTGACTATTTCTTGTGACTATTTCTGTCAAAAAAAATTACTTCGTCATCTCCAGCAGCTTACTTGCATCTACCTTACCATCATAACTCTCGATGGTCTTGGTCATGATGACGATGGTGGTGTCGCCACGCTGGACAGTCTGGGCAGTGGTGGTGACAGTACGGGTCACGTTGCAACTGCCAAGCAGACAGGCAAGAGCGAAAAGGAACAAGATAGACACCACAAGGGCTATTTCAGAATACTTCGTATGCATAAGTTTCAAGTTTCAAGTTTCAAGTTTC
>CALAUY010000039.1 GCA_937892015.1 uncultured Bacteroidales bacterium | reverse complement strand
GAGCGGTATGAATGGATATTTCGGCAATGTCGTTCATCTTGACCTGCACCACCTGTTCTTTTTCCAGCGTGTTGATGTCTTCGCGCGTCACGTTGCGCGCGTCCACCCAGACTTTTTTGGAGCTGACGAGATTCGCTTTTTCTGTGTCAACCAGCTTTTCGCCTTCTTGCTGCCAGTAAGTTATCATCAGCCTTTCTCCATGTAAAAATCCTTGGGATTATAGCAAAAAAGCGTTTTTTTTGCAAAAAAAGTCAAAAAAATTTGCATATGTTCGAGAAATTCACTAATTTTGCAGCGTTTTTGGAATGATGAACATATGAACTATTTATTTTTTCGTACAAAGCTGTTGCCATTAGGCTGCTTCAACATTGACCAAATCGAGGAGTTTGTACCCGATTATGACCGTAATAGTATCACTCGTTGGGTGAAGAAAGGTTATTTGATGAAACTGCGTCGTGGTCAGTACGCTTTTCGTGAGAGTGCGCAAGATGCTGATTTTGCGCTCATTGTTGCGGGTCAGATGGTTAGTCCGTCGTATCTGAGTCTGCAGTATGCGTTGTCGTATCACAACATGATTCCTCAGCAGGAGACGCCCTTTACGAGTGTGACGACGCAAAAACCCGCCGTGTATGAGAACGCGTTAGGTATGTATTCGTATCGCAGTATTGCGCAGCATCTGTATTTCGGCTATCAACCTCATGCGCTGTCGAATGGTCGGTCGTTCATGTTGGCAACGCCTGAAAAAGCGCTGTTGGACACGTTGTATCTCCATCCTGATTATGCGACTGAAGAGGTTGTGGATGAGTTGCAGCTCAACGAAGAGTTCATGGTCAACCAGCTCGATGAAAATCGTCTCTTCGAGTATTTGGCGCGTTGGAAAAGTCCGGCGTTATCTACGCGCGTGCGTACGCTGCTCAAGCATTATAACATTGGCAGATAGTCAATAGATTTGGCTTTGACTATTGCTCTACTGACGAAGTAGTTGCCCAATAGATTTTATTATCACTCAAGATTTTATCTCAACTGATTCCGCGTTGTGCTTTGATGTGCTCGTAAGCCTCATTGACAGCGCGGAATTTTTCCGTCGCTTTCTGATGCATCTCTTCTCCGGCACTTGCCACCTTGTCGGGGTGGTATTTCATTGCCATGCGGCGATAGGCTTTCTTCACCTCATCGTTGGTTGCGCCGGGCGTTATCTCCAGAGCCTCGTATGCCCAGTTGGGATCTTTCGTCTTGTGGAAGAGTGCTGCCAAGGCGCGGAAATCGGCCGCAGAGACGTTGAGTCCGTTGCTTATACGCTCAATCATCTGCATCTCGGAGTCGGCAAACTCGCCGTCAGAATTAGCAAGATCGAAGAGGAAATGCAGCAGTTCGAGTCGCGTTGAGTAGTTGACGTTGTCGCGAATCTGGTTAGCAACGGCCGTTGGGTCAATCTCTTGTTGGAGTAGGGATTTGAGTATCTGTAGTGCCTCCAGTGCACCTTGTTCGCCGTAGTTGCGCACAAGGAAACGCTTAACGAGGTCGAGCTCCGTTTTCTTCACGTGTCCATCGACCTTGATGACGCAAGCGATGAGCACCAGCAGCGACACTTTGATGTCAGCAACGCGCGTACTCTGCTTACTGCCCGCAGAAGAAGAGGCAGAAGAGGCGAAATTGGTTGAACCACTCTCTCCTGTAGGAAGCGCTTTGGACGAATCCAGCATGGACGTGATGACCACTGCCAATGCCGCACCAATCGGACCTCCCAGCACAAAACCCAGACCGCCGAGGAGGAAGTATTTCGTCAGATTTTTAGCCATAACTGTCTTTTATCGCAGCAAACTTGCAGGGTCGAGGTGGTTGTTCTCGATGTCGAGGAAATACTTGAACGTACCTACCTTCAGTTCATCGCAAGCCGCTTCATCGCAAACGATGATTCCTTTCGGGTGCATCTGCAGTGCAGAGATGGTCCACATGTGGCTAACGGGCTCTTCCACAGCATGTTGTAGTGCACGCGCTTTGCCGTGTCCGTTGACCATGATGAGCACCTCTTTGGCATCCATCACCGTTCCGACACCGACTGTGAGAGCCGTTTTCGGCACTTTGTTGACATCGTTGTCGAAGAAGCGCGAGTTGGCAATGATAGTGTCCGATGTCAGCGTTTTCTGGCGTGTACGCGAAGCAAGCGATGAGCCCGGCTCGTTGAATGCTATATGTCCGTCGGGACCAATGCCGCCAAGGAAGAGGTCGATGCCGCCAAACGAGCGAATCATCTCTTCGTAGTGAGCGCACTCTTTCTCCAAATCGTCGGCATTGCCGTTCAGGATATGTACGTTCTCCGGACAGATGTCGATGTGGGAGAAGAAATTATTCCACATAAAACTATGGTAACTTTCCGGATGCTCAACGGGCAGTCCGACATATTCATCCATATTGAAAGTGACTACATGCTTGAATGACACCACTCCTTGCTTATTGAGTTCGATGAGGTGTTTGTACATGCCAAGCGGTGACGAACCGGTTGGTAATCCCAGCACAAACGGATGCTCTGCTGTCGGGTTAGCGTCAATAATTTTCTTTGCGGTGTAGTTGGCCGCCCATTCAGAGAGGGCTGCGTATGATGGTTGAATAATAAGTCGCATAGTGCTGTTGTTGTTTGAATATCGTTTACGTTTTTAGTCTTGTTTTTCCAGAACGACTGCCGTTCGTGCGGGCAAATAGAGTTTGAGCCATCCCTTGCCTTCCGGTCGGTAGAGCGGGTCGTCTTGTGTGAAATGGATGATGCTGTCGTCCGTTTGTCCGAATCCGGCGAACTCTTTCGCATCGGTATTGAGAACCACTTTGTAGCTGCCTGCAGGAGCGAGGAAGCCGTAGTCGGGGAACGATTGTTGTCCGTTCCAGTTGAAGGCAAAGATGAGATTGCCGCGCCTGAAGGCAACCACTTGGTCGCCATCTTTATCCCAGAGGTTGTATATCCACGGCAGATGCTCGCCCAGCTTGGGATCGTCCACCCGCTGCAGTTTCTCTTCCAACAGATGAATCATCGCTGCATCGAACCGGTTGAGGTTCGTGTAGTACAAGTTGTCGTTATCCACCAGATCCCATTGTCTGCGCGCATACTTGTAGCTCCATCCGTTGCCCTCGCGCGGGAAATCAATCCATTCCGGATGCCCGAACTCGTTGCCCATGAAGTTGAGGTATCCGCCGTTGATGGTAGAGGCGGTGATGAGCCGAATCATCTTATGCAGAGCGATGCCGCGGTCCACCATGAACGTGGCATGGCCATGCTCCATGTGCCAATACATGTCGGAGTCCATCAGGCGGAAGATGATGGTCTTGTCGCCAACTAATGCTTGGTCGTGCGACTCGGCATACGAGATGGTTTTCTCGTCTTGGCGGCGGTTACTCATCTCGTAAAGGATATGCCCGGCTTTCCAGTCCTCATCTTTCACCTCCTTAATCATCTTAATCCAGAAATCCGGAATACCCATCGCCAGTCGGTAGTCGAAACCCATTCCGCCGTCTTTGATGGGTGCTGCCAGTCCCGGCATGCCCGACATCTCCTCAGCAATCGTGATGGCCGAGCGTTTCACTTGGTGGATGAGCTTATTGGCGAGTGTGAGGTAACAGATGGCATCGCCGTCTTGGTTCATGTTGTAGTAGGAATCGTATCCGTTGAAATCCTCGCCGAGTCCGTGCGAGCGGTAAATCATCGAGGTGACACCATCGAAACGGAAGCCGTCGAAATGGTACTCTTCGAGCCAGAACTTGCAGTTAGAGAGCAAGAAATGTATGACTTGCGGCTTCTGATAGTCGAAGCAGAGCGAGTCCCATGCCGGATGTTCGCGGCGTACGCCTTCATGGAAATACTGATACGGCGTTCCGTCGAAATTGCCGAGTCCCTCATGCTCGTTCTTCACGGCATGCGAATGGACGAGGTCCATAATCACAGCCATCCCGCGACCATGCGCATCGTCAATCAGGGCTTTCAGTTCCTCAGGCGTGCCGAAACGCGACGAGGCGGCAAAGAAATTGCTCACGTGGTAGCCGAACGAGCCGTAGTAAGGATGCTCCTGAATGGCCATAATCTGGATGCAGTTGTAACCCAATGCTTCAATCCGCGGCAAGATGTTCTGCCTGAACTCCTCGTACGTCGAGACGCGCTCTGCGTTGCCGCTCATGCCGATATGGCATTCATAGATGAACAGTCCCGACTTGCTGCGCTCGGTTTTTATCGGCTGTTTATGTGCGAACTTGTACGCTTTCGGTGCCCACACTTGCGCCGAGAAAATCTTCGTGCGATCATCTTGTACCACGCGCGTCGCGTACGATGGGATGCGCTCACCGGCTCCTCCGTACCATTCAACCAGCAGTTTGTACAACTGACCGTGCTGCATCGCTTTTTGGGACAATACCAACTCCCAGTTGCCGTTCCCAAGCGACTTGAGCCGGTAGTTCTCCGACTTCTGCCATTGGTTGAAATCGCCAATCAGGTAGATGGCCGTGGCGTTGGGAGCCCACTCACGGAACACCCAACCCTCCGATGTTTTGTGAAGCCCGTAATAGAGGTAACCGTCCGCAAAGTCGCGCAACAACTTACCCGCAGTCAACTCTTTCTCCCGTCGCAAGAAGTACTCGTATCTTCCCTCAATGGCCCTTGCGTATGGCTTGAGATAAGGGTCCGACTGTATCAGTTTTAATTCTTTCATGGCCGACACGTTTAAGGGTTATAGTAGCAACATTTTCGCTTTCACGATAATTTTCCGATACACTTTGCCCGGAGCAATACCCGGCTGATGCGCATCTTCAGGGAAGAAAACAGCGAAATGGCCGGCGGGCACTCTGAACTTCGCCGTTGCTTTATCTCCGTAAAACTCCACATCTTTCTGCTCGTTGTACTCCGTCGTGATGTCTTGGCAGTCCACTTGCGCCTTCCAGCCCATCTCTTCGTCGTCGGTCAGAGGAATCTGGATGTCAAGGTACTCTTTGTGAGCTTCCATTCGGCAGTCCTTTTCCTCCTTGCCGTGGAAATCATTGATGTTCACGATGAGGTCATCACCGTCTAACTTGATTTTGCATGCCGGCAGACTCTCCAAATCGTTTGTCGCATAAAAATCCATAAATCGCTCTAATCCCGGCACACTGTCATAGTAGTTGGCCGCATTCTCAAGCTTGTCTAAAATCATATCTGTATTGTGTTTGTTTTGTTATCTGTATTGTGTTTGTTATTGTTTTGTGTTTGTTATTGTTTTGTGTTTGTTATTGCTTTGTTTTGTGTTTTGCGTTTTGCGTTTTGTGTTTTGCGTTTGTTATTGTTTTGCGTTTTGTATTTTGTATTTTGTGTTTTGTATTCTTTTCCTTTCTTCTTCTTTTTTTGTTTCGTAATAACGTTTCCGACTGCAAAGTTACAATTTATTTTTCATATATGCAAATTTTTTGAGCGAAAAAATGCAAAAAAACATCAAGCGCTCCATGCAGGTCATAGACGCCCGCATGAAACTGCAGCAGATGGAAAAGACCACCTACTTAACCATCAACACCAAGAAGGAGAAAAAATAGGCAGTGAGCAGGAAGTATGAGCTTTTTTCCAAAAATTTCTCTGTCTTGCAGAAGGCAGAAAGAGAAAGAATCTTCCATGACGAGATGAGAACCTGCGACGCCCTCGGACGCGGCGTTTTGCCCCCCGCTGATGCGTAAGCTAGCGCCTTCGCCCCTTGCCGGTAACGTGCGCCAATTTCACAAAGGAAAAAGCCAATCGAAGAGCAGCCTCCGATTGGCTTTTCGTTTAATAAGAAAAGGGAATACATCCTAATGATTTTCGTTTCCCTCAATCACCCAGTCTGACATGGGGCTAGGGGTTTTTATCTGTTCCCAATCGACGGTTATGCCGTCGGTGCAATAACGACATCTCTCAAAAGGCTCCAAAAGTCTCGTCTTTAGTGTTTCCGTAGTAAGCGCATTGTCGTAGAGATCTATGGCGCCATCCGTGGGAAGATCTTTGTGGTAGCGGGCGTTGAAATATTTGCCGGTGAAAGGGATAAAGCAGGCCGCCAGCTTGCCGTCGTACAAGTTATGGCAACTTGCTTGCCAGCATCTGTAAAAGTAATCGGGCGCGGGGGATCTTTTCAAAGTTTGTATCATTCTGAATTTTTCAATTTTGGGCGTAATGGAGAAGGGGATGCCTTTTTCCCGCAGGAAGTTTTGCACGGCGTCGATCTTCCCTTCCATGGGGGGATAAAAGGAAATGTCGATTTGCGAAACTGTTTCCCTCAGCGTTTGGAAGAAATCGTCATTCATTTGCATGAGCAGCAGGGCGTTGGTTACCACGTGAAGCCCGGCATCGGGATAGAAGCTTCTGGCGAGGCGCACATATTTGTTCACCTCCGGGTTCAAGAGAGGCTCGCCGCCTAAAATGCGAATGTTCGCGATGTCGTCAATAAAGTGATGGAGGCGCTCCATGTCTTTGGCAAATTTGTCAAAAGATGGAAATACGGGGGAAGTCACCAAGCCGGAATAATGGGAGCAGGCTTTGCAGTTGAGATTGCAATGATCGGCAATGTGAAATTCCAGATAAGGCAGATACTTGGCGCTAAGGTATGGGGTCAAGAAAGAGGAAACTTCATCCTCCGAAAGGGTTTTGCCGATGACACGAGGCGTTATGTATATGTTTTGGGGGAGGATGCCGCTGTAGATCATCCGGGGTACAAAGTTCGACACGAAAAGTTCCCGGGGTACGATGACGCCATCAAGGGCGCCCTTGGTATACAAAGCGTGCATCTGCTGAAAGTCCAGGACAGCCACACCGTCAACTACTGCTTGAGCGGGTGCGGAGAAATCGAAAAAGGCGACAACACTATACCCCCCCCCCCC
>CALAUY010000038.1 GCA_937892015.1 uncultured Bacteroidales bacterium | reverse complement strand
CCCTTTGCCCTTACGAAAAACCGCTCACCTCAAAAAGCGTGGTGAGCGGTGGTGGGCTATTGCGTGCGTATAATTGGAGCGCAGGGGAGTATTTTTGTTATAGTGTTGATAGTTGATTGATACACCAAGCGAAAGCCCGTGCAAGGCGGAGATGAGGCGTAACGAAATGACCACCCTTTTCCCAGACGAGCGTGCAATGGTTAGAACCTATTGTACGGCTCAGATGATCATATTCCCGGCGGATGTTATTGCCCACCTGTGCAATGGCTTTGTTCTTCGTGAGATCTTCGCGGTCGCCCAGACTGAGATAGACATAACGTGCATACACTTCATGCGCATCAGAAAAGCCTTTCCAAGCCACTATCCATAGCGAAGGAGAAGCGGTTGCAACTGCATCGAAGCAGTCCTCTTTGCAGACCGCCCAACGTGCGAACAATCCCGCCAACGAATATCCGCCCAACACAACCGGCAACTTTCCGTATAACTCAAACAAATACGGCATCAGTTGCTCCGTGATAAAGTCCAAGGTCTCAAAGGCATGGTTGCCCACCGATTGGCGAGGAGAGATATTTGTGTCGTGCCACGGCGTTAGTTCTTCCTCCCAATCGCTTATCGCAAAGCCCGCAAAGACAAACTGCACATGAACCGTCCCTTTGATAGCATCTATCTCCGCATCCAGCGTAGCATCCTCATGCTCGCCCACCGGCTGAATGAGTAGCACTTGCGGTTGCTCATCGGCATAGATGATGCATTTCTTTTCTGCTATGTCATTGATTGTCTTCAAAGTATTGTCTTTTGGAATGCCAAGCGTTCATCACCGTTCAAAAGGTAAATGATACCGCAATAGGTGAAGCCATGTTTTTTCAGATTATGCTGCATAATGATATTGTCGCGATGAGTATCAATGCGGAGTGTGCGCGGTTGTGTGAACGCCCATTGCATGACGCTATCAAAGATACCATGCACGTCTGGCCAACTCGCCAAGCGATGAATGACATAGTATGGTTCGTCATTCAGCCATGCACCTTCATAAATCTTTTCGTATGTCGGCTCTGGAGCTGGCAGAAAAGCAAAGTATGCCACTATTCGCTCGTCATCTGTGACCACAAATCCACCATGTCGCACTATATCCGCTTTGATTACCTCTTCTGACGGATAGCCGTTGATCCACTGGTTCACATTCCCCGACCGATGCATCAACTCCCGTGCTGCATCTATCACCGGCATGATTGCCGGCAGGTCGGTCAGTATGGCTTCGCGGATTTTGTGCATAATTTACGAATGACTATTGTTTGTAATTCTTCAATGCCCTCTCACAAACTGCCCTTCCGGCTGATATTCAAGAAAGCAGCTGTCATCGTTCTGCTCCTCGTCAATCGCTTGCTGCAGTTGTGCTATGTATTCGTCGTATGTCATCAAAACTCAAAGCGTTCCAGTTTCAATTGACCGCAAGCCTCCATCTCGGCTACGTATTGCTTGAACTCCGGCGTAGCGGAGTGAAGATTGAGCGAAGCATCATCCTTCCAAGTCTCGCAGATCATAAACACATCCGAGCGCGTTGCGCTCTGGAACACATCATAAGCGATGCACCCTGTATGATTACGGGACTTCTCGGTCAAAGCCACTGCAGCACGCAGAGCATCTTCATACTTTGCAGCATCTGCGGCTTGAAAAAAGCAATTTAAGCGTATCATATTAGTAATGTATTTAGTTTATCTCTTTCGTTTCTTTTGCCCCATTCGGTCGTAGTGGTTCCACATCTCCCAGATGAGTATTTCTTTCTTATCTTCGTCTATCTGGTACACCAGTCGATGCTTGGCGCTTATACGCCGGATATAAAAGATGTCGCCGTCATTCACTTTCTCCAGTCCACCACCACCATTGGAGTATGGGTCACGCTTGATTTCCTCCACGATTGCCATCGCGGTCTCTGCGTATGGACTCCGGCTGACTTTCACCCGGTCTTTCTCGCCTCCTTTGGTGTATTGAACAGTGTACATTTTAGTTTACGGCTATATGTTTACCCATTGTATTTCCAGTGTAAGTTAGCGATGCTCGCATTGGGGCAATGTCTTTCACTTCTCGAAATGAGTATCATTTACATCCATGGAATTAAGTTTTATTCTTTAACAAATTCGTAAACTGCCAATGTCGGTAACACGACTAAAAGCAGTAGCGTGATCTCTACAAAGGCATATGAACCGAAATAGTCAACCAACGATTGAAAGCCTATGATTACATCAACAAGCAAGACCAAAAAACCAAACCAACAGAGGAAAAAGATGGCAGCAAATTTTATTTTCCTTTTCTTCAGTTTCATTTAGAATTTATCATTGAAGATATTTTGTCATACTATTGCCTTTCAAAATAGAAAACAATGGGTTGCCGCTTCACTATGGCAATCTTTTTATATCGGAGTGCTATCCGATACTGCTTGTTTTCGTCCAGTGTCGATGTGATGTCCTCCAAGAAAGCGCGAAACTCCTCGATTGAGCGGTCGGCTTTCTGATTGTTGCAGAGTTGGCAACTGGGGATAGTGTTCG
>CALAUY010000037.1 GCA_937892015.1 uncultured Bacteroidales bacterium | reverse complement strand
CGCTCCGCGTGTTTTCTGTCATTTTTACTTTTATCATTGTTTATTGTGCCGGATGTCATCCGGCTTCTTCACCTCTCCTACCTCTTTTTTCCCTACCCAAAATATGTTTTTATTGACAATTTTGCACTGGAAAATGAGTTTTTCCGCCTAAAAAAGCACTTTATGTTGTAAAACATATAAAAATATTTGGTCATGTCGAAAAAAAGCAGTAACTTTGCAGTCGAAAACGTTTGAAAAATATACATGAATGCACTTCTTACATATGAGGCTAATAGTTGTAGTTTGCTGACAATCAGCGCGCTACTCGTCTCTAATGGGGGGGGTAAAAATGTACTGACATCTGCTTTTTTTAGATGAATAAGGCTATGTACTCTTGTAGTACGTGGCCTTTTTTTATTTCATGTTTGCAATATTAGAACACCATATTTAATTAACATACATACTATTAACTAAAAACTCAACAATCATGAAAAAGAAACTTTTCTTTTTGACTGCTTCACTTTTTGTTGCAGTAATGTCGTTCGCACAAGTGCCAGCTATCACGTTCACGGCAGCATCGGGCACCGGAACGTTGGAAGACAGCACTTTTACTGCGGATAATCTTATCCTCCAAACAGTGGACCCGTCTCACAAGATGTCTATCGATGCTAATACCTCCAGATTCGGCGATGATTTGGCATCGGCTGTGACCTGCACATTCCGTCTGAAGACCGGTGGCAAGACCAATGCTGATGTTTCCCAAAACTACCTCAAACTGACTGCTGCTGAGGCTGGGCAGTTGATAATAGGTGTTCGTACAGGTAAAAACTCTGACACTGACAGAACACTGGTTATCACGCAAAATGGTGTCGAACTCTTCAACCAACCTATTTCCGAGAGCATGAAGGTAGAAGAAGAAGATGGTAATTACTACACTTGTGTAAAAGTCAACGTGGAAGCAGGCGAGATTATCCTCTCTTACCCCGTTAACGGTCTCAACTTCTACTATTTCGCCCTTAAGGTTCCTAAACTTTATGTAATTGGCTCTAATCAACCCGGAGGTTGGGCAGCAAATGTGGGGACTCAACTCACAATGACTGAATCTGGTGTTTATACATACGAAGCTTATATCACCGGTGAAACGTATTTTGCTTTTGTCACTGAACTGGCCAACGATAATGACAGTGTCGCTTGGAATTATGTCAATAATCGTCGTTACGGCGCAGACGAAAACGACAAAGTTATCGCTAACGGGGATATTGTCGATTTGGCACAGGGACAAAATGCTTTCAAAATTTCGCAAAGTGGCTACTACACTATCACGGTCAATTTCAACACAATGAAGGTCTCTGTCGCCTCTATTCCTGCCAAAGTAGAGATTATGTGCGGCTGGAACGAGTGGACTCCTGTCCTGATGGAGAATGTAGAAGGTGATCTTGCTGCTTCTTGCACTATCAACCTGGCTCCCGGCTATTATTCAGGCGCTCAAGGCTTCAAAGTTCGCGTAAATGATAATGACACATGGTATGGTAACAACTGGTATATGGACCGCACGAATTGTTCTGAGTGGGAATTTAACGATGAAGTAAATAACTGCGGCTTAGTCGCTGACGTTGCCGGAAACTACACCTTTACGTATGTTTATGCCACCGGAAAAGTGTCGGTTGCTTATCCCGAGTCCTTCACCCGCGAAGCGGCTACTACCAACTATCAGAGTCTGTGTGTGCCGTTCAATGCAACCATCTCCAACGCCACTGTTTACGACGTAACAGCAATGTCTAATACTACTATTTCTCTCACTGAGCACGAGGGTAATATGGTGGCAGGACATGCCTACATCATCAAGCCGGTTGAAGCGGATGCTGATGTGGTTATTACCAAAGTTGGCGAAGAGGCCGGCGTTGCTTATTTTGTAAATGAACTGAATGGCGCTAATGGCTTGTATGGCTTCTTGACCAACTCTACCGATGGTGTTGCTTATCAATATGCCTATGATGCAAATTGGGCGGTATATATTCTTTTGGAGAACCAATTCCACCTAATTAGTGAAGGTGCGTCAGCTACTATTGGTTCAACTAAAGCTTATCTGCATTATGCCGCTCCCGCAGGAGCTCCCGCTACTCTGAATATCATTGAGGGCGAGAATGGCGCTACAGGCATTGAGAATATCGAGACGAACGACGTGGCCGTTAAGTTCATCAAGAATGGTCAACTCTTCATCCGCAAGAACGGCATTGTTTACGACGCAACCGGTGCCATCGTTCGATAAATAGCCGGATGACTCAATAATCGAAAAAATTGTCAAATTACAAATTGTCAAATTGTATATATTATGAGAACTTATATTGATGCACAACTGCAGATTGTTCCGATGAACAACAACGATATTGTGACCGCAAGTATTGGTATCGGTCAACCAAAAACATCCGATAACTGGAACGCTCAAACCCCCGAACGCCGTAGAAGCATTTGGGATTAAGTGAAGGATTTCCTTTTGTTTTTTTTCATACTTTTTTCGAAGGCAGCGGGCTGCGAAGCTCGCTGCCTATCATCTCATCTCCTCTCCTCTCCTCTCGTCTCCTCTCGTCTCCTCTCGTCTCCTCTCCTCTCGTCTCCTCTCGTCTCCTCTCGTCTCCTCTCGTCTCCTCTCATCTCGTCTCATCTCGTCTCGTCTCGTCTCATCTCATATACTATCCATCCGGCACAAGTACTATTCTGTCGCCATAAGGTAACCATACCATAACCATAACCCAACCATAAGATAACCATAAGATAACCATAAGATAACCATAAGATAACCATA
>CALAUY010000036.1 GCA_937892015.1 uncultured Bacteroidales bacterium | reverse complement strand
TGATAGATAATAGATAATAGATGATAGATAATAGATAATAGATAATAGATAATAGATAATAGATGATAGATGATAGGTTATAGACAATAGATAATAAAGAAATTAGGTTATTGATAATGAAGAATTTCAAGTTATGGAATACTGTGTGCGGTTGGGTTGTGTTTGCAATTGCAGCTGCTACGTATTTGTTGACGATTGAGCCAACCGCGAGTTTCTGGGACTGCGGTGAGTTCATCAGTTCTGCGTGGAAATTGGACGTGGGTCATCCCCCCGGAGCACCGTTTTTCATGCTAATGGGTCATTTTGCAAGCCTTTTTGCAAGCGATGTGAGTCACGTGGCCATGTGCGTGAACGCGTTGTCGGCACTGGCATCGGCGTTTACCATCCTGTTCCTTTTCTGGACAATCACTGCGCTGGGGAAGAAACTGGTACAAGAGCAGACACTGCCGAAGATGTTGGCCGTATTAGGTGCGGGTGCTGTTGGCGCGCTGGCCTACACGTTCAGCGACACGTTCTGGTTCTCGGCCGTAGAGGGCGAGGTCTATGCCTCGTCGAGCCTGTTCACCGCAGTCGTTTTCTGGGCCATCCTCAAGTGGGATGAGCACGCCGAAGAGGCGGGAAGCGACCGTTGGCTCATCCTGATTGCTTACTTGATGGGTCTCTCCATCGGCGTACACTTGCTCAACTTGCTGACTATTCCCGCCATTGTACTGGTGTATTATTTCCGCAAGTACGAGTTCTCGTGGCGCGGCGTTTTTGTGGCGTTGCTTGCGAGCGTCCTCATCTTGGCCGCCATCCTGTACGGCATGATCCCGGGCGTACCGACACTCGCCGGCTGGTTCGAGCTCTTCTTCGTGAACACGCTGCATCTGCCCTTCAACACCGGTCTGTTCGTTTACCTCATCTTGGCAACCATTGCGCTCGTCTGGACGATTGTAGAGACCAACCGCAACGAGAACCTCAACGCACGCACTATCGTTGCATTCGTACTGGCCGTGACCCTCTCGGGCATCCCGTTCCTCAAAGAGAGTGCTTGGGTCGGGTTGCTGCTTATCGCTGCTTTGGTAGGTATCCTCATCTGGAAGAAAGACCTCGTGCCGATGCGCGTACTGAACACCGCTGCCGTGATGATTGCCGTGCTGATGATTGGTTACTCCAGCTACGCTGCCATCGTCATCCGTTCAGCTGCCGACACGCCTATGGACCAGAACTCGCCCGACAACGTTTTCTCGCTCAAATACTACCTCAACCGCGAGCAGTACGGCGACACACCATTGCTCTACGGACAGGTCTATAATGCACCCGTGAAGCTCGAGATTAAGGGCAACATGTGCATCCCTGTAGAGAAACAAGGGCACGCACAGTACGCACCCAAACCCAAGAGTTCGCCCGACGAGCGCGACGAGTACATGATTACCGGTTACAAGAACTCGTACGAGTACATGGACGAGTTTAAGATGCTCTTCCCGCGCATGCACTCCGGACAATCGTCTCATATTCAGCAATATAAGGCATGGGCCAACGTGAAAGGGAAGAAAGTGCGTTACACGTACTGCGGGCAGCAGAAAACCGATTACTGCCCCACGTTCGGCGAGAACATGCGCTTCTTCTTCGCCTACCAAGTGCACTGGATGTACTGGCGCTATTTCATGTGGAACTTCGCCGGACGACAGAGTGACCTGCAGAACGCCAGCGGCTCGATTGACAAGGGCAACTGGATATGCGGCATCCCATTCATCGACAACGCACGTCTGGGCGACCAGAGCCTGGTACCGACAGAGATGAAAGAGAACAAAGCGCACAACGTCTATTTCATGCTGCCATTGTTGCTCGGCATACTGGGCATCATCTATCAGTTGACGAAGAAAAAATCCGGTCTTGAGAACTTCACCCTGACAGCCCTACTCTTCCTGTTGACAGGTCTTGCCATCGTAGTGTACCTCAACCAGACACCGCTCCAGCCTCGCGAACGTGACTACGCCTACGCCGGCTCTTTCTACGCTTTCTGCATCTGGATTGGACTGGGCGTGATGGGACTGAGCGACTGGCTCTCCTCGTTGGTCAAGAGCGACAACAAAGCAGCCAAGACGGCCATCGTAGCTCTCACCATCGTAGTCACGCTCGGCGTGCCCGCACTCATGGCACAACAGAACTGGGACGACCACGACCGCTCCGGACGCTATTCGTGCCGCGATTTCGGTGCCAACTACCTCAAGAGTTGCGACAAGCACGGCATCATCTTCTCTAACGGCGACAACGACACCTTCCCGCTGTGGTACAACCAAGAAGTGGAAGAGGTCGGTACCGACTTGCGCGTCTGCAACCTCTCGTACCTACAGACAGACTGGTATATCAGTCAGATGAAACGCCCGTACTACGACTCACCCGCACTGCCCATCTCATGGGAGTTGAAAGACTACATGTCGGGCAAGAATGAGGTGGTTTGGGTGGATAACCGCGTTGGTTCGCCCATCGACGTACAGACGGCTTTCGATTTCGTCAAGAGCGATGACCCCCGCACCAAACGTGAGGGCGAGAACTTCCTCCCCAGCGACAAGTTGTATATCCCCATCAACGCCGAGGAGGCACTGGGCGAGGGCAGTATCTTCGCCGAGCAATACGACGAGTCGCAACTGGCCGATCGCATTGATATTCAACTCGGACGACGACTGACGAAGAGCGAGATGATGGTGCTCGAACTTGTATCGCAAGCCAAATGGCAACGGCCGATATATTTCGCCGCCACCATCGGTCCCGACTACAACCAAGGCATGGAGCCTTACATGGAGAACGTAGGTCTCGCTTACCAGATAACGCCCGTCCGCACCTCCGACTACGACCGCACCGGACGGCCTCGCGTCAACATCGAGAAGATGTACGACAACATGATGAACAAGTTCGCGTACGGCAACATGAACCAACCGGGTATCTATATCGATGAGAACCTGATGCGCATGTGTCGCACCCATCGCATGATGTTTGCCGAACTGGCATGTGCACTGCTCGAAGCGGGCGACAGGGGACGCTGCATCCAAGTGCTCGATAAGGCCGAAACCGAACTGCCGGGCTACAACATCCCGTACGACTACACGTCCGCAACTATGGCGTGCTACTATTTCGAGTGCGGCGAGAAAGATAAGGGTGCGGCCATCATGCGCAGCGTGGCAAAGAACTGCTCCGAATATGTCGCTTGGGGAGCTTCGCTCAACAAAGATCGCCGCAACAGCATGCAACGCACTATCCAGCAAAACAGCGCCATTTTAGGGTTCGTTTTGCAGCAATGCGAACGATACGGAGTGAACGATGTTGTGGACGATTATTCGCAAACATACTTGCAATACGTTCGCTAAAAATGCACTAAATGAGCGAAAGAAAGCAAAAAATGACGTTTTTTGGACAAAAAAGTGCATTTTTTTCGCAAAATATTTGCACATGTCAAAAAAATGTTGTAATTTTGCACTCGATTCTCAGAGGAGGAGGCCCACGGGCTTCCTTCTTGCATTAAATAAAGCAACATGATGGAAAGAAAACATATCGAAGAATTGGTGACCACATACCTGCAAAACAGCGAGGTACAACTGATTGGCCTGACCGTGTCGCCTGCGAACAGTATAGTGGTCGAACTCGACTCCTACAAGGGCGTTGACCTCGATTTCTGCGCGGCCATGAGCCGCGCCTTGCAGCAACAGTTGGATGCCGACGGCGAGGATTTTGAGCTTGAAGTGGGCAGCGTGAGCATCACCGACCCCTTCCGTACGAAGATGCAGTTCGAGAAACATCTGGGGCACGACGTGGAGATTCTCACACGTGACGGGCGCAAACTGCACGGCATGTTGGTCAATGTAGAGGACGATTTCTTCGAGGCCGACATCGAAGTGTATGTCGCTGTAGAGGGGAAGAAAAAACGAGAGAAACAGATTCAGACTCTACGCTTCGGCTACAACGACGTCAAGTACTGCAAGTACGACCTCAAAGTGTGACCATGCGCCAAACAAAAACGAAAAAAAACATAAATATACTATACAATGGCAACTAAAAAACAACCGGAATCAGTTAATCTGATTGACATTTTTTCCGAGTTCAAAGAACTAAAAAACATTGACCGACAGACATTTATCAACGTGTTGGAGGATTCGTTCCGTAACGTTATTGCCAAGATGTACGGTTCAGATGAGAACTACGACGTCATCATCAACCCCGACAAGGGCGACCTTGAGATTTATCGCAACCGCGTCGTCGTGGAAGACGGGATGGTGGAGAACCCCGAAGCAGAGATTAGTTTCAGTGATGCACGCCTCATTGATGACGAGTGCGAAGTGGGCGAGGACATCACCGACAAAGTGGATTTCACCAAGTTCGGACGACGCATGATCTTGAACTTACGACAGACACTGGCCTCGAAAATCCTAGAGTTGCAGAAAGAGAACCTCTACATCCATTACTCCGACATGCTCGGACACGTTGTCAGCGGTGAGCTCTACCAAGTATGGAAACGCGAAATGCTCCTCCTCGACGAGGATGGCAACGAGCTCTATCTGCCCCGACAAAACCAAATCCCGACGGACTTTTACCGTAAGGGCGACACCATCCGCGGCGTCGTTGTACAGGTTGATAACAAGAACCAGAACCCCAAAATCATCCTCTCCCGTACCTCGCCTCTCTTCTTGCAACGACTCTTCGAGCAAGAGATTCCTGAAGTGCATGACGGACTCATCTCTATCAAGAACATTGCCCGCATACCGGGTGAGCGTGCCAAAGTGGCAGTACAGAGTTTCGACGACCGTATCGACCCCGTTGGTGCGTGCGTCGGCGTCAAGGGCTCGCGTATTCACGGCATTGTGCGTGAACTGAGAAACGAGAACATCGACGTCATCAACTACACCACCAACGCTAACCTTTATATACAGCGCGCACTCGCGCCCGCGCGCATATCGTCAATGGAAATCAACGAAGAAGCAAAACAGGTCAACGTTTATCTCAAGCCTGAAGAAGTGAGTCTTGCAATCGGCAAGGGCGGCTACAACATCAAGTTAGCATGCATGCTCACCGGTTATCAGATTGACGTCTTCCGTGAGATGGAGGCCGAAGATATCGAGGACATCTACCTCGACGAGTTCAACGACGAAATCGATCAGTGGGTTATCGACCAACTGAAGGCCGTAGGTCTGGATACGGCCAAGTCCGTGCTGGCTCTATCGCCACAAGAACTGGCCAAACGTACCGACTTGGAGGACGAGACCATCGACGACGTGCGCCGCATACTCGCTTCGGAGTTCGAGGACGAAGATTTCGGCATCGAGCCCCAGGCCGAGCCTGAAAAGGCACCTGAAGAGACGCCTGAAGACGCTTCGGAAGCCGAGCCTGAAAATGCCCCTGAGGAGGCACAGTAAGTCCACCGCGAGCGATGCGCACACGGCGCAGATAATCATTTAGTTAACAATCATTAAACCCGAGTAAGCATAATGGCTATCAAACTAATCAAAGCGTGTAAAGAACTCAACATCGGCATGTCCACCGCGGTTGAATTTGCTGCTAAACGCGGACGCGAAATTGCAACGGACCCCAATACTCGTATCGATGACGACCTCTATCTGATGTTGGCCAAAGAGTTCAACAAAGATATGGCCCTGCGCCTTGAAGCCGACAAACAGGCTCAGAAAAGGCAAGAGCGCGAGATGCCCAAAGTGTTGTCTGTCGAACAGGAGGTGGAGCCCGAACTGCTTCATCCCGTCAACAAACCCAAGATAGTGGGTAAGATTGACTTGGAGGCAGACAAGAAAGCGGCCGAAGAAAAAGCGGCAGCAGCGCGTAAGGCGGCTCAAGAGGCGGCACGTGCGGCCGAAGAGGCAGCTGCCGCCAAGAAAGCGGCCGAAGAGGCAGCGCGAGCAGCAGAAGAAGCCAAGAAAGCGGCTGAAATGAAAGCCGCTGAAGAGGCGGCTAAAAAAGCAGCAGAGGAAGCTGTCAGCATCGTTGAACAACCGCAAGCCGATGTGCATTCACAGCCGACTCCCGCTGAAGAGACGAAGTCCCAGCAGCCTGCCGACAATAGGCAACAGCCCACGCAGCCCGAACAGTCGAAGAAAACGGAGTCCAAAACCGAAGTGTTTACTCTGGGCACACACAAACTGAAGCACACGCCTGTTGTTGTCGGCAAGATTGACCTCGACTCGCTCAACCAAAGCACTCACCCCAAGTCAAAGACGAAAGAGCAAAAGCAGAAAGAGCGCGAAGAGCGCAAGAAAGAGGCGGCTCAGCAACGCCAGAACGGCAATGCTAAGAACGGCAATGCCAAGAATGGCAATGCCAAGAACGGTCAGGAGGGTGAGAAACGCAAACGTGAGCGCATCAAGCAAGGCAAGGTTGATGTCAACGACGTGAAGAACCAAAAAGCGAAGAACAAACCCAAGAAATCTGTTCGCGTGGAGATTGACGACGAGGAAGTACAGCGTCAGATCAAAGATACCCTCAGTAGGCTTCAAAGCAACAAGGGCAAGACCGCAGCATCGAAGTATCGTAAGGACAAACGAGAACAGGTGCGCGAACGCCACGAGCAGGAGATGAAGCAAGAGGCAGCTCAGTCGAAAGTGCTGAAACTCACGGAGTTCGTCACAGCCAACGACTTGGCAGTCATGATGAACTTGCCCGTGACGAAGATTATCGGCACGTGCATGTCGCTCGGTATGATGGTCAGCATCAACCAACGGTTGGATGCCGAAACCATCAACATCGTTGCCGAAGAGTTCGGGTTCCAGACCGAGTATGTCAGTGCCAAAGTGGTGGCCGAGATTCACGAGGACGAGGGCGACTACTCCGACGAGGATATCGTACCGCGCGCGCCGATAGTGACGGTGATGGGACACGTCGATCACGGCAAGACCTCACTGCTCGACCATATCCGCAACACCAACGTCATCGCAGGCGAGGCGGGTGGCATCACGCAACATATCGGTGCATACAACGTGACGCTGAAATCCGGACAACATATCACGTTCCTTGACACGCCCGGCCATGAGGCGTTCACGGCAATGCGTGCACGTGGCGCACAAGTGACGGATATAGCCATCATCATCGTAGCGGCCGACGATGGCGTTATGCCGCAGACGCGCGAGGCAATCAGTCACGCACAGGCGGCAGGAGTACCTATGGTGTTTGCCATCAACAAGTGCGACAAACCCGGGGCGAACCCCGAGAAAATCAAGGAAGAGTTGGCAAACATGAACATCCTCGTGGAAGATTGGGGCGGCAAGTACCAGAGTCAGGACATCTCTGCCAAGAAAGGTGACGGCGTTCGCGAGCTGCTCGATAAAGTGCTGCTCGAAGCCGAGATGCTCGACCTGAAAGCTAACCCCAAGCGCCGCGCTAAAGGGTCAATCATCGAATCGTCGCTGGACAAGGGACGCGGGTACGTTGCCACCGTGCTCGTCAGCGATGGAACGCTCCGTTTGGGCGACATCGTTCTCGCCGGCACCTCGCACGGACGCATCAAGGCGATGTTCAACGAGCGTAACCAACGCATCAAAGAGGTGTTGCCGGGCGAACCTGCCGTCA
>CALAUY010000035.1 GCA_937892015.1 uncultured Bacteroidales bacterium | reverse complement strand
CTTCGCTTTAGCGAGCAAGGGCGGTTTTGCGATTGAAAGCCAGTGGCTTTCATAGCACAGCGAAGCAGATCGTCCGAAGCGCAGCGTAGGAAAGAACACCCTAGACAGGGGGACCGCTTGCGGTGGAGGGGTATGAAACTGTAACATTTTCCCCACCCCGATAGATGACACATTTATCGCTACCTGGTGAAGACCTCTCCATACCTTCTCCATACATCCTCCATACACCCTCCATACATCCTCCATATATCCACCATACATCCTCCTACATCCTCCATACATCCACAGCTCCTATCTCCCCCATCCAATTTCCCCCTTTTCGCTCCGTGGAATTGCGGTTCTGAGCTGTTTTGTGCCTTTTTATCCAAAAAATGTGCACTTATTCGTACTTTCGTGTTCTTTTTGGTATTTTTTTCTTGCATATATCAAAAATTTTTTGTAACTTTGCAGCCTCAAACGTTATAGAATCGTACTCTCAAACGTTATGGAAAGGAAAAAAGGACATAGATGGTTGCCGTTGATGGTGTTGCTGATGGTGGCACTTCCGACGATGGGACAGGACTCAAGTTTTGAGGAGTTTCGTCAGCGACAACGTGCTCAGTTTGAGCAGTTTAAGACGGACAAACAAGACTCGTACGACCTGTTTCGTCAGCGTGCCAATACGGCCTACGCGGAGTTTATGCGCAAAGCTTGGGAGGATTTTCCCGTGCGTGAGGGACTGGTTCCGTTCGAAGAGGACGAAGTGCCACCAATGGTGTATCCCGATGATGCCGAGCCTGCAGAGACCGAGAACGACGAGCCCGAAGAGCCCAACAACGACTCGATAGACGAGCCTGCAGAGCCCGAGAATGCCGAGCCCGAAGAGCCCGAGAACGACGACTCCGCGTTGGTGGTGTCGGTTGGGAGTGAGCAATCCGAACATGCAACGAACTGGTCGTTCTCGTTGCCGAAATTCACGAACAAACCGCGAGAGATAACTGTTCAGCCTAACGTGACGGTTGTGCCGAGTGCACCTCCAACGCCCGAACCCATCGCGCCCGTCAAGCCGCAACCGAACATCCCGACGCAGTCGATAACAGTGAACTACTATGGCAGCACGGTGACGTTGGGTTTTCCGCAGTCGGATCGCCTGAAGCTCGCAGACCTGAACGAAGAGACCTTAGCAGACGCATGGCAGACGTTGTCCGGCAAAGCGTACGATATCTCCGTGAAGACAGCACTCGACGTACGTGACGGCTTGCAGCTCTGCGACTGGGCGTACTTGGACGTACTGCGCGCATTGACCGAGAAACAGTACGGGGCGACCAACGAGGCCGTACTGATGCAAGCCTACCTGATGACGCAGACGGGTTATCGTATCCGCCTCGCCAAAACCCAAGACCGACTGTTCCTGCTCATTGCCAGCAACTACGAGATATACCGCATGCGGTACGTCAGTGCCGATGGCGTGAAATACTACATCACCGGCGACTACAATGGAGAGCGACTACAACTCTGCCGGTCGAAGTTCGACAAAGAGCAGTCGCTCTCACTGCAACTGGCTCGTCTGCCCAAACTGAAAGAGGAGATGACGCCCAAACGAACATTGACCTCGAAGAAAGGAGTGACGGCCTCCGTGAGTGTGAACAAGAACCTCATTGCTTTCTTCAACCAATACCCGCAAGCGAATATCGATGGCGATTTTGCGACGCGCTGGGCTGCATATGCCAACACGCCGCTGGAGAAGAACGTGCAAGACGAGCTCTACCCTACTCTGCGCCGCACTATCACGTCGATGAAAGAGCGCGAAGCTGTGGGCATCCTGCTCAACTGGGTACAGACGGCTTTCAAGTACGCGTACGACAACGATGTATGGGGCGTTGACCGTGCTTTCTTCGTGCAAGAGACGCTCTACTACCCGCAGAGCGACTGCGAGGACCGAGCCATCCTCTTCTCGCGCATTGTGCGCGACATCGTCGGACTGGATGTTGTACTGCTCTACTATCCCGGACACCTTGCCACCGCTGTAGCTTTCACGAACGAAGAGCCGGGCGATTGGTTCATGTACAATGGTCGCCGATATGTGGTTTGTGACCCGACATACATCAATGCACCTGTCGGTGCCACCATGCCCGGCATGGATAATAAAACGGCCAAAATCATCGTACTGAAATGAAAAACAAACGTCTCATCATCATTTGCATAGCAGCAGGGATAGTGGCTGCGGTTATCGTTGCCGTAATGTTGCACACGATGTACGGAAGTCGCGTTGCGCGTAGTGGACGCGAGACCAACAACAGTGCCTACTACGACGATGGTGCGCCACCCGCCGACCCGTCTATCGTTGGCAAATGGCAGAACGCCGACAACCCGCAGTGGTACAAAGTGTATTACGACGACTATGACGGTGATGGTTACTATTGGGGCAAGGAGTGGAGCGAGGACGATGATGTCTATGAGGAGGACCTGCAGTTCCACGGCAATGGGTGGTTTCGTTGGCGTAAGGAGAACAAGATACTGGTAGAGCATTACATGATGGAGATACGCGATGTGCCCATTACGCGTCGTTGGCGACTCAGAACTAAACCCGACAGTCTCTTGCTCTTTTACCCCGATGACCGCAGACAATGCGACCGTTTCGGTCGAGTACCGACTGAATAATCACATCCACCGAATAACCCAAGAAAGACATGAGAAATACCTTAAACAGACTGATTGTTGCGGGCTTATTGAGTCTGACAACCCTGCTCGTCGGTTGCGCTTGCGACCCGAAGAACACCACGACTGCTGAAGTTAAGCCCGGCATTGAAGTGCTGCGCAACCGCGGTTTCGATGTGCTGCAAGGCAAGCGCGTCGGACTGGTAACTAACCCCACGGGCGTTGACCACCAACTGCGCTCGACAGTCGATATCCTTTTCGATGCGCCGGAAGTGAACCTCGTGGCGCTGTACGGTCCCGAGCACGGCGTACGCGGCAATGCCCATGCAGGCGACATCGTGAGCAACGAGCGCGACGAACGAACGGGACTGCCGATGTATTCGTTGTTCGGCAAGACACGCAAAGCAACGCCGGAGATGCTCGCTGATGTCGATGTGATGGTGTACGACATCCAAGACAATGGTTGCCGTTCATATACCTACATCTCCACCCTCGGCATGCTAATGGAAGCGTGCGCTGACCAAGGCAAAGAGCTCGTAGTTCTCGACCGACCCAACCCGCTCGGCGGACGTAAGATAGAAGGTTGCATCGCCGAAGAGGGCTATATATCGTTCGTCTCGCAGTTCAACATCCCCTACCTGTACGCCCAAACGCCCGGCGAGTTGGCGTTGATGGTCAACGCCGAGGCCCGCGAACGCTGGGAAGCCGACAGTGTGCAAGTGATGGCCGACTCGGTCTGCATGACAAAGAACGGCGTACTGTATAAACCTTGTCGGCTGACGGTCGTGCCTATGGAAGGCTGGCAACGCGACATGAAATGGGAAGATACCGGCATGGAGTGGATTGTGGCCTCACCGCACGTACAGACGGGTCATACCGCATATTTCTACCCGCAGACAGGCATACTCGGCGAGTTCGGATATTTCAATATCGGTGTCGGTTATACCTTGCCGTTCGAACTACTCGGTGCGCCATGGATAGATGCCCGTCAACTGGCCGACTCGATGAACGCGCTCGGTTTGCCCGGACTCATCTTCCGCCCCATCTTCTACAAGCCGTTCTACTCGGTCTATCAAGGCGAGCAGATTCAGGGTGTACAGATCCACCTGATGGATTTCGATGCGGCGTACCTGACGTCGGTACAGTTCCGTCTGTTAGAGACGCTCAACCGCATCTATCCCGAACATCGTTTCTTCGAAGAGTGCGATGCGAAACGTTTCCGCATGTTCGATATTGTCTGCGGAACGGGGTTCATCCGCGACCGTTTCGCCGAGACCTATCGCTGGGCGGATATAGAGGACTATTGGAACAAAGATGTTGAGGCTTATCGAGCCCGCTCACAAAAATACTACCTGTATGAATAGTTACATCGAACGACTGGCATGGGGCACTGATGCGGGCGTTTACCGTTACGTGCCGGAAGAGGTACTCCACCCTCGCGACGAGGAGCAGGTGCAGCGCATCATCGCGCGAGCACGTCACGAGCACAAAGCTATCACGTTCCGCGCTGCCGGCACCTCGCTGTCGGGACAGGCATGCGGACCATCGTTGTTGGTGGTGACGGGTAAGAAATGGGAGCGGTACGAGGTGCTGGACGGCGGTAAGCGTATCCGCCTTGAGCCGGGCATCATCGGCAGTCGCGTCAACGCAATCCTCAAGCCGTATGGTCGCCGCTTCACGCCCGACCCCGCGTCGCTCAACTCGGCCATGGTTGGCGGTATCGTCAACAACAACGCTTCAGGAATGGTATGCGGCACACATGCCAACTCGTACCGCATGCTGGACTCGGTACGCCTCATCCTCGCCGATGGCACGGTGCTGGACACAGGCGATGAACGCTCGAAAGCCGATTTTCGCGTCTCCCATCCGCACTTCGTGCGGCGCATCGAAGACCTGCGCGACCGAACCCTATCCAACAAAAAACTGACCGCCCTCATCCGCAAGAAATACAGTATCAAGAACGTGACGGGTCTCACCATCCTCCCGTTTGTGGAGTACACCAACCCGTTCGACATCATCGCACATCTCATCGTGGGGTCAGAAGGCACGCTCGCTTTCCTCTCGTCCATCGTGATGCGCACGGGCGAGGATTACGGTCATACTGCATCGGCACTGCTCCTTTTCCCCACGACCGAATCTGCTTGTCGATGCGTGACCGAACTGAAGCAGACGGGTGCACCATCGGCCGTGGAGTATTTTGACCGCCGCTCCATGCGCGTTGTGGAGCACGATTTCCCCGAACTGCAAGGGTTGCCTGAAGATGCAGGGGCTGAACTGCTCAAGGTGGAGGCGGCCACGCAAGCTGAACTGGACGAGAAAATCCGTCAGATTGAAGCCGTGCTCGCTCATTACACGCTCTGTCAGCCCGCACAGTTCACCCAAGACCCCGCTCTCGTGAGCAAGTACTGGGCGATGCGGTCGGGCATCTTCCCCGCTGTGGGCGGCACTCGTCCGATAGGTACCACATGTCTCATCGAAGATATTGCTTTCCCCATTGAGCATCTGGCCGAAGCGACTGCTGACTTGCGCGCCCTCTTCGAGACTCATCACTACCCCGATGCGGTCATCTACGGGCATGCGTTCGAGGGCAACTACCATTTCGTCCTCAATCAGCGATTCGACACCGATGAAGCCATTGCGCAATACGACGCGATGATGCACGCAGTGGTTGACCTCGTGGTGGATAAGTACCATGGTTCGCTCAAGGCCGAACATGGCACGGGCAGGAACATGGCACCGTTCGTGCGCAGAGAATGGGGCGATGATGCATACGAACTGATGCGGGACGTGAAAGCGCTCTTCGACCCCGACAATATCTTCAACCCGGGCGTTATCTTCAATGAGGATGAGAAGTCGTACATCCAACATATCAAGCCTCTGCCGGAAGTGCATCCGCTTGTTGACCGCTGCATTGAGTGCGGGTTCTGTGAGGTCAATTGTGTTGCGTGCGGTTTCACCAATGGGCACAAGACCGTCTCGCTCTCGTCGCGACAACGTATCATCATCCAACGCGAGATAGCGCGGTTAGATAAAGAGGGCAAGCGGCATGAGGCACAGACGCTGCGCAAAGCGTTCCGCAAGATGGGCAAAGAGCTCTGTGCCGGTGACGGACTATGCTCGACCTCATGCCCTGTCGGCATCAACACGGGCGAGTTCGTCCACGTCATCCGCGAGATGGAGATGGGCACCACCGGCAAAGCACTCTCGCGGTTCGCCGCCTCACATTTTGAGGGAATCGCTGACAGTATAGGGGCAGTGCTCACGCTCGCCAATGCCGGACGAACGGTGTTGGGCGACAAGGCGATGCAGGTCGTGTGCAACGGACTGCACAAGATGGGCATCCCGCAATGGACTCCTGCAATCCCCAAGCGCACGCCCAAAGATGCGGCGCAACAGGCCGGCATGGTCAGAGTCTTTCATGACCCAACCGTACGCCCGACCAAAGTGGTGTATTTCCCATCGTGCCTCAACCAACGACTCGGCGTGGATAAACGCGCCAAAGAGCCGTATAATCAGCCGCTTATCAACGAGATGACCGAACTGCTGGCAAAAGCTGAGTGCGAGGTGATTTTCCCCGAAAACATGGGGGCTCTCTGTTGCGGCACTATCTGGGAGTCGAAAGGCGACCCGAAGATGGCAGAGCAGAAAGCTGATGAACTGAAGCAGGCGCTACTCAAGGCATCCGATAACGGACGGTATCCTATTCTCTGCGACCAGTCGCCCTGTCTGCACCGTATGCGTAAGACGATGAAAGACAGCGGGTTGCAACTCTACGAGCCGGTTGAGTTCATCGACAAGTTCGTGCTCGGCAATGTGGAGATAACCAAACTGCCGATGACCATCGCCGTACATGCCACATGCTCAACACGCTTGATGGGACTCGTTCCCACGCTCGTCCGCGTAGCTGAAGCGTGCGCAGAGCGAGTGGTGCTTCCCGAGGGTGTCGGTTGCTGCGCTTTCGCCGGCGACAAGGGGTTCACTGACCCCGAGCTGAACGAATGGGCACTGCGCAAACTCAAGGGAACAATCGAGCAAGAGGGCGTAACGCTCGGGTTCTCTAACTCCCGCACGTGCGAGATTGGGCTCACGACCCACTCGGGCGTGCAGTACATGAACATCGCCTACCTCGTCAATCGAGTTGCACAACGCAAGAGATAACAATTGATAGATAATAGTTGATAGATAATAGTTGATAGATAATAGATAATAGATGATGCATCAAGGCAACGTGGAAATAGAGCGCAAGTATCTGGTTCGTTCCGATGTTTATCGCCGACTCGCCACTGCGCAACATGAGGTCAAACAAGGGTATCTCTGCGCTGATGGCATTCGCACTGTGCGTGTTCGACTATGGGACGACACGGGAGTGCTAACCATTAAAGGGCGTGGCAATGGAGTCAGTCGGTTTGAGTGGGAACGTACAATCTCTGCCGAGGATGCGCTTGCTCTTTTTGCGCTCTGCCGAGATGGCAGAGTGGAGAAAACGCGCTATATAGTGCCCATCGAGGGAACGCCCTTGAACGTGGAGGTGGACGTCTTTCACGGCGACAACAACGGGCTCGTACTTGCCGAGATTGAGTTGCCCACGGAAGAGTACCTCTTCGCGGTGCCGGAGTGGTTGGGCAAAGAGGTGACCGGCGACCCAAGGTACTACAACTCGTATATTTCTGCGCATCCGTTCAACACATGGAAAGACTGAAGATGAATGATTTGAGGGGATTTAAGGCGTTTTTCTTCGATATGGACGGGGTCGTTTTCAACTCGATGCCCGTGCATGCCGAGGCGTGGGAGATTGTGATGGGCAAGCACCATCTGCCTTTTACAGCACGCGACTGTTACCTGCAAGAGGGGCGAACGGGGCAGTCGGTCATCGACGAGTGTTTTGTCCGCTGTTATGGCCGACACGCCACCGACGACGAGTGGCAACCTATCTACAAAGAGAAAAGTGCGCTCTTCTATTCTCACGGCAAAGCACCGCTCATCGATGGAATACGCGACTTGCTGTTTTGGCTCAAGCAGCACCCTGCATCGCCCCTGATTTTCCTCGTAACGGGTTCGGGCATGCGTTCGCTACTCGATGAACTGAACGAAGAATTGCCGGGCATTTTTGCCCGCGAACGGATGGTTACGGCTTTTGATTATACGCACGGCAAACCCGACCCTGAGCCCTACCTGATTGCGTACGAGAAAGCGAGAGCAACCTGTCCCGACTTGCGGAAAGAGGAGTGTTGCGTGGTAGAGAATGCACCGCTCGGCGTACTATCGGGCAAACAAGCGGGACTCTTTGTTGCTGCCGTCAATACCGGCATTCTGACGGAACACGACCTCCTCGCTGCCGGTGCCGACATCACTTTTCCCAACATGCCCGCCCTACACACGTACCTCCAAACGCCACAACCCCACCACCTGTAAGAGGAAAAAGAAGAGGGAAAGTTATGAAATAAAAGAATACGAGATATGACACAGGAGAACAAGGACTTATTGTTGAGGTTGCTCCGGCAACATAAAGAGCTGGGGATATCGGAGCAGATAGACTTCGAGAAGTTCTATCTGTACTCCATCATCACGCACTCTACGGCCATTGAGGGCTCTACGGTGACGGAGGTGGAGGCGCAACTGCTGTTCGACGAGGGTATCACCAGCAGCAAGCGCACGATGATGGAGCAGATGATGAACCTCGACCTGAAGGTGGCTTACGACTACGGACGGGAGTGGATTCGCAGGCATGAACCCATCACAGTGGATTGGCTCATCCTGCTGGCATCGAAGGTGATGGCCAGAACAGGGAGCGAGTACCACTCGATAGGTGGCGATTTCTCTGCGGCAAAGGGCGAACTGCGGAAACTGAACGTGACGGCGGGTACGGGCGGCAGGTCGTATATGGCGTATCAGAAAGTACCATCGCAGTTGGCGACATTCTGCGAGGAATTAAACAAGCGGCGCAAGGCCATCGATGCGGCTGATGCGGCTGCCGTCTATGAACTGAGTTTCTGGGCGCACTATGAACTGGTGACGATTCATCCGTGGGCGGACGGCAACGGGCGCACCTGCCGGCTGCTGATGAACCTGCTGCAATGGGAGTTTGGCGTGCTGGGGGCGAAGGTGTTGAAGGAGGATAAAGCGGAATACATTCAGGCGCTGATAGATGCTCGTGAGAAAGAAGAGATTGGCATATTCGTCGATTGTATGACCAGGCTTCATTGCCGTCATCTGCAAACTGATATCGACCAGTTTGTTGCCTCGACTACAGAGAAAGTGGCCGATAAAGAGGTTTTGAAGCGGGAAATGGTCGATAAATGGTCGATAAAGCCCTCTTTGGCAGAGAAACTGGTCGATATTCTGGTTTTTGCGGACGATAAAGACCGGATTACGACAGAGGCCATCGTCAGTCACTTTGGCTTCAATCCCACCACCGCCAAGCGATACCTGCGCCAACTTACGGAGTTTGGCTATCTGGAGGCATACGGTGGCAACAAGAACAGGACGTACTCTAAGCATAGTGATGGCATACTTTAAGCATACCCTAGCCATACTCTAAGCTGCTTGTAGCCATACTCATAAGTAAGCTTGAAAGGAGCTTAGAAGCAGGGTGAAAGGAGCCTGAAAGCAGGCTAAAGGCTGACAAATATGATTTAGGATGCCACAGGATGCCACAGGGATGCCACAGGGACAGGCCGCTGACATCAAACAATAGAACAAGGAACAAAAACGTTATTAGAATATGACGAAAGAAGATATATTGAAATTGCACGATACGGCAGAACAGACACGGGTACAGTTTAAGGAGCGGGTGACTCGCGAGAACAAGTATGACGTGAGCTGTGAGATGGTGGCACTGAGCAACTCTCGTGGCGGCATGATTGTCGTAGGTATTGATGACAAGACGGGGCGCATTAACCCGCTGTCATTTCAGGAGGTACAGGAGACGACGAATCTGTTGGGAAGTTTAGCCTCAGAGGGTGTTGTGCCGCAGATATTGCTTGACATCGAGAATGTGCAGATGGATGGCGGCATCATCGTGGTGGCTACGGTGAAACAGGGTAAGAATAAGCCCTATCGGGACAGCAAGGGAATTGTATGGGTGAAGCAGGGTGCCGACAAGCGCAAGGTGTTCGACAACGTGGAGCTGATTGCGATGCTGATGGAGAATGGGCAGGTGCATCCTGACACGATGCCCGTGAAGGGAACGAGCATAAAAGACCTGGATGAAAATACGGTACGTGACTACTTGTTGAGCCGGTTCCGCAACGACTTTGAGCGACAGCAGTTGTCTGTGGCTGAACTGAAACATAGGAGTATGAAGGAGATTGCTGACCTCATCAGCCAGACTCCAGAAGGTGTCCTGATGAACAACGGACTGGTGATGGAGGACGGTACCTTGACGGTGGCTGCCCTGATGCTGATGGGCAGGTACCCACAGCGATGGTTGCCTGCATTCACGGTGAGGTGTGTCAGCTTTGTGGGCAACAGCATTGGTGGTACAGAGTTCCGAGACAAGAGCGGGAGTGAGGCTGATGGCAATGCCGTACACCTGTACAACTATATCATCTCGTTCCTGACCAGGAATCTCCGACGGAAACAGGTGGAGACGGATTTCAACAGTCAGGGAGAGTTGGAGGTGTCGCTGGCCAGTCTTTCAGAGATTGTTACCAATGGCATCCTGCACCGCTCGTATGTGATCGAGGCTCCGCTGCGTGTATTCATCTTTGACAATCGAATTGAGATTCACAGCCCCGGACTGTTGCCTGAGGAGGTGAGCATGGAGAGCATCAAGCATGGAGTTTCTGTGCCAAGAAACAAGTTGCTGTTCAATCACGGTATCAATTTGCTGCCCTATACTGGTGCAGGAAGCGGCATCACCAGAGCTTTGAAGTTCACGCCAGACATCAAGTTTGAGAACGATGAGATGCTGAAGGAGTTTGTGGTGACGGTGGAGCGTAGGGACGTGGGAGAAAATGATAGAGATAACAGAGTTGGAAGGGACAGAGAAGACAGAGATAAAGTGTTGGGGAACAATGATTTGAAAAATAGTCAAGGTCTTAAAAGAGACAGAGATGACAGAGATGATGCGATAGAGACGCAACACGTTTCTTATAAGTCACTTAGTGGTGCTCAAAAGAATGTTATTCAATTCTGTAGCATTCCCAGAAGTGCAAGGGAAATCCTTGAACATATTGGATATTCTTACAACTCAACAAACATAGCAAACCAAATAAAGCCTTTGGTTCAAAAGGGCTTTCTCGGAATGACGGAGCCAGAGAAGCCCAACAGTAAGAACCAGAAGTACAGAAAGGTGAGATGAAAAAGAAAGTCTATATAATCGTTTTCGCTGTGCTGATAATAGCAGGAGGCATTGCTTTGTATTGCGCTATGCCCAAGTATGTGGTGTATGCGGTAATATCCTCTAACGATGGGCCAAAATGGGAAGTGACTTACAAAAGCATTTCTCATGACAAGGCTAAGGCACAATACCTTTATCTAAATGGGCACAAGGAAGAAGGAGTAAAGCACTATATCCTTGTGGATGAAGAGACCGGGAATAGCGTGATTCCGTTTTAGTGTGATTGATTCGCATGATAAAATATAAATTACTGAGGACAGTTCTTTGCTATTGAAAAAATAGCCGAGCGTTCCTAATTTATTTTCACCAGACAATAGAACAAGGAACAGAAACGTAAATGCAGAAAGATGGACATTGGAAGGTAATAACAGGCAATCAATGAAGAAGTATGGAAATAGAAGGCTTGAGATCCGTAATCTCATCCAGGTTGAAACGTAATGCCGTTGGCAGAGAGATTATTCTCCATAGGCATGCAGCATTTTTTTCATAGGCATGCAGTAAAATCTCTTAGGCCTACCAGTAAAAAATGCGTAGTTATGTGCCAACTCCTAACCCGAAGGGTCTGAAAGGCCATTGTAGGCAGGTGTTTGAGATGGGTGAGGAGTGCTCCAGACTCCTAACAAACTAGTAACCCACTCCTAACCTAACTCCCAACCCCAAAAGCAATAAATCTGATAGCCGCCTGAAAGGTGTTGGGTTAGCAGTTGGTTAGGACTTGGTTACCTGTTCAGCCAACTCCTAACCCTTCAGAACCCCTTTGTACAAAGGCATTTCTGGCATTTGGGTTAGGAGTTAGTCTGTTCCTTCAAAACTTGCTGCAAAAATATTTAGTATGCCATCCGCAGGAATGCTGAATGGGAGATGGACATTTTTCCGTCCGCTTCGGAAACTTTTTCCGTAGCCTTCGGACTGACAGCGAGAAGTAAGCTTGTGGAACAAAGAGGCAAAGAGAGGTAGAATACAGATAGAAAGATGCCAGCCTTCGACTCCTATTGTGTCTTG
>CALAUY010000034.1 GCA_937892015.1 uncultured Bacteroidales bacterium | reverse complement strand
AGGGTATAGAGAGGGTATAGAGAGGGTATAGAGAGGGTATAGAGAGGGTATAGAGGCCGTTCTAAAAATGTATTACATTTTTTGGCGGTAAAAATGGGGTTATTTGGTTGAAAATGATGTGTTTGTGGAGGTTTTGAACTGTTGAAGTTTTTGGCGGAAAACATGGTGTGCGCTGTAAGTGGTTGGGAATGAGTGGTTTGGGTTGATTTTTGGGATTTTAAGGTGAGTCGTTTCGGCAAAAGTTTGTACAACTTTTTGCTACCGGCTCCGTACGGGCACCGAACGGGCTTGGGATGGGTTCAGTAACTCGTCTGAAGGCGCAAAAAATAAAAAAATATGCAAATAGTGATTTTTTTTTGCAAAAAAATTTGCACATATCATTTTTTTTTTGTAACTTTGCAGCGCGAATCCGTTTTTCGCACACCAACAACGCAATAAAAAGCAGAAATACAAAGCAATAAAAGAACCATAAAAGAATATATATCACGCATATATGACACGACATGCACAACTGATAGAAGCGTTGAGACATTACTTCGGTTTCGACAGCTTCAAGGGAAATCAAGAGGCCATCATCAATAACTTGATGGACGGCAACGACACGTTTGTACTCATGCCAACGGGAGGTGGCAAGAGTCTGTGTTACCAACTGCCCAGTTTGCTAATGGAAGGAACGGCCATCGTCATCTCACCGCTGATTGCGTTGATGAAGAACCAAGTAGATGCCATGCGCAACTACTCGGACGAGGACGGCATTGCCCATTTCATCAACTCGTCGCTCTCGCGGCCCGAGATACAGGCGGTAAAAGACGACATCACGGCCGGCCGGACCAAACTACTGTACGTTGCGCCCGAGAGTCTGCAGAAGATGGAGAACGTGGAGTTCTTGCAGCACGTGAAGATTAGTTTCTACGCGGTCGATGAGGCGCATTGTATCTCCGAGTGGGGCCACGATTTCCGTCCCGAATACCGCAACATACTGCCCACCACCGAGAAAATCGGTCGCGCGCCCATCATCACTCTTACCGCCACTGCCACGCCCAAAGTGCAGCAAGATATCCAGAAGAACCTCGGGATGATGGATGCCAAAGTGTTCAAGAGTTCGTTCAACCGCCCGAACCTGTACTACGAAGTGCGCCCCAAGACCAAAGAGGTGGACAAAGATATTATCCGTTATATCAAGAAGAACATGGAGGGCAAGTCGGGCATCATCTACTGTTTGAGCCGCAAGACGGTGGAAGACTTAGCGGCCATCTTGCGCGAGAACAACATCACCGCCCTCCCCTACCATGCAGGGATGGAGAGTGCCGAACGCACGAAGAACCAAGACGCATTCTTGATGGAGGAGTGTCAGGTGATTGTTGCCACCATCGCTTTCGGGATGGGCATAGACAAGCCCGACGTACGGTTCGTCATCCACTACGATGTGCCCAAATCGCTTGAGGGCTACTACCAAGAAACCGGTCGTGCCGGACGTGACGGCGGAGAGGGACAGTGCATCTGTTACTACATGGCCAAAGACCTCAACCGGCTGGAGAAATTCATGCAAGACAAACCCATGAACGAGCGCGAGATTGGCAAACAGCTGCTCGATGAGATGAAGAGTTACTGCGAGGGTACTATTTGTCGCCGACGCTTCTTGCTGCACTATTTCGGCGAAGACTATCCCAACGAGGCGTGCGAGAACTGCGACAACTGCAAGAAACAGCACTACATGGTGGATGAGCAAGAACTGCTGCAGATCATCATCGAACTGGTGCTCGAACTGAAAGAGAAATTCAAGATTGAGCATTATATCGACATCCTGAAAGGCGTTGAAAGTAACGCCGTCCTCACGTTCGACCATACCGAACTGGATGTCTTTGGGACAGCAGTGGATGAAGAAGAGGCCACCCTGCAAGCCATCATCCGACAAGCCATCTTAGACGGATATCTCAAGAAAGACTTCAACTCGTACGGCAACCTCAAAGTGACAGCTGCCGGCAAGAAGTTCCTGAAGAAGCCCGTTGAATTTAAAGTACCGTTGCCCGAGTTCGAAGAAGAGGACGTGGAAGTCATCACGAATGAGTTGGGTGGCAGTGCTGCTGCTGACGAGGTACTGTACAGCATCCTGAAAGATATCCGCCGCGGGCTCTCCAAGCGAATGGATGTGCCACCTTTTGTCATCTTCCAAGACCCGAGTTTGGAGGCAATGGCCACCACCTACCCCATCACGCTCGAAGAGTTGCAGAACATCCCGGGAGTGGGGGCAGGCAAGGCCAAACGGTACGGCCAAGAGTTCTTGCGCGTCATCAAGGATTATGTGGAAGAGAACGACATCATCCGACCCGAAGACATGCGGATAAAGACGGTTGCCAAGAACAGCCAAAACAAGATAAGCATCATCCAAGCCATCGACCGCAAGAAAGGCCTTGACGACCTTGCCGAATCGAAAGGGATGGACATGGACGAACTGCTCGACGAGATAGAAGCCATCATCTACAGCGGGACCAAACTGAACATCAACTATTTCATCGATGAGATTATGGACCCCGACAAACAAGAGGAGATCTTCGACTACTTCCGCAACGCTTCTACCGACAGCATCCGAGCCGCCATGAAAGAGCTCGATGACGATGACATCAGCGAGATTGACGTTCGTCTCGTTCGCATCAAATTCCACTCCGAACTCGGCAACTGATGCACCAAAACGAAGTGGATATCATCACACTGGGTTGCTCTAAAAACTTAGTGGACGCGGAGCGACTCATCCGGCAACTGGAGTTGGCGGGTTTCACGTGCGTGCATGACAGCAACCATCCGCAAGGCGAAATAGCC
>CALAUY010000033.1 GCA_937892015.1 uncultured Bacteroidales bacterium | reverse complement strand
GACCCGCTTTCCTCACGTGGTTGGAATCGCTCTTCTGACCCGCGGAAACGCTCTACTAACCCGCGGAAACGCTCTACTGACCGCCCATGCAAAGCAATAAGCACAGACGCGCCTGAAAAGAGCAGTACGCGTATTCGCACCTCAATGACAAACAAATAAAACCAACGATTATGGCCAAAACGAAATCTTCACAAAGGGTCAAGGCTTACATCCGCAGTCGATTCAGCCTCAGCGGCTACATCGACGTGCCTGCAGCCAACGAGAACATCCGCAACAACATCCCTTTCCGCGGACCGAACGTTTACATCTTGTTCGTCGCAGTGGTGATTGCTTCTGTTGGCCTGAATGTCAACTCTATACCCGTCATCATCGGCGCGATGCTCATCTCGCCCTTGATGAGTCCCATCATCGGTTTTGGATTGGCATTAGGTACCAACGACACCGAACTCCTTCTGGCTTCACTGAAGAATCTGGGTATCATGTTCGTTATCAGCCTATTAGCCTCCACGCTCTACTTCCTGCTGACGCCCTTAGTGGCGGACAATCCCACCGAACTGTTGGCGCGCACTAACCCATCTATCTATGATGTGTTTATCGCCTTTTTCGGCGGCATAGCCGGCATTCTGGAGTTGGCCCGCAAGGACAAAGGGACGGTGATGTCGGGCGTGGCGATTGCCACGGCTCTCATGCCGCCTCTTTGCACTGTCGGGTACGGTATTGCCAACCTCAACTGGCATTACGCCGGAGGAGCACTCTACCTCTTCTTCATCAACTGCGTCTTCATCGCGCTGGCCACCTTCATCATGGTCAAGTACCTGAAGTTCCCGCTGGTAGGCGAGAAAGAGGGCAAATTCCGCCGACGGATTATCTCGTACGGACTACTGATTGTCGTCGTACTCGTTCCCAGCGTGTTCAGCGCGTACAACATCGTTCAGGAGAACCGTTTCACAAATGCCGCCACTCGTTTTGTCAAGAGCAACCTGTCGTTAGGCGGCACGTACGTATATGACTACAGTACCGACCTGTCGTCGAAACCCTATACGCTGACGCTCCATCTGGCCGGTGAGGCGTTGAGCAACGACATGCGCGCGAAGCTGCTGACGGAAGCAGAGCAGTATGGCATCATGCACACACAGATAGAGATTCTCGAGGATGCCACCATCGAAGTGAAACGGTTGGATGAGTCGGAGATTATGCGCGACTGGTTGGCCGCTACGCAAGAACAGTTGCGGTTACGCGACGACTCCATCCGCTCATTACAGACGCAGATAGAGGCCTACAAAGCCATGGAACTGCCGTCTGCACAGATAGCCGACGAACTGCGGGCACAATGGCCGCAGATACAGACTGTTTATCTTGCACGAGCCGACTCCACCATCTTCCTCGTCTTCACGGAAACAACCGCCAACAAACATGTTCCGCTCAAAAACGAAGAGGTCGAAAGAATAGAACAATGGTTGAGTGTTCGACTGCAAACAAACTCGGTACAAGTGGTCAGAGTGAACGAAAAATAGCACTAAAAACAACTATTTGAAAAAAAATATACATTTTTTTGCAAAAAAACTTGCAAATATCATTTTTTTTTACTAACTTTGCACCGATTTTGGGGAAGAGTGGTTCATAAACGTCCCGCAAGACACCAAATCAAGACGGAAAAATATAACAATAAACTTATAGTAACATTATGAAAAAAACTTATGTATTTCTCTCTGTAGTAGCCCTTGCGCTGCTTACAGCGTGCAACAAGACGGTCCCGACTCCCGATGAGCTGAACTGCAATCCAAGTCCGCTGACCGTTGTTGGTGGTAACATCAATGCCGACATCACCGGCACTTTCCCCGTGAAGAAATTTGCCAAGAATGGCGTATTGGAGGTGACTCCCGTGCTCAAGTACGGCGACAAAGAGTACGTGGGTGAAACGGTGACGTACGTTGGCGAAAAAGTGAAAGAGAACGGAACGATTGTCAACTACAAGAACGGCGGCACCTATTCGCAACACTTCGCCTGCCCTTATACCGACGACATGAGTCGCTGCATGCTCTGCCTCCGTTTCAAGGCAACAGCCGGCAAGAAAACGTACGATGTGCCTGACCTGAAAGTGGTCGATGGCGTCAACGCTACTTCCACCCTGACGAAAGCGAACGACAACGAACTGGCCATCACTCCGGACAAGTACCAACGCATCATCCAGTCGATGCAAGAAGCCGACATCAAGTTCCTCATCCAGCAATCCGACCTCCGCGATTCGGAGACCAAGACGCAAGCAATGAAGGAGCTGCAGCAAGCCATCAAGGATGCCGACCAAGACGAGAACAAGAACATCTCGTCGCTCGAAGTACTCGGTTACGCTTCGCCCGACGGCAGTGTGCAACTCAACGAGAACCTCGCCAACGACCGCCAGAAAGTGGCACAGAAATACCTCGCTCGTCAGCTGAAGAAGAACAAGATCAATGCCGACATCGACAGCGAAGTGACTGCTGAGGACTGGGAAGGGTTCAAGAAACTGATGGAGAACAGCAACATCCAAGACAAAGAGCTCGTGCTGCGCGTGCTCTCGATGTACCCTGACCCCGAAGAACGTGAGGCACAGATTAAGAACCTCTCGGCCGTGTATAAGAACATCGCCGACGATGTGCTTCCTAAACTTCGTCGCTCACGTCTCGTACTCACCACCGACATCATCGGTCGTTCTGACAACGAGATTGCTCAACTGGCGAAAAACGACCCTGCTGAACTGTCTGTAGAGGAGTTGCTCTATGCGGCTACACTCACCAACGACCTCAACGAGCAGGCTACTATCTATAAGAAAGTGACGGAGATTTATCCCAATGACCTCCGCGGATGGAACAACCTCGGCATCGTCAATTTCAAGCAAGGCAACACCGAGTCGGCTGCGCGTATGTATCAGAAAGCGCTGTCTATTGATGCCAACAATCCCGATGTCAACTACAACGCCGGTATAGCAGCCATGGCTAAAGGTGACACGAAGAAAGCAGGCGAGTATCTGGGCAAAGCAGCCGGCACCACCGGCAACCTCGATGCTGCAATGGGTACGTACTACACCATGACCGGCGACTACCAGAAAGCTGCAACAGCATACGGCAAGACCGCCACGAACAACGCCGCTATTCAGCAGATCCTCAACGAGGATTACGCCGGCGCACGCAAGACACTGGCCGCAGTGGCCGAACCGAACGCAACGACTCATTACCTCAAAGCAGTGGTAGCTGCACGCACCAACAACCGTGACGGCGTGTACGAGGGACTACGCGCTGCTGTTGCAGCCGACGCTTCGATGAAAGCCAAAGCTGCCGAGGACATCGAGTTCGCCAAGTACGCCGAGGACGACACCTTCTTGAGTATCGTTAAATAAGCCCTGCCATCATGTCCGTTTTGTTCCCCAAAGTGAACAAACCGCCCACATGGGACTATCGGCCTATTTATTACGACCCCAAAAAGGACGAAATGGATAGAAAACTTGCTGCTCTACAGGCCAAACGGGCTGCAGAGCAGCAAAGCCAAGACAGCAACCAAGAGGCGAGTGGTGCGTCCGGAGAGTCATCTACGGGCGCGCACAAACCTTTTGTCCCCACCCTACACCGCGGTTCGTTCCGCGAAGCACACGATGCCGGCATGTCGGCTTATCGCGCCAAAGAGGCAAGGAAAACGAAGCTCCGCATCTGGATAGCTATTCTGCTGCTACTCCTCTTCGGAGTTTATCTACTCGGACTTTTCTGAAACCATGGACATCATTCATCTCTTACCCGACAGTGTCGCCAACCAGATAGCGGCGGGAGAAGTGATTCAGCGACCCGCTTCGTGTATCAAGGAGTTGGTGGAGAACTCGCTGGCGACAGCTCGACAATGAGCTTGACAAGCTCTCTAAGAAAGAGACCTCA
>CALAUY010000032.1 GCA_937892015.1 uncultured Bacteroidales bacterium | reverse complement strand
CCCTTGCTCGCTAAAGCGAAGCGGTTTTTGCTTCACCCCTACCTTAGGGGAGGAGCTAAGTAAGTACCGAAAGCTGAGGGGCGAATGGGGCGAATAAGACTAATGGGTCTAATGGGACTAATAAGAGCAAGAAAAACAAAAAATAGCCCCAAAATGCACTTTTTTCACTTTTTTCTTGCATATGTCAGAAAAAAGCAGTAACTTTGCAGTCGATTTGCGTAAGAAGAAACGAACGAAGGAACGAACGAATAAAGAAAAAAGCCATGTCAAAAGAGCTAAAATGCCCGAAATGCGGGAGTGTTTTTACGGTTGATGAGGCGGATTATGCCGGCATCTTAAGTCAAGTGAAGAACGCCGAGTTCACAGCGGAAGTGGATCGTCGTTTGGCGGAGCTGCATGCTCAATGGCAGGCGCAACAACAAGCCGCGACGATGCAACAAACGACATCGTTTCAGCAGCAACTGATGGCGAAAGAGCGTGCGCTGATGGACAAAGACAGTGAGATAGCGCGCTTGCGTGCTCAAGCCAACAACGCCGTGCTTTCGGAGCGTCAGAAACAGAGCGATGCGCTTCATCAGAAAGAGGAAGAGATACTGCGCCTGCGCGCCGACGTACTCCAAGAGAAGAACGAGGCGAAGATGCGGGAGAACAACCTCAAAGAGAGCTACGAAAACCGTCTGAAACTGGCAGAAGAGCAGGTGGCCTACTACAAAGACATGAAGACGCGCCTATCGACGAAAATGGTTGGCGAGACGCTCGAAATCCATTGCAGCACGGAGTTCAACCGTGTGCGTCCACTCTTCCCGAACGCCTATTTCGAGAAAGACAACGACGCGTCGGGCGGTAGTAAAGGGGATTTCATCTTCCGCGACTACGCCGATGGGCTCGAGTACGTCTCGGTGATGTTCGAGATGAAGAACGAGATGGACGAGACGGCCACGAAGCACAAGAACGAGGATTTCTTCAAGAAACTGGATGCCGACCGTCGTGCCAAGAACTGCGAATATGCCGTGCTGGTGTCGCTGCTTGAGCCCGAGAGCGAGCTCTACAATACCGGCATCGTGGACGTGTCGCATCGCTACGAAAAGATGTATGTCATCCGCCCGCAGTTCTTCATCCCGCTCATCACACTACTGGTTCAGACATCCCGCAAATCGATTGAGTATCAGCGACAATTGGCCATCGCCCGCGACCAGTCGATAGACGTGACTCATTTCGAGGCGCGGTTGCAAGACATGAAAGAGGGCTTCTACCGCAACGTTGACCTGGCCCATCGGCAGTACGAGGAGGCCATCGCGGCCATCGACAAGAGCATCGAGCAGCTGCAGAAAATCAAAGACCGACTGACCAGTTCGGGCAACAACTTGCGCCTTGCGAACAACAAACTGCAAGACATCACAATAAAGAAACTGACCAGAGGCAACAAGACGATGGAGGACCTGTTTGAGTCAGGCACGAGCGAGTAGATGGAGAACGACGGCTGGATAGAAGTGACGGGTGCGAGGGTGCACAACCTCAAGAACGTGGACGTGCGTATCCCACGCGGGCGACTTACTGTGCTCACAGGGCTGAGCGGTAGCGGCAAGTCGAGTCTGGCTTTCGACACAATCTTCGCTGAGGGTCAACGTCGCTATATCGACACGTTCTCCGCATACGCGCGCGGATATCTGAACAACATGCAGCGGCCCGAAGTGGACAAGATTACCGGCCTCTCGCCCGTCATC
>CALAUY010000031.1 GCA_937892015.1 uncultured Bacteroidales bacterium | reverse complement strand
ATTTCTTATGAGCCTTCCTGGAAGCTTATAGATAACCAGATTCCGAGCGTAGACAGCGTTATGCAGACGCTTTTACAGAAGCGCGAAGTAGACAAAATCATGCAGACGACGATGACCGGTCCTCACCGCGATAAAATCCGGTTTGTGAGGAATGGAGCTAATTTTGTTCCGAATGCTTCTACAGGGCAGCGTCGTCTTATTGCACTTTTACTGCGTGTGGCACAGGCAATTTTTTACACGCAGATAACGCAGAAAAAACCGGTTTTGCTTATGGACGATGTGCTTTTAGAGCTTGATCCTGATAAGAGGCAGAGCGTTACCGCCCATCTGCCGGAATATGACCAGCTTTTTTGCACATTTTTGCCATTTTATTTGCATAAATGAAAAATTTTTACTAACTTTGCAGCGAAATTGGGAAGGATGTACTCATTGGTAGGTGGAACACCCCATTTCGTAATCGTTAACACGTGTGGAGAACGTAATCAATATGCAGAATTTAGGACAGTTATATTTTGAATATACGGGCGAGCGTGCATTGGAGCAAGTGCCGATGTCAGCGTCCGGCAGTAATCGTCGTTACTATCGTTTGACCTCGGCGGGTCAGTCATTGATAGGCGTACAGGGCACATCGCGTGAAGAGAATGAGGCGTTCTTGTACATGGCTCAACATTTTCGGAAAAAAAGTCTGAACGTGCCGCGGGTGGTGGCAGTGAGCGATGACAAGATGCTCTACCTACAGGAAGATTTGGGCGACACGCTCCTTTTCGACTTCATCGCGGATGGTCGCAAGACGGGTGTTTTTCACGAGGACGAGAAAGCGATGCTCCGGAAAACGATTCGTCAGTTGGCGCGGTTGCAGGTGTTGGGCAGCGAAGATTTCGACTACAATAAATGCTACCCTCAACCGGAGTTCAACTTGCGGAGTATCAATTGGGACCTGAACTATTTCAAGTACTGTTTCTTGAAGGCGACGGGCTTGGAGTACCAAGAGGACAAGTTAGAGAGCGATTTTGAGCGATTGGCCTACATCTTACTGCAACACCGGACGAACACGTTCATGTACCGCGATTTTCAGTCGCGAAACGTGATGGTGAAGGACGGTGAGCCCTACTTCATTGATTTCCAAGGTGGTAGAAAAGGTCCTGTGTATTACGATGTGGCCTCGTTCTTATGGCAAGCCAAAGCGCATTATCACCCCGAGTTGCGTCAAGAACTGATAGACGAGTACTTGGATGAGCTCAACAAGTACATGCCCATGGATCGTGACGATTTCTACGCCACGTTGAAGCATTTTGTACTGTTTCGGACAATGCAAGTATTGGGAGCGTACGGTTTCAGGGGCTATTTCGAGAAGAAACCGCATTTCCTACAGTCGATACCGTTTGCGATAGAGAACTTGCGACTGTTGCTCAAGGACTGCGGGGAGGATTATCCGTACTTGATAGAGGTGCTTCACGACATGACCGAACTGAAGCAATTCAAGGAGATTAGTGTACGCAAACCATTGGTTGTACGTGTTTATTCGTTCTCGTACAAGAAAGGAATCCCAGCGGACGAGTCGGGCAATGGTGGCGGGTTTGTGTTCGATTGTCGTGCGGTGAACAACCCCGGCAAGTACGAACGCTACACGTACATGACGGGTTTAGACGAGCCGGTGATTCGTTTTTTAGAGGAGGACGGCGAGATTTTCCCGTTCTTGGAAGCGTCGTACAAGTTGGTGGATGCAAGCGTGAAGCGGTACATCGACCGCGGGTTCAGGAACTTGATGGTCAGTTTCGGTTGCACGGGCGGTCAGCACCGCTCTGTATATAGTGCGGAGAAGATGGCCGCACATATCAACGAGAAGTTCGGGGTAGAGGTGCAACTCATTCATCGTGAACAGAATATAGAGACGGTATTGCCGTCGAGGGACTAATGAAAGCGATGATTTTTGCCGCGGGTCTCGGCACACGACTCAAGCCCATCACTGACACCATGCCTAAAGCACTGGTTCGCATCGGCGGCAAGACCCTGCTGGAATGGCAGATAGACCGACTGTCGGCAGCGGGAATAAGGGACGTGGTGATTAACGTGCACCATTTTGCCGAACAGATTATGTCATTTGTGTCGGCACACGAGTCGTGGGGGCTGCATATTCAGTTCTCCGACGAGCGCGAACAGTTGTTAGAGACGGGCGGGGGGTTGCGCCACGCAGCGGCATTGTTGGCCGCAGCGGGCGAACCTGCAGAGCCGGTGTTGGTGTGCAATGTGGACATACTGAGCACTCTTCGGATAGAGGACTTGATAGCAGCACACGACCCTCAGTCGCTGGCGACCATCGTAGTAAGCAGACGCGAGACGCAACGGTATTTTCTGTTCGACGAGGGGTATCGGCTACAAGGTTGGACGAATATCCGAACGGGCGAAGTGAAGCCCGCGGGGTTAGAGACAGAAGGATTAGAGCGTTTGGCTTTTTCGGGCATGCAGGTGGTCTCGCCCTATATTTTCGAGGTGATGCGTGACTATCCCGCACGTTTCTCCATCACAGATTTCTACGTTGAGCAATGCCACGAGCACATTATTCGGGCTTTCGTGCCGCGCGATTACCGGATGATGGACATCGGCAAGATTGACTCGTTAGACGAGGCCGAGTTGTTCTGCGCAACGCTGCATGCGTAATGGTTATCCATGTTTATTTGCGTTTGTATGAGGGTAGCGTGAGGTGCCAAGAGCACGTCATGCAGGTTGTCGATGATGCCTGTTCCGGCGCATTTGAGCACGGCTTCTTTCTGCGTCCATAGGGCGGTGAACGCAGCGGCGGAGTTGTCGGCCGACGCTATCCGACGTCTTTCGTCCTCGTTCATGGTTTTGCGGATGAGCGCGTCGGATGGTAAGCGCAGTTGCTCTATATCTATCCCGACGGGATGAAAGCTGACAGCGACTGCAATGGCGTTCTTGGTGTGCGAGATGCTGAAATGTAGGTCGGGACGGTTCTGAATGGCCGGTTTGCCGTACGCGTTGTAGGTGAACACGGGTCGGGTGTAGTCGAGAGTGGGTGAGACGGCTCCAAGCAGTTCGAGCAACATCATATACGATTTGAGGCAACAGAAGCGTCCGTGGGTGTGGGCGTAACGGAGAGCCTCGTCGCGGCGTTGTGCGGAGACGAGAGGGAGCATCCGCGCCACTTCAGACTCGGTGCAAAGCTCCATATGGGTGAAGATTTCAACTAACATAAATGTCGCTGTTTGGTAGTTTATCCCACGCGAAGAACGGCAGCAGTTCGGCAGGGGAAAGCGGTTCGTTCGTTGGGGTTAAGCCGGAGAGGAACGCCAGTTGTCCGATAATCTGTTCGGGGGAGAAACGCCGACGCAGTTCACCCATATCGAGTGCTCGGTCGCGCTTGCAGAGTCGCTGTCCGGCAGCATTACAGAGAAGCGGGAAATGCGTAAAACGCGGTGGTGTGAACCCCAGCAGTTCGTACAGATAGAGTTGTTGCGGAACGGAGAGAAGCAGGTCGCGTCCACGCACCACTTCACTGACGCCCATCAGTGCATCATCGACCACCACTGCCAACTGGTAAGCCCATGCACCGTCACTGCGTCGAAGAATGAAGTCGCCACACTGTTTCTCGAGGTTCACCGTTTGCGGTCCGTAGTGCTCGTCGGTGAACGAGATATTTTTGCTCACCGTTCGGAGACGTATCGCAGGCCGTCGCATGGTTGTTGCCTGTTGGGTCAATGCGGCGTTCTTTGCCCGCATTTCGGGTCCATACACCACCCTACCATCGCTTTCGTGCGGTGCTTGCGTAGCGAGTATCTCCCCGCGCGAGAGGTAACAGGGATAGGTCAGTCCGGTGGCCACGAGTCGTGCCAGTTGTTCGTCGTAGAGCGCAGTGCGTTCGGACTGATAGAAAGGTCCGATGTCCCAGTGGAGTCCCACCCATTGGAGGTCATCCATCAACTGCTCGGCATAATCGTGGCGCGAACGGTCGGGGTCGATGTCCTCTATACGAAGCAACCACGCACCGCCTTGCTGCTTGACAGAGAGCCAAGAGATGAGGGCGGCATAGACATTGCCTAAATGCATTCGGCCGGTGGGTGAGGGCGCGAACCGCCCGACTATGGTTCGTTCGTTGTCCATTCGAGAATAATCGGTAAGTGGTCGGAATAGCCGTCTGCTTGGTAGCGGAACCCCTTGTACGTACGTTTGGGTTGCGTGCCGAGATACGAGTGGTCGGGCTCTAAGAGGTAGTCGGCATCGAAGATGCGCGCACTGACGATGGGAAGCAGTGCGGGTGAGACGAAGAACTGGTCGAGGCATGACCAGTACCCGCGGTATTTCTCCGTACCTTTTCCCTCTTCGGCCATGGGCATCATGAGGTTGGTGAGCGGTGGTAAGTTGTCTTGCGGGGAAGCATTGAAATCGCCCATCATGACGATGGCAGCATCGGGGTCGAGAAGCAGGATAGAATCAGCTTGGTGTGCGAGGATGCGATGTGCCGCTTTTCTGCGCGCCTCGGAAGCGTTGTGTCCGCCCAGTTGAGAGGGAAGATGGCACGTGAAGACGTGCAGACAGGTGCTGTCGGGGAGTAGGAAACGGGTGTAGAGGATGTCGCGCGTGGGTCGGTCGGTAGGTGGTATCGGCACGGGGATAGGCTTGGCAGAGAGGAGCGTCACTTGGGTAGTGTCGTAGATGAGTCCCACATCTATGCCGCGCACGTCGGGTCCCTCGAAGAGGACGTACCGGTAACGGCGAGAACGGAGATAATAGGTGCATAGTTCGTCGAGACAGCGCGCCTCTTCCACCTCCTGCAACCCGATGATTGCCGGCACTTTCCAGTCATCGGCAATATTCACTATCACTTGGGCGAGGCATCGGAGTTTGCGGCGATACCGCGTGAAATTCCAATGGCGTGCACCATTGGGCGTGAACTCGTCGTCGAGGTGGGTAGAGTCGTCGGCGGGATAAAACAAATTCTCCACATTATACGACATAATGCGGAGAGTTTGTTGCGGGTAAGCGACAGTGCTTCCCCAGAGCAACAAGGCGATATAGAGTAGTCGCCTTGCCATGCGTCAGTTGCGTTTGCCGAAGATGCGAAGAAGATAAAGGAAGAGGTTGATGAAGTCGAGATAGAGTGTGAGTGCGCCGAGTAGTGCCATCTTACGAGTCGATTCGTTATCATCAACAGCCGTGGCAGCCATCTGCTGAATCTTCTGCGCATCCCAAGCAGTCAGTCCTGCGAAGATAATCACTCCGGCGAACGTGGTAATCCAATAGAGCATTGCCGCGCGCATGAAGAGGTTGACAATCGTGGCGATGATGAGCCCGATGAGCGCCATAAAGAGGAAACGCCCCATCCCGCTGAGGTCTTTCTTCGTCACCGTTCCGTAGAAGGCCAGTGCAGCGAACATGCCGGCGGTGATGAAGAACGTAGAGGCGATAGAGCCTTGCGTATAGACAACGAAGATGCCGGAGAGTGTCACACCATTGATGACACTGTACAGAATGTAGAGTAATGTTGCTGTAGTGAAAGAGAGTCGGTCGATGGCCGCGCTGAGAATCATCACGAGCACCAGTTCGCCGATAAGAAGTCCCCACACGAGGGCAGCGTTCGAGAAAAGGAACGTGAGGGCTGCAGGGCTGTTGGCCACCAACATGGCCGTGAGGCCGGTGATGGTGAGGGCTCCTGCCATCCAGTAATAGACGTTACGCATAATCGTAGCGGAAACGCTGCGGTCAAGTACGCGCTGAGCGCCGATTTCATTTTGATAGTTTTCCATATTACTATTTGTTTTCAGTTATTTCAGTTATTTCGTTTACTGTATCCACCACAAAAACCGTACCAGACGTATCGACTGCCAAAGTGTCAGTAGCGAACGGGACGATAGTGTCAGTCGGTGCGGGGATAGTATCGGGGGTTACGACAGTTGTGTCTTTTGGTTGCGGTTGTTTGACATAGATACCCGAACCGCGCTGCGTCAAGAAGCGTTGATACTGCTTACCTCCGGCGTAGGCCTTGAAGACGTTGTTGGCAAAAACGATGTCGGTGATGCCGTTCTGCGAGACATAATCGACCATGTTCTTGGTGAAATAACGCCCGTCAATGACGTGCACTTCTTCGAACGAGCCGAAGAGGTAACCCGGGAGAGCGTTGCCGAAACTGTCCTTGAGAATCAGTATTCTGCGGCCATTCTTGGTGGAGGTCTCCACTTTGGTTATTTTGGTATCTCCGCCCATAAACGTGCAGTACGCGAGGCTGCTTCCATCCTTGAAATGACGGAAGAACTCGCCCTGCCGAGGCCGATATTCCTTGATGACTTGGAACGCCGAATCGATGTCGTAGATGGTGTATGTGGTGGTGTACGTGACATCTATGGGCGTATAATAGACGAAATCTTCGGGCGATTGCTTGATGGTGATGTCGCGCGAGAATCCGTACATTGAGCCCACGAAGCGGTGGGTGACATGTTGCTCAAACTCGGCAAGTTGGGGGACATGCACTCCAGCCGCTCGGCATAGTTCTTGTGCAGCGTAATAAGCACCAAGCGGCGACCAATGGTGGTCGGTTCTGAGGTAGATGGGCTCGTCTTTGTGAGCCTCTAAGATATGCCGGATACGCACCTGACGGACATCGGGAAGGAGGTGTGCATAGAGGGTGTCGATAGTGGCCGATTCGGGCATGGTGGCACTCTTCGCACGTTCGGGACAATAGAACTCCACCGCAGTGGGGATGACCATGCAATAGATGCGGATATCCTCGCCGAACAGTTCTTGATAGGCGTTCACCACGCGGGCGTAACCGAGCCCGCCGCCCTTGCCGAGATAGGCCATCATAGCCCGTGCTTCGGGCGCTTTGCCAACGATAAGAATGCCGTTATTGGTAATCTTCGCCCGCCCGTCCACGTCAGGCAGAGAAGGGGTGGACGGGGTAGCAGAGACCTCATCGACTTCATCGGCCGAAAGGGCACTCTCAGCGGGAGATGTCAGCTGCTCGGGGTCATTGTCACCGGCGATGTAGTTAATCTGCTCTTCGCCATTGTCGATATGCAGTGCACGACATTGGCGGGCCAGCATGCTGAGCGTCATAAAGCAGTCGCGATAAGGTTCGGTGTCGCTGTACCACGAACTGACGGCCTTGGTGTAGTCACCCGAGGTGAGCGCATCGAACGTGAACGTCGGCCTTGATGTCAGTTCGCGACGCTCCAGTTCGGAATACTCGCTGCGCGGGAAGAAATTGAGTACCACGACGAAAGCAGCGATTATCGCCACCATCACGATGATATAATAGATATATTTCTTCATGCGTCAGAACCGAGTATAAATGAATGCATTGTTGGTTGCACCGACAAGCAGAGCCACACTGAGGATGAGCACGGCGATAGAGAACACGAGCTGTGCGCCGGTGGTGACCACATCGTTGGCTGTTGATTGAGGCTTGATAACCTTGTCGAGCAACTGTTTAGCCCAATCGAAGAGTGGCAAGCAGCAGAGAATACCCACCACCCAGAGCCAGAAATTGTTGAGGATGGCTGACTCAGCGACAAAATCCGAGGCGATGGCACCTCCGAAGAGTGTCCGATAGAACGAGCCGACAGTGGTGAGGTCGTCGAAATAGAAGAGCACACGACCAATGATGATAATCATCAGGGCGTAGATATGCTGCAATGGTCGCCATATATGAGGCTGAATCTTGAGATAGACATATTTCTCGAAGAGCACAACGAGTGCGAAATAGATGCCCCAAAGGGCGAAAGTCCAGTCAGCACCGTGCCAAAGTCCGGTGAGGAACCACACAACGAAGATATTGAGCGGTTGGTGTCGTCGATTGCCACCCATCGGGATATAGACATAGTCGCGGAAGAACGAGCAGAGGGACATGTGCCAACGCCGCCAGAAGTCGGTGATAGAGGTGCAGATGTACGGGTGGTTGAAGTTCTCGTTGAAATGGAAGCCCAGACAGCGACCGATACCGATGGCCATATCCGAATAGCCGGAGAAGTCGAAATATATCTGTAGGGAGAAACCAATGACGCCTATCCAAGCGCCGGCAGTGGTAGAGGAGACTGCATCGTATCCGCCCATAAACTGCGTTGCCAGTTCGCTGAACTGGTTGGCGAGAATCACTTTCTTTCCCAATCCGAGCATGAACCGCTGCATACCCTCTGCCATGTCGCGTGAGGAGACGTGGCGGTCAGACAGCTCTTCCGCCACACGCCCGTAACGGACGATAGGACCGGCGATGAGTTGCGGGAACATCGAGATATAGAGGAGGAGGCGCAAGAAGTTTTTCTGCACGGGCGAATCGCCGCGATAGATATCGACGAGGTAAGAGATGGATTGGAAGACGTAGAAACTGATGCCTATAGGTAGAGATATCTTGGGGTCAGGCACGTTCAGCCCGAGGTGGTTGAGTGTCTCAACGAGCATGCTCGTGTACTTGAAGATACTGAGGATGCCGATATTGCAGACAAGCCCAAAGACGAGTCCGGCTTTCTTGTGGGCAGTGCCGGCACCGATGATTCGGCCGGAGAGGTACGTCAAGAAGACGCAAGCGAGCATCAGGAGCACATACACCGGTTCGCCCCAAGCGTAGAAAATCAGGGAGAAGACAACGAGGACACTATTGCGTGCGGCAAAACTCTTGCGGAGGGGTGTGGCAAGGAGCCGCTTGTCCACCCACGTTGCCGATAAGTAGCAGATAGCTACTGCCGGCAGAAAGACGAAGAGGAAAAACAGGTCCGAAAAAACCATTGCGCCGCTGTTGAGATATGGGTGTACTGAATCGGTGTACTAACAGACTATTTGCAGTGCGTGATGCTCGCACGTGATTTTCAGCGGGCCGCATGCATCGAGCACTATCCCGTCGGCCTCGAAAGTGAAGTGGTTCTCACGTTGCCCCGAGAGCGGATCTGTTTCGGGCGAGTCCATCACCACCTGTTTGGCCGTGTAGGAATGGATGAAAGGCAGTGTCGTCAGTTTGCCGTCAAAGACGTGCAGTACGGCTTTCAGCACTTGCGCGAACGTGGGCGTTTGGACGAACATGGCATGGAAGATGCCGTCACGCGGGTCGGCATCGGGGTTCTGGCGAATACCACCACCGGAGAATGGCCCGTTACCGATATTCATCGTGAAGAGAGGTTCGGAAATCTGTAGCCCCTCGTCTGTCGTCAAATTGACTTGTTTGGATTTGTGGTGAGTGAGGGCAGCGATGAGGGAGAAGAAATAGTTGATGGAGTGACTCCCGACGTAGTATTTCATAACGGATGTGTAAGCGCACGTGCGGGCATCGACTCCAAAGCCGACCGAGTTGACGAAATAGTGCTTACATACCTCGCCGTTACGTTGGTACTCCACACAACCGACATCGACAGGTTGAGGTCGTCCACCAAAGAACTGAGCGAGCGACTGCCGATGTTTTTTCGTAAGTCCCCAGAACCGTCCGTAGTCGTTGCCGGTACCTCGCGGCATAATACCAAACTGTAGGTTCTGTCGGTCGGGAATCCGTGCCGACATCAGTCCGTTAATCGTCTCGCTGATGGTGCCGTCACCGCCGAAGATAAGAAAGCGCCGGATGCCCTCCTTCTCTGCCAGTTCGCGTGCCAGTTCGGTGGCGTGTCCCGCATAACGGGTGATGCGATAGAGGTACGCTTCGCCGCGCTCTTTGAGGAGCTGAAAGAGGTAGTATCGCTGTTTGAGATATGCTTTTTTGCCGGATTTGGTGTTGATAATGATGCCTATCATGGTGTGATTCGTTGAGCTTCAAGAGCTTAAAAAAACGGAAAAAGACCCTCTCATGTGAGGGAGGGTCTCTGAAAATGCTTTCACCATATTAGGCGAAAAACTCCTTAACATTATCGTTCGGAACGATTTCTTCTTGGAAGATGTAAGCACCGGTCTTGGGCGACTTAACCATCTTAATACATTTGGTGTGGTTACGTCCTGAGTTACCCGTTTGCAGGGTCGCGACTGCTTTCTTTGCCATAATCTAATGTCCTTTCTTTTTAAGATGGTTAATTACTTAATCTCCTTGTGGATGGTGTACTTCTTAAGAATAGGATTGTACTTCTTAAGTTCCAAACGATCAGGAGTGTTCTTGCGGTTCTTGGTGGTGACGTAACGTGACGTACCCGGCAGACCGCTTGCTTTCATTTCGGTGCATTCAAGGATGACTTGCACACGTGCTTCTTTGGTTTTCTTTGCCATAGTTGTTCCTCCTGCTTATTCGTAAAGGTACCCCTTTTCAGCGGCCTGTTTGAGTGCTGCGTCCAGGCCCATTTTGTTAATTGTTTTCAGACCAGCTGCACTCACGTTTAAGCTGATCCAGCAATCTTGTTCTACCCAGTAGAACTTCTTGTGGAAGAGGTTCACATCAAACGTCCTTTTAGTGTGACGTTTTGAGTGAGACACATTGCATCCACCCATGGCTTTCTTGCCGGTAATTTGACAAATCTTTGACATTTTAGTATATATTTTTAAATTCTTTTCTCATCGGGTTGCAGTTTTCTCGACTGCAAGTGTACCAAAAGTGCGCAGCAGATGTCTGTAGCCACACCATGAAGGAGGAGCTATTTGCCCCTCACGTGCAGGTACCAATATGTTTATTTTCAGCTTTTTACGTGCCGTTCAGCCCAATGGATATCTCCCCAAAATGCACCAAAAAGCCTGCAAAGTTACAATTTTTTTTTCAATTGTGCAAATTTTTTTGCAAAAAAATGCATTTTTTTTGTTATTTTTCTATTCTACCCCCCGAACCGGTATATCGAATAGGTTGTATTCCCGCTTCGTTATCGCAGTTGCATATCTTGTGTTCAGCGGTGCAGTTGATGAGTAGGGTCACCTTGATTCCGAGTTCGAGGTTCTGGGCCGCACGCAGTTGATAAGGTGAGCCAATCGCCGGCCCAAAGACGATATTGGTTTGCAAGTCGGTCTTATTGAGCGTTGCGGGATTGGCATCGACGCGAGAGTAGTCAACGAGGGACGTTTGGTTGGAGAACTCCAGCGGGAAGAGGTACTCGGCATAGAGTCCGATGCGCAAACCGATGCGTCGTGTGCGTGTATAGAGAGGGATTTTGGCACCAATCTCGAGTGTGGGCCCCACTTTCATCGGTTGCTTAGCCTCACCGGTGTACGAATAGATATCCGTTGTATAGAAGCCGTAGCGCGGACTATTCGTTATCGGTTCATCGTAGCGCGGATATGTTCCGTCGGTGGAGAGGAGCGTTGTGGTTGTATGGTTGCCCCATAAGCAGAGATCGAACTTCGCGCCAACTGTTCCGTAGATGTATGGATTGAAATACATACCGAAATAGACCGGGACACCCAGTTGCAGATTGCGCTGCACATCTGCAAAATCGGTGTACCGATACGAATAGACGTGCGGGTCGTTCTCAAAATCTCGTCTCCATTCACTCTCGACAAAAGTGCCCAACTGCTGACGGGTGAGGTCGAAATCGGCCTGTACTCCGAGTCCGAAGAAGAAACTCTTCTTTCTGAGTTCGTACCCCAAAGCAAAGACTGCATCTGCGCCCATGAGGTCTTTGGAAGCGGGGATAGCAAAAGCCGACAACGTATTGACCTCACCGCCACCAAGAGAAAGGGTGAGGAAATGGTTCACGGGGTCTTGCCTAAACTTGCGTCCACCGGCCTGCATACCTGTTGCCAAGCACAACAAAAGGAGCAGGATTATGTTTTTCTTACTGTACATATTTTCTTATTGTTGTGCCGAGAACCGTGTACCACACACCGTCTCGAATGATGTAAAGGATGCCATTATTGAGCACCTTGACGGCACCAGACTCTTCGCGTATATCCTCAAGTGCTTCACGCCATCCGCCACCGGTGTAGATGATGGGGCAACTGCGGAGTACCACATTATCTTCGCCACGCAGTACGACGACGTAGTACTCGGCGTTCATATCCTCTTCGTCTGAGACGCGCACGTACGACTTGGTCTCGCCATCCATTCTTTCGCCGTTACGATACCACTGGTAGCTGACAAAATCGTACCCGCCGTTGTAGTCGGTGTTCATCACCGCGACGATGCCGTTCTTCTGGTCGAGGGCGGAAGATGGGTAGTAGAGTTCTATCTTGAAGTCGAAAGCATAGCTTCGGCAGATGGGCGAGGAGAAGATGACCTTGCCTTGATAGACGTTTGGTGTGATATCTTCGGGCCAAGTGATGTTGAGTATATCGCCGGCTTTGAAGGCGTACGATGCCTCAAAACCGTGCTGCACGGCCTCGTCGCCCATCACAACGTGGATACTATCCACTGTCATGTCCATATCTTTGAGCGAGTACGGGATGGCAATGCCGGATGCCTCGTCGGCACAAGTGGCAAAGGCCGAATCGACAGTGATGATTGGTTGCGGGTGCTTGTAGAGGTGGAGCGTGACGATGGAGTCGCAATTGAGGTGCGACAAGAACTTCACGGGGTAGTTGCCCGACTCGCTATAAACTGTGCCGTTATAGACATAGTTGTTGACCTCGGCACAGATAGTGTCGTAGAGTTCTTCCGTCACTTTCTCCACGAAATTGACACTTATCACGTCGGTGGAGTCGCATCCCGAGGCAAGGCGATAGATGGTAGAATCTTGGAACGACTGCGTATGTGCAATGCCGTTATACGTGTAGGGTGTGCCGTCTGAATAACAGTGCTGTATGACTGTCTCCTGACGTTTGTCGCCCAGTTCGGGCAGGGTCATCGTATAAGTCTGCTCGTTCTCGCATATACCACCGCTCATCATCGATTTGACTTTGACGTTGAACGTGCCGCCTGATTGCGGGAAGATATGCTCTACGACCGAGTCGGTGTTGCTTACCACCGACGTTCCATCGTCGAAGTTCCACAACACATCGTCTAACCGGTCGTCAGAATACGATTTGATGGTGGTGTCTAAACGGTTGACAATCACCACCCTACTGTTGTTCGCAAAGCGTACGATGTTCTGGCAGTTCTCTTGTGAGGCCTGATAGGTGACATCCGTTTCGGGGAAGCGCGGGTTGGGGTTGGCTGTAAGGATATAATAGCACCCGTCAGTCAGTTTCGATTTCACTTTGACCGCATAGATAGCGGTATCTTGGTTGCTGATATGGAGTGTGGAGTCCGTGCTGAGGATGGTGCCGGGTTCGGAGCGCTTGTACCACTCATAGTTGAAGCCCGACGGGGCAGTGAAGTGGTCGGTAGAGAAATCGTTGCACGCAACGCCCTCAAGGCCACCGCTGCGGCAACTGAGGGTGAAATAGGCGTAACCGAAGTGGGTGTCGTAGATACAGCGAGAAGAGGTCAGACGGATGGTGAGCGTCTGACCGACGAACTGCATCAGTGAGACGGTCACTGTGCGCCAATCGCACCAGAAGATGTCGCCCTCTTGGTGCCAGCCGGTGCCGGACGTGCCCGACATATCCGCCACGAAATAAGCATGTGTACAACCATCTATCTGTCGGCCGTTCTGGTCGAGAATATCCAGTTGGAAGAACGGGTTGTCGGCACTATGTCCGCCCGACTCGAGCACGCACGCGTACCGCAAATCGAGCAAGTCGGACATGCCACTCTGCACCTTGTATTTGTATTCTATCCGTGCGTCTTCACCGGACGACGTGTATGCGCCCAACCGGATAGTAGCTATCTCATCTTCAGGGATAGTAAGCAATCCGCCGTTATCGGACGTATTGGGGTCAATCTCGCCCACTTGGGTATGTAGCGTGTGCATGCTGGCGTTGGAAGAGGGGCCGTAATCGACCATCTGGGGCGTGGTGCTCCACTGCAGGGCAGTGTGCGAATAGGCAGTATGCTCCCCCACATAACAAACGCCTGTATGGGCAGTGCTGGCACCTATATCATAGAGGTCGATACAGCGCACGCCCGCAATCCAGATAAACTGCGAGATAGACGACCACGCAGAGTGGATATTATCACCGCAGTTGGCACGTACCTGGAACGTATAGGTTCCCTCGGAAATGTTCTGTAGGGTGTAGGTATTGCCCGTCACGCCATTGTCGGTTGTCCAGATACCCGTATGCGTGTTGCAGTAGCGCACGTCGTACGAGGTAGCACTGCCTGTCCACGTGAGCGTACCGCCCGTCGCGTTGTAGGTCAAGTTCGTCGGGGCAGGACAGGTGGAGGAGGTCTGAGCTATCTCGATATTATCCACAGCTGCAGGCGGGTTGATGGCGTTGCCGGCCGTCTGGAACCAGATGAAGAGCAACTTGCCGGTCGGAGTGGAGGACGTGAACGTAGTGGAGTAGTTCCGCCACGTAGGAGCTCCGCGCAGAATAGTCAGGCGGTACGGGTCCAGTGCTGCCGGCGTAGATGCCGTGCCATAATTGGAGTTAATGTTGTTGGTGTACGAACTCGGAATCCAATAGACGTAGAGTCCGTCGAGGGACTTGCCCGACCCTTTCCAGTCGAAACTGAGCGAGAAAGTGCCGGCAATGCCCAAGTTGATGTTGTCGCGATAAGCCACTATGAAGTCGGTAGTGGTGGACGAGATTGAACTGTTGAGGGTGGTGTCGCCTTGTGGACATATATGCAGGCCCAGTAGGCCATCAGCGCAGTTGCCCGCTGTACCGATATGCCATATATTCTTGTAGTTGGCGAGCGGGCGGGCATTGGATGTTTTGTTGATAACCCAAAGAGCGTTCTCTGCGGCATCCTCAAAATCGCACGAGTAAAGCACTTGTGCCGACACTTTCGTGCCGCACAAGAGGACTCCCGCGAGTATTGCCACCCATATGAAATATTTTCTCATTGCCATAAACAAACGTTATTTATGGGAACTTCCCTGTTGCTTTATGTTACAGGACTTGAATCACAACGCGGCGGTTGTTCTGGCGTCCTTCTTCGGTTTCGTTGGTATCGATAGGTTCGCTCTCGCCTCGACCCTCCGTCTCGATGCGGTCGGCCTTGATACCACGTTTCACCATCTCGTTCTTCACGCTTGCCGAACGTCCTTCAGACAGTTTCTGGTTCGCTTGATCGGTACCGACAGAGTCGGTGTGTCCGATAATCTTGATGCGCACTTTCGGGTTCTCCTTGAGGAAGTCGTACAGTGTCTTCAATGACTCTTCGGACATCGGCAGAATCTCCGTCTTGTTCGTGGCGAAATACATGTTCTTCAGAATCCACTCTTTCTTCGGAACGATGGGTTCGAGGACGAACGTATCGGCACCATAGAGGTCAGAGACAGAGCCTTCTTGATAGATATGCTTGTCAGCAGAGATCTTCACGCGGTAGTTCCTACCCAAGTACTCGGGTTTGTCGAACACCATCGTGGCAGTACCGCTCTCGGCAGTAGTGATGGTCTTGTTGAAGAGTTCACCGCCGTCAGCATCCAACACTTGCACTTTGGCCACAAGTCCGGCATCGCTCTTCGCGTCCTTGACGGTGACTATCCAGACGGGCACTTTAATCATCGACATCTCTACGCGTTGCGGCTCGGGTTTGGCACTCTTCTTTCCTTCCGGCACGTCGGGCTCAACGAGCGTGAGGGCGTGGATAGTGTCGCTATTGAAGTATCCGACTTTCTCTGCCCAGACATCGTACGTGCCTTCCTTGAACTTACCGAGCGTTGCGCCTTGCTTGTTCGTCGTCACCTTCTTCGGTTTGGCCGCTTTCGGTTTCGACGATTTCGATTTGGCCGGCATGCTGCTGAGATTGAGCACATTGACGGTGGCCTCTGCCAACAGAACGGGTTTGGCGGCGTTGGTGTTATCCCAAACGGTTGTGGCCAGTTGTGGCGTGATAGGTTTGCGTCCCTTAGGTTTGTTCAGTTGCAACAAGAACGTGCCCTTGACACCCACTAACAGCGAGTTGACGCGCGAGGTAGCCCATTCTGAAGCGTGGAGCGAACCGGTGGTGATGGTTGACTCATCGGCCGTTGCGAGGGCAAGACCCTGACTCACGTTCAGGTTCAGCACACCATAATCGACGAAAGCGGCCACGCGGAAGTGGTAGGGGAAACGACGTTTCATGTTGTCGGCATTCCATTTGGCAGAGAAGAACTCCTCAAGATTGACGCCGGCCTCAGCAGTAATAGCCACGTCAAGGCCGAACTGATTGCCCAACTTGCCCGCATCGGACGATTTCTGTGCGTAAGGAGCCGTCTTGTAGTCGAGCGAGGTGAGGTTGAACCAGTCATCGACTGCCATCAAGTCCGTCACCGAACGGGTGAGATCACCTTTCTGCCTCCATGCACCCATGACGGAGTAACCCACCTTGGCACCTGCGAGGAAATACCAATAGTCGAATTTGGCACCGAACGTTACGGGCAACATAATCTGCCCGACGGTTTCTATCTCGCGGAAGTTTTTCTCGAACTGATAGTGGTTGCGCATCGGCCACGTGCCCAAGATGTCCGTGTAGGTATAGTCCACATCGTATGGGCTGTCGAGCAGTATCTTGTCGGCAGAAGTGAAAATACGGAACTCCGGGCCTACGTTGAGGAGGAATTTCTTGTACTGCCACTCATAGCCGAAACCAATCATTCCACCGCCCCCACCGATAAATTTGGAGTCGAACGTGCCGACGTACTTGTTGGGGTTGAGTGCCACGCCGTTCATGCCACCTATTGCCGTCGGGTAATTATTGAGCAGTCCTGAATAGCCTGCTCCGCCCCAAACGGTAACGTAGTGGGTAGAGTAACGTGCAATCATCGAATCGTTCTTCTTGTTGCGGTTCTGCGCTGTAGCGGGAACGGCCAAGAGTAGAGTCATCCATGCAACAAAGAGGATGCTTGCGATGCGGTTGTCAGTCAGTTTTTTCATTGTCGTATCCTCCTTTATCAATCGATTACACATATTTTGAACGATTTCTTACTCCTTGTGGAGTAGATGGTCATCAGGTATATACCCGAAGTGGTTGGTGCCTGGAGGGTAGTGCGTCCGGCCGACACTTCGGTTGAGAAGACGAGTTGCCCCGACGGACTGTGGCATACAACGCGAGCGGGGTCATCGGTATGCAGCCACATGTTACCTCCTGCACGCAGGTACAGCGGCGAGAGAGAGATGCTCTCTTCGGTATATTCGATGGCCGAACCATCCACCAGCGGAACGGGGTGATAGGGGCAGGTCTCCTGCCAGTCAGAGCTGACAGAATCGACCTTTATTGCCACCGTATAAGTGGCGTTCATGTCGAGATGTCCGGTAGGTTCGTATTCGGGGTACTGTCCGGCGTAATAGTACGAGTTAGTAGCACCCGACACGTCGATGCCGTTCTTGCGCCATTGATACATCTTATAAGCACGCCCGCCCGCGTACGTGGGGTTCTTCACCGACAGCACGTCGTTCCAGCGCTGATAAACCAGACTTCCCACACAGCCGGGATTGAGGTTTTGCGTAACCGCTTTCTCGCAACCATGCTCGTTGTAGAAAATGAACAGATAGGTATCCGGCACCAGATCGACGAGCGAGTCCTCGGTATGAACAACACCATTGACCGTGTAGTACGAATAGCCGGTACCACCAACGGAGATAACGCCCAAGTCGCTATCTTCCACAATATTTTTGGTTATCACCACTTCGGGTTTGATAGTATCGAGCAGCGTAACGTTTTGCACCACCGTACTGTCGCAACCGAAGGTGTTGTGCAAGTGGCGTACCCATTGGCGTGAAGTGCTGTAGGGGTAACGCTCGCCATCTATCTCGTACGTCGTCTCAGCGCAGATGAACGTGTCGGCCAAATTCGTTATGCTCTGTGCCAGCACGGTGAGGTTCAGTGTGCAGATGCTGTCACAACCGGCACGGCTCTTGAGCGTCTGGGTATAAACACCGGACGTGGTGAGTGATTGGTCACCGAACACGTACCGACTGCCATAACAGATACTGTCCGTCAAGTTCAGATACACGTCGCCTACAGCCGGGATGTTCACGGTGAACGTGGTGTCATCCACACAACGCCCGTTCGCGATGGACGCGAAGAGGGTCACGGGGAACTGTCCCCCACCCTGCGGGAACACATAGATGGGGTTCTTGTCGGTGAAATGCTCGCCATTGATGACCCATTCGTACTCCTCACACGGCTCATCGTAATGATGTGTGCCGAGTGTGTCACCATCGTATTTGGTCATGATGTGACTCAAGTTAGTGAACGCCACACGGTTCTCACAATTGGTCGGCTCGTATTTGTAGGAGAGTGCAGCGATGGGGAAGCGCGGCAAGAGTGAGCTGTAGAGGTCGAAATAGCAATCAGGCTGATCCAAATAGGAGAGTCGGCATCGATAGGTGGCCGTATCGGTAGCATCCACTTCCAGTGTTTGTTCGGTGGAGACGATGGTATTCAGGTCGTGTATAGAAGCCCATTCGTACGCGAATCCGTCGGGCGCTTGTGCCGTCAGCTTGGAGTCGTCACCGCAACTGATGCCCTCTATCTTTGCCTTGGCGCAACCGAGGCAGAAATAGGCGTATCCGTAGTGCCCTGACCAAGCGCAGTCGTACGTCGAGACGGTTATCTTCAGTTGTTGCCCGATGAATCGTGTGAGGTCGATACCATACGTTGTCCACTCTTTCCATGAGAGGTTCGTCTCGTAATGCCATCCCTCACCCTTGTTGCCGGAGTTGCGTCCTGCATAGAAATCAGCACTACCGCAGCTGGCATCCACCTCGTTGCCGTTCTGGTCTTTGACCGACAGGGTGAAACGCGGTTGGGACGCTCTGTCGTGTCCCGGGTCCTCGAGCACGACGGCATACTTGAGCAGCAAGATGGAATAGATGCTATCGACGTAATAGTCGTACGTAACCGACTCCCATTCGGCACCTGTTCGCCAGTTGCCCAAACGTATAGTAGCCAACTCGCCGTCGGGTATCAAGGGCAGTTGGTTGCGTGTACGGACGTCGTATGCATGCACGTCCCAGTTGACAGTATGTCGACTGTTCTCATCGTCGGGTCCGTAATCGACCGTGCCGATGCGTGTACGCGACGGATTGACCGCACCGGACGACCCTATCTCTCCCGTTCGGCAGACGACCGTTCCGGTGGTGTCGTGCAGGTCAACATAGTTGATACAGTGCGCTTCGGGGCAGAAGAGCACTACCGAACTCTTGTAGGTATAGACGGAGGTGTCGCCACCCATGATGCCACGGATGCGGAAATCGTACATACCCTCTTCCATGCCCTCTATCACCACTTCTCCATTGCCGGCAAGGGCTGTGAGGCCAAGTCGGTTGTGCCAGTTATCTTCTCCGATACGGCGATAACCCATCTGGTAACTGTCGCTCGTGCCCGTCCAGCGGACGACTGTAGAGTCGCACGCCACATCAACCGTCACTTGTGAGGGCGGGGCGCTGTTGGCCTTACAAATCTGCACGTTGTCGATGCAGGCTCCTATATAACTGTAGAGGGTGGTATCCGTGTTGTTCGACACCCAAGCAAAGAAGAGCCGCGTAACACGTGTTCCGTTCGAGTTGACCACCATATGCACGTTCTGCCAGTAGCGCTGGTTCCACAACTGGGGCGCTTGCGACCACGAGATATAGCTCTGCGGCAAAGCGTTCGTATTGGTCGTGATGGCCTCACAGGGCAACGACACTGCAGGACCGCAACCCGCGTAGAGTTGCGCTTGAGCTGAACCCATACATTTCCAGTCGAACGCCACGATATAGTTGCCGCTCGGCAGCAAGAAGTCGCGGTAAGCGAACACGATATTGTGTGACACGCGGAAATGCGCGGTGGTGTCGTTGTCAGAGATATAGAGCGAACGGTGACCATCCGACTTTTGGTCGGTGCCTACCATCCATTTGTCGGTACACTGGGGTGCGTTCGGGCCCTCATTGATGTGCCATTTCTGCCATTCAACCGAGTCTGCCTCTTCAAAACTCATCATGTAAGGGATACTGTCTTGCGTCTGGGCACAGAGTACGCCCGCAAACAATAAGCCCGCAAACAAACTAATCCAACGGAGATGTTTCATCATATTTTGTCCTTTTATGTTACTGTTTATAGTATCGGCCACTATACCTTAATTGATATGCGCGTACGTGCGTACGCATGCACCAATAGTGCACTCTTGGACGTCTTCCAAGAGAGCATAATAGCCAATTTGGGTGCAAAGTTACTATTTTTTTTGACAATATGCAAATATTTTGTCAAAAAAAGTGTAAAAATGCTACATTTTTTTTCGTTTTATGCATTTTTGTGCACAAAACGAGTGATTATCCTTGCGTTTTTGTCGTCAGTTGTGCGAGCAACCCGTACAGGGTAGTGTATAGGGCGTCGAGTCGTGCAGCGTCGGATTTTCTCGTTCGGAGAACAACCTGTTCGAACGTCCGGCGCATCCGGTTGCCATTGTACCAAGCGAACAACGAGAGGGGGTACCAGAGTACTATCCAAACCACAGCTTGCCACCACCAACCCCAAACGAGTCCGAGAACCAAGACGGTCACTAAGATAGTGAGGGGGACGAGTACGAGCACATCGACAATCAGTTGCATGGCTTGGGTGTAGAGTTTGTAGTATCGGTCTTCTTTGCCGGGCATGAACATCGGTGGCACATAATACCACAGTGCAGCGGGGAAGAGGGACACTATCCATAGGGGTAGCAGGGCGAGTTGAACGAGCAACGAGGCGGCAATGCAGGGCCATGAGAGACGTTTCGCCTCGGATGCGTGTTCGCGCAGATGCAGGTGTTTCTCTTCGCGTCGGATAGTTTGCCACGTGTCGGTCATCTTGTCCACGATTGTGTGGCCGTCGGGCTTGGTCTGCACTCCGTCCTCAATATCGGCCCACAGCTGCTTGTCGGCCGAGAGTCGGTCGGGCAAGTAATCGGGTCGGAGGCCCAAGTGCCGTGCATAATCGTCGCCGAAACGGGTCTTACGCACAAAATCGTAGAGGTCGTGATGCTCCATGTCGTCGGTGTAAAGCATCATCGCCTTGACGCGCTCGCGGAGTATGGCGTTGATCTGGCGTATCGTGGTTCGGGGTTTGGCCTTGTACTGCTCGTAGTAGGGCATCAGGGAGAAGGGCTTGTCGTATTGCAGCAGATAACTGCCCTGTGCCCCGTAGTACGATGAGTAGTGATGGGCCATCGGCACCACTTTGACATCTTTTTCGAAATGCAGTTTCTCAGCCGCTTGAAAAGCTATCTCGAGATAGCCGGGTGTCCACGTGCGCATCCAGTGCTCGTCGTGGTGGTCCATTTCGGGGAAAAGCATCACGGGATGACCTTCCATCATTTTCGTCGCGGCAAAATCCACCACATATTTGGTGCGATTGAGTGCATCTTCCACGCCCTCGTAATCCATGCGGAAAGCGGGTAACATCCCCACCCAGTCCCAGATGGCGTTGATGATGGGACTCCAGCGGAACACGCCCCCCATGGCCAACACGTAGGGGTGGACTTTTTGGGGGTAGGCCAGCACCATTGCCACGGGGTCAATGGCCGTGTTCTGGTGGTTGGCCGGTACGATAAACGGTTCGCCATCGGCCGGCAGGTTGTCCTTTCCGATAAAATAATGCTTGCGATAAAGAAGTCGGTCTAATAAGAAGCGCACGTAGTGCTTGAAGAGCATGTACCCGAATTTGTTTTTCTGTTTCATAATCATTGTTTTTGTTCTTCTTCGTTGTAAGTTTCGAGCGCTTTGGCCAGTACAATCATCGCTTTAGCGAGATCGTCGCGGCAGAGGGTGTAGGCCATGCGTACTTGGTTCTTGCCCTCATCGGGGTGGGTGTAGAAGCCCGCACCCGGGGCCATCATCACCGTCTGTCCCTCGTACTGGAAATCGGTCAAGCACCACTGACAGAAGCGTTCGGCATCGTCCACCGGCAGCTGCACCATCGTGTAGAAAGCGCCCATGGGTGTCGGCGAATAGACGCCGGGTATTTTGTTCAGTTCGTTGAGGAGGAAATTGCGGCGTTCGAGGTACTCGTCATAGACTTGGTCCATGTACTCTTGCGGTGTACTCAATGATGCTTCGGCCACCACTTGTCCGAAGAGGGGTGGCGAGAGTCGTGCCTGGCAGAACTTCATCACGGCCTCGCGCACCGTTTTGTTTTTCGTGATGAGTGCACCTATACGGATGCCGCATTCGCTGTAG